>JBBRZR010000001.1:0-54458 GCA_038236495.1 Burkholderiales bacterium
CCGGTCATGGCCGTCGACAACCCGGCGCGTTGCACGAAGCGATCGGTCGTGCGATCAACCTTGATCAACGCGGAGCTCGACCTGCCGCGCCTGCCTGCCTGCCGATCACCCGATAATCCGGCCAGGATTGCTACACATCACACCGCACCGGAGACCTCCATGACGTCTGGAACTGATTTCGTTCATCGCCGCACTGGATTCGTGGCGCTCATCGCGGTGGGCCTAGGCCTGCCGCTTGCCGGCTGCCAAAAGACCACCACGACCCAGGAAACGCCGAGCGGTACCACCACCACCACGACGACGACGACCTACAACACGCCAACGATGCCGGCGTTGAGCGCATCGGCCAGCGCGATGGCCAAAGAGGCGATGGCGGGCGCCAGCCAGGCCTTGAACAAAGCGGAGGACAAGCTCGACAACGGCGCGCTCACGGCCAAGGTCAAGACTGCCTTGCTCACCGCCGCCGACGTCAAGGCGATGCAGATCGACGTCGACAGCAAGGACGGCGTCGTCACCCTGATCGGCACGCAGGAAACGGCGGCTGCCGTCGAGCGTGCCGCCGCGGTGGCGCGCGGCACCGACGGTGTGGCGTCGGTCGAGAACCGGTTGACAGTGAAGGCCCCCTGAGGCGCATGGGCGGCTGAATACCGCCGAGCCTTCGACCGCGGCAATGATGAAGCAAGCCTGGCGGTGCGAAAGTGGGACGCACTGTGCGGCACCCCAGGTTGTGCCCGCGCGCCCTGCATGCCGACGCTGCGACAACGCCCGCAGCGGATCCGACGGACCCGGCAGACCCAGCGGCGGCAAGGCAATCCGGGCGTCACAGGATGCGACCGCATGATGCCCCTGCGCGCACTGCCCGCCTATCTGATCAACGGCATGACCGTAGCGGCGGGCATTGGCGTGGTGCATGCCTTGGGCGCCCAGGTGGGCAACCCGCAGCTCGCGCAGCTCGCACTCAGTGGCGCCGTCTGCGCGAGCCTGGCCGACCTGCCCAACCCGCCGCACCGCACTGCCTACCGTGTCGGCGCAGCGGCGCTGCTGGGCGTGCTCGGCGCATCGATGGTGGGCCTGCTCACACCGCACCCGGTGGCGCTGGGTTTCGGCATCGCCGCTGTGGCGTTCGTCGCCATGATGGCGATGGCCTGGGGTCCGCGCGCCGGGCCGGTGGCTTTTGCGCCGATCCTGTCTATCGTCTTCTCGATGGCCGCGCCACCCCAGCCCGGCACGCTGCTCGTCAGCGCAGCGTGGCATGGCGCGGGCGCAGCTGCGTACCTGGTTTGGGCGCTGGCCTGCTCCGCACTGCTGCAGCGTCGCTACCGCCTGCTCATGGGGGCCGAGGCGGTAGACGCCGCAGCCGGCCTGCTGCGATCGCGCGCCGCGTTGCTCAGCAGCGTGGCCGGCCCCTTGCCCGACCTGCAGCGCCAGGCGATGCGGGGCTGGGTGCAAGCCGAGGCCGCACTGGCCGAGCGCCTGCAGCAGGCGCGCGATTTCGCCTTCGCCCATGCCGGCCGCACGCCGCGCGATGCGGCCCTGTTGTTGCGCACGATCGAGCTGCGCGACGAGTTGCTCACCAGCCGCCTCGACATCGACCGCCTCGGCCACGACAACGCGAGCCGCTGGCTGCTCAGCCGGACCGCGGATGCGCTGCGTGCCATCGCCGGCGGTCTCGACGCGGTGGCGTCGGCGCTTCGCGAGCAGCGCGTGCCGGCGTCCGGCCCCATGCCCGCCGCGCGGGCCGCGGACGACTACGCCGACGCACCCCTGGCCGACGACGACCCGCGGCGCCGCCTGTTGCCGTCGCTGCGCTTGCGCCTGCGTGCGCTGGGCGACAGCGTCGACGCACTCGGCGCACTGCTGCGTGGCACCGCGCCGCTGCTGCCGCTCACGCCAGTTCAGCTTGCGCGCTTTGTCGCGCCTGAAGGCTGGCCGCTGGCTGCGCTGGCCGCGCAGTGGCATGGCCATTCACCCGTGCTCAGGCACGCGGTGCGCGCCGCACTGGCACTGGGCTGCGCCTATTTCATCGCCCGTGCCCTGCCGTGGGCGTCGCACCCGCACTGGCTCGTGCTGAGCGTCGCGGTGGTGCTGCGCGGCAACCTGGAGCAGACGCTGAGCCGGCGCAATGCGCGGGTCGGCGGCACCCTGCTGGGCTGCATGGTCGTGGTCGCGCTGGCGGGCCTGCACTCAGCGCCCGTGCTCGGCGCGATCTTCCTGCTCTCGGTCGGCACGGCCCATGCCTTCGTGCTGCGCCGCTACTGGCTGACCGCCTGCGCCGCCACCGTGATGGCGTTGTTGCAGGCGCATGCGGTCAATCCGGCCACCGGCTTCGCAGTGCCCGAACGCGTTGCCGACACGCTGCTCGGGGTGTTGCTGGCCTGGGCCTTCAGCTATGTGCTGCCGTCCTGGGAGCGTCGGCAGCTGCCGGCTGCCGTGCACCTGGCGCTGGGCGCCATCGACGACTACGCCGCCCACGCGCTGCACTGGCCCGTGGTGGATGCCGTTGAACCGCGGCTGGCACGGCGCCGCGCCTACGACGCGCTGCAGGCCCTTGCCGGCACGCTGCAACGCAGCGCTGCCGAGCCGCGCCAAGTGCAGGTACCGGTGGCCGCCATCGCGGCGCTGCTCGACCACGGCCAACGCCTGATGGCACTGCTGTCGGTGGTGCGGCTGATTCTCGGCCGGGGCGGCGAGCGCCTGCACCCCGGCGAGACCCGGCAGGCGTTACGCGACACGCTTGACACGCTGCACCTTGCACTGGACCCGAAGACGCTGGACAGCGCTGCAGCAGTGCCGACAACGCCGCCGGGCCGCACCAGCCAGACACCGGAGGACGCCGTGCTGGCCGACGACATCAACGAGACCTTCATGCGCCTGCCGCCGACCGACCCCGGAGCCGACCCGATGGCCTGGCTGCGTCGCCGCTTGCGGGGTCTGGCCGAGGACGGGCGACAACTGCGCAGCGCTGCGCTGAAGGCCCTGTCCCCGGCGCACGACTAACTGTCGTCTTCAGGCGCGCCGGTGATGGCGATCAGCGCCTTGTGGTCAGCCTTTGGCGACGACTCGATGCCCGGTGCGATCAGATCACAAACCGCTTCTCGGCCTGACCGACAGTGCCACAACCGTCGCCCCTGCGCCGACCATCAGCGCGTCTTCGATCAAACCGCTGCGGGTTTGACCGATGCGCGCCATGGCGCGCTTGCGCGCGGCCAGCGTGAGGTAGGCCAGTGGCAGGGCAGTTGCCACCGCGGTGATGGCGCCAGCCCGCTCACGACCACGGGGAGCCAATGCAGCGCCGGCGATGCCTGCGCTCATGACGCGCGCCACCAGTCCCAAAGACGCGGTGCGGTCAGGCGCAGTCTTCATCTTGTCGCCGAACAATTCACCAACGCCCAGCGCCAGGGCGCCGAGCTTGAACACCGGGCGGTCCAGCAGCACGAGTCGCCCCGGTGTGCGCTGACCCAACAGCCGCGCTGCTGCGATGCTGGCCATGGGCGTCATCGACCGCGCACTGGCAACTGCGCCGATAAGGGCCGAGAAAAGCAGTCCGGGAACTTTCATGTTTTACCCCTTCTATTTAACAGCCACTCTGGCCACTTCGGCGGACGTGCCGTCTTGGGTGACCCAAGTCACTGCAGCCTGCGTCTGCAAATGATGCGAGCAAGGCGTTGGACAGGGATCGGTGCCGCTCAGGGTTCTTCGCGTTCGGTCATGCCCAGTGCGGCCAGCAATGCAGACTTGCGCAGGGCGATCTGTTCACCCATTGCGACCAAATCAAGCTTCGCCTTTCGGCATTGAGGGAACAATTCGCCCTCCTCCTCTTTGACATGATGGTCGATGTACTCACCGAGAACCTTGACCTTGGCATCAAAGAACTTGTCCGACGGATCGCTAGACTCGATTTGTGCAATCAGCTCCTTCGCACTGGCGTGCTCGACTGTCGCTTCATCGACAAGATCAGGCTCTTTGATCGCCGACTCCACAGCGGGGTAGAAGAGTTCCTCCTCTACCGTAGCGTGCACTGTCAACAACGTGCAGATCTGCTGCGCAAGCGCTTGCTTCTCGCCAACTTCAACTTCATGGTCGACCAGCTTCTGGTAATCCTGAAAAAGTGCCTTGACCTCGCGGTGGTCTGCTGTGAGGAGACGCACCGCGTCAGGCGGCCCGCTGGTGCGGGGAGGGGTCTTCGATGCAGTCTTTTTTGCGGGTGACTTTTGGGCGGCAGCGGTGGGCATAAGTTTCTTTCAAAAAAAATTGGACGAAATCGTCGCACGTTGCGTGGCAATCTGCGTGCCACCCCGCTCGGCGCGGCACGGCCGCCACCAAATGGTCGAACGTCGCCAGAAGTCCGGTGCGTGATACACCAGACGGGCTGGACGTGTTGGCCATCGAGCCGAGTGGCGTCACCACCGATCCGTCTTTCGCAAGCACAGGGCGATTCAACATGCGACTGGCCGGCGCGCGCGCGGCCTGCCGATGACGCCCGACAAGGTGATGGTGCCGGACTGAGGGCCGAGGCGGCTTCGTGCGCGGCTTGAGCGTGCAGGCTGACCCTGCCATGTCAGGGCTTGTTGCTGCCCAGCAAATGACCATTGACGACACGGCCGTACATCGAATCCGGGGAGTCGTGGAACTTCTTGCGTGTCGCTTCGATGGACCCTTCGAACCGGGGATCCTGCGGCCGATCCTGGCTGTTCATGAACAGGGCCACATCCCACGCATCCTGGTCGCTCAGCGAGCCGCCCTGGCTCAGCGGCATGTTGGCGCTGATGAAGCTTGCAGCGCTGCCGATCTGGTGCATGCCGGCGCCCCAGTTGAAGGAGTGCGGCCCCCATAGCGGCGGAAACGCCTGCGCCCCGCCGCTGGTCTGTCCCTGGCCGTTCGGGCCGTGGCACAAGGCGCAGTCGGCGTCATAGATGTGCCGGCCTCGCTCGAAGTTCGCCGCCTGTGCCGGTGCCGCCAGCTTCGCGTAGCCCGTGCCTTGCAACTTGGTCCCGACCGGCGCGCCTTTCGCAAGCCAATAGGCGTACGACTCGAGTGCGACCAGCACCGGGTCGCCGAGCGGCGGTGCCTTGCCGTTCATGCTGTACCGAAAGCAGCCCTGGATGCGTGCGGCGAAGGTGCTCACTGCGCCGTCCTTGCTTCGAAATGCGGGGTACGAGACGAAGGCTCCCCACAGCGGCGCGGCGTTCGCGCGGCGGCCTGCATCGAGGTGGCAATTGGCGCAGTCGAGGCTGTTGCCGACGTAGGCGCCCGCGTTTTGCCGGGTGTGCAGGAAGATCTGCTCGCCCCGCTTCACGACCTTCCCGAATTCGCCCTCGGGCATCATTGCCTCTGCCGGCGGCACGAATGCCTTCGTCGCGACAGCAACAGTGACAGATGAGGACGCGGCCGAGGACGCCGAATGCGCAGCTGCAGCGGGGGCCGGATTCGCCGCCGACGCGCAGAACCCGCCAAACAGGCTGAAGGCGCCGAGCACGGCGAGGGTCACCGACGTGATGTGGTGGCGGGTCGTCATGGCTTGGCGCTCCTGGGCAAGGCCACCGCAGCGCCGGAAGCGGGCAAGCTGGCGTAGTAGTCGGCTACGGCAGCGACATCGTCGTCAGACAGCCTGGCCGCAATCTTCAGCATCAGCGATTGAGGGCCGGGCGGCCGCGTGCCATGTTTCCACGACTGCAACTGGGCAGCGATGTAGGCGGCGGGCTGACCCGCGAGCGGCGGAAACGAGTCACCGACGCCCAGTCCCTGCGTGCCGTGACATTGAGAACAGGCCGGGATGTCGGCTGACCATCTGCCCCGGGCGGCGAGCCATGGCCCGGTCTGGGTGGGCTGGGGGTCGGCGGCCGCGCCAGCGGATAGCGGCTGCGGCCCGCCAAGTCTCGCGTAATACGCTGCCATTGCGGTTCGCTGCGCCAACGACAGGCCCGCTGCGATCGGCTGCATCACCGGGTTGGCCCGGCTTGCGGACGCGAATGCAGTGAGTTGTGCCGCCAGATAACTTTGCCCGAGACCCGCCAGCCGCGGAAAACTCGCTGTCTTGTTCCCCTCGCCCAGCGCGCCATGGCAGGTCTGGCAGGCCGGCACGGTGGGGGGCAAACCCCGTGTGGCAATGACGTGGGGGTCAACGGCCGCCGCTTGCGCTGAAATGGCCGCAGTCGCCAGCCCATTGACGAGGACCAGGCCCAGGCCCAGGCCGCCATACCGGGTTTTCGCGCGCATTGCTATCCTTTCAGGTCGGGGCAAACACCCATTCGGCGTTCTGAAGTCTGGTGCCACGCATCAACGTAACGGCGAGCAATTCGCTTGTCGGTTCGCCAGCGCACCCACGCAACCCGGAGCGGGCTGTACGGCGCAGCCGGTCTGCGAGTTTGGCCACGCTGCCCAGCGACGCCGGATTGACAGCCTGGGTTCAACGGATGAGACACCAGCTGGGCCGGCGGGCACTGGCACCCGAACCCGGCGACGTCCTACAAGCGGCGCGGTGGCAAGTGCAGTTTCGACCCGTACCATTGCCCATCGAGTTGTTGGTGACCGGAGAGCTAACTCATGGCTGCACGTTCCATTGCCTCACTGAACTTGAGCTTCGGCTTGGTGTCCATCCCCGTGCGGCTCTATGCGGCAACCGAGAGCGCCGCCAGCATCAAGTTCAATCTCTTGGCAAAGGACGGCTCTCGCGTCAAGCAGCAATACGTGTCCGAGAAGGACCAGACCGTCGTGGCCCGCGCCGACATGGTGAAAGGCTATGAGGTCGAGAAAGACAAATTCGTGCTGTTCTCTGCCGACGAGCTGAAGAAGCTCGAAGAGGGCAGCAATCACGTCATCGAAATCGTGGCGTTCGTCCCCGAAAAGTCGGTCGACCCGCGCTACTACGACAAAGCCTATTTACTTGCACCCGACAAACGTGGTGGCAAGCCCTACGCGCTGTTGATGGAGGCCATGCGCAGCAGCGGCAAGTCGGCGCTGGCCAAATGGTCCTGGAAGGCAAAGCAGTATGTCGTTCAGGTGAGGCCTACGGACGAGGGTCTGGTGCTTCAACAGCTGCTCTATGCCGAAGAGGTACGCTCGTTCAGCGAGCTCGCCATCGAGCGGGTAGATGTCTCCAAAGCAGAGCTCCAGCTCGCGCTGCAACTGATCGACCAAATCTCGGAACCGTCCTACGACCCGACACAGTTCAAGGACGAAGAGAAGGTTCGTGTGCTGACGGCCATCGACGCCAAGATTGCAGGCCGAGAAGTCGTGGCCTCTGGCCACGCCGAGGCCGCGCCGACGGGCGGTCAGGTCATTGACCTCATGGCGGCCTTGCAGGCCAGTTTGGCCAAGAAGCCGCCCTCCGCGGTGGCCGCTGCGGCCAAACCTGCTGCGGCGAAGCCCGCTTCGAACGTCACCGTGATGCCCGAGCCGAAGAGCCGCAAGGGCGTGAAACGGGCGCCTGCCGTGGCGCCTGAAGTCGTTGCGCCGCCTGTGCGCACACGCGCCAAGAAGTGAGCAAGACGACCTCGCCCGAGGCACCCTTCAGCCTGAAGCGCGTCCAGGAGATGCTCGGGCTTTCTCGAACGACTGTGACACGGCTCATCGCTGCCGGCTTCATTGCGCCAGAACGCGGGCCGCGCAATGCGCTTCGCTTTTCGTTTCAAGACTTGATACTGCTGCGCACCGCCTTCACGCTTCAACAAGCCCGTGTTCCTCCCCGAAAACTTTTGCGTTCACTGGCCAGACTGAAGACCGATTTGCCGCAGCGGCTTCCGCTGACGGGCCTACGCATCACAGCCGTCGGCGCTGACGTTGCGGTACGAGACCGGTCTGGACAATGGCAGGCTGAATCTGGCCAGCTGCTGATGGACTTCGATGTCTCGACCCTGGCGGGGAGCGTGTCGGTATTTCCAAAAACTGCACCACGCGCGTCGCGGGCATCGACCGACTGGTTTCAACGGGGCGAGGCGCTAGAAGCGGCGGACCGGGGGGCTGCAGAGGCTGCGTATCGACAGGCGATTGCTGCCAACCCTGACCGCGCTGCAGCCTATCTGAATTTGGGCGCCATGTTCTGCGAGGCCAGCCGATGCGACGAGGCGGTCGAGCTCTACGAACGTGCGGTCGACAAGGTCGGCCATGATCCGCTCATCCACTTCAATCACGCGATTGCGCTGGAAGACCTCCACCGATTCGACGACGCCGTCGCAGCTTACCGGCGCGTGTTGGCGATCGACGGCACTTTTGCAGACGCCCACTACAACCTGGGCCTGCTGCTGGAGCGGCAGGGCGACCGGAGAGGGGCACTGCGGCACTTCAACGCGTACCGGCGCTGCGCAGCTGCCGACGGGTCATGAGCTGATCGCCCTGCTGCGCAAGCGCTCGACCGCCTGGTCTTTCAAAATCTCGAACCATGTTGAAAAAAGCGACTGAAGCGTTTTCGGGTCCGTTGGCCAGCTACCGGGCAAAGCGTGACTTCGCCGTCACTGCCGAACCGCGCGGGACGCCGGCAGCGGCGGGCGAGAAACTGTCGTTCGTCGTTCAAAAGCATGCCGCTGGCCGCTTGCACTACGATTTTCGGCTCGAGCTGGGAGGGGTGCTGGTGTCTTGGGCCGTGCCCAAAGGGCCCAGCTTCGACCCTGCCGACAAGCGCATCGCCGTGCAGGTCGAGGACCATCCGTTGAGCTATGCCACGTTCGAGGGAACCATCCCAGCCAAACAGTACGGCGCCGGCACCGTCATCGTGTGGGACAACGGCACGTGGCAGCCGGTGGGCGACCCGGCAGAAGGCCTGGCCAAAGGCAAGTTGGTGTTCACCTTGCACGGTCAAAAGCTGATGGGACTTTGGGAGCTGGTCAACATCGCCAAGCCCGGCGATAAACAGCAACTGTGGCTTCTTTTCAAGAAACGGGGTGACGTGTTCGCCCGACCAAAGTCGGTGTTCGATGTCGTCACAGCCCTGCCCGACAGCGTCACCCCGAAGCCACCCAAGGCGCAAGCCGCCACCGGCGCTGCTGCCGCAGCCCAGAAGAGGCGATGCAACACCAAGGGGGTGGCTTCAATCGCCGGCGCCGTCAGGGCACCGCTGCCAGACCAGTTGCGACCCCAACTGGCGACGCTGGCGACCGGGGTTCCCTCATCGGGCGATTGGCGCTTTGAAATAAAGCTGGACGGCTACCGAATCATGGCGCGTATCGACAGCGGCAAGGTCGCGCTCATGACCCGTGGCGGCCATGATTGGTCGGGCAAGATGCCCGCACTCGTGGCTGAGTTGGAGGCACTTGGCATCGGCTCCGCCTGGCTTGACGGCGAAGTCGTGATGCGGGATGAAAACGGGCTGCCCAACTTCAACAAGCTGCAGAAAGCATTCGACCGCAGTCTGACTTCAGACGGCATCGACTACTTCTTGTTCGACCTGCCCTACTTCGAGGGCTACGACCTGCGCGCACTTGCACTCGTCGAGCGCCGCAGCCTGTTGAAGGCGTTTCTCGACGAAAAGACCACCGAGCATGTCAGGTACAGCGCAGACTTTCCAGGCGACCCAGCCTCTATCCTGGAGTCGGCCTGCAAACTCAAGCTCGAAGGGCTCATTGCCAAGCGCGCGGACGCGCCCTACTCGTCACGGCGCACCGAGACCTGGCTGAAGTTCAAGTGCAGGCTGCGCCAGGAGTTTGTCGTCGCGGGCTACACCGACCGCAGCGATGGGTCTGCCCAGATTGGCAGTTTGCTGTTGGGCGTGTACGGAGACGACGGTGTTCTCGTGTCGGCCGGCAGTGTGGGCACCGGGTGGGACAGTGCTGAAGCCGCAGCGCTCAAGATCAAGCTCGCGAAGCTCGAAAACGGTAGCGTACCGTTCGCAGGCGGCGCCACGCAGCCGGGCCGCTGGTCAAAGCGCGGCGCACGTACCGCGCATGGGGTCACGCCCAAGCTGATCGCCGAGGTCGAGTACGCCGAAATCACACCCGCCGGTCAAATACGGCACGGGTCGTACATCGCCCTCCGGTCGGACAAAGCGCCCCGCACGATTCGCCTTGAAACCGCGATGATGTCAGCGTCGGCCGCGCCGCTGCGCGCCTCGGCGGCTGCCGGCGCCGGCGCCATCAAGGTAAGCCACGGCGACCGGATCATCGACGCGTCAACCGGACTGACCAAGCTCGACCTCGTTCGTTACTATGAGTCGGTGGCATCCTTCATGCTGCCCCACCTGAAAGGCCGTCCTTGCGCGTTGGTGCGCGGCCCCTCCGGCATCGGGGGCGATCTGTTCTTTCAAAAGCATGCTGAGCGAACAGCGATGCCGGGCGTCACTGAAATGAACCCGGCGCTCTGGCCAGGACACGCCGCAATGCTCGAGGTGGTCAGCGCCCAGGGCCTGGCTGGCGCCGCGCAGATGAACGTCATCGAGTTCCACACCTGGAATTCAATCGCGAAAAAAATCGATTTTCCCGACCGGATGATTTTTGATTTGGACCCGGGCGAAGGAACGGTATGGGACCACGTGCAGGACGCGGCCATCCTGGTCCGCGGCTTACTCGAACAGCTCGAGCTCGACAGTTACCTGAAGACCTCAGGCGGCAAGGGGTTGCATGTGGTCGTGCCGCTCGCTGCAAAAAGTGATTACGACACGGTCAATGGGTTTTCAAAAGCCATCGTGGCGCATTTGGCGCAGGTGGTTCCCTCCCGATTTGTCGCCAAGAGTGGCCCGGCGAATCGCATTGGAAAGCTCTTCATCGACAGTCTGCGAAACGGCCACGGCGCAACCACCGCCGCCGCGTTTTCTGCGCGGGCCCGGCCCGGATTGGGCGTGTCGATGCCGGTTTGCTGGGATGACCTGTCCCGTCTCAAGAGCGGCGCCGAGTGGGGCATCGCCACTGCGCGCGAGCATTTGTCGTTCCAGGCGCAAGACCCCTGGGCCGGCTACTGGAAGTGCAGGCAAACCCTAGCGAAAGCCATGAAAATCCTGGGCTTCAAACCCGGCGGCAGACCGTGACGCTTGAACGCCGCACAGGCCGCCAGGAACAGGCGCGTTGCCCGCAGGTGTTCAGTGGTCCAGACCCGCAGGCGTTGCTCGCTTGGGCATGACACCACCCTGGGTACCAAAGACGTGGTCCCAGAGGCCGCTGCTCACACCAAAATGACCTGGCTTGGTGGCGCCGCCAGATGCAGCGGCACCGTGATGCAGCGCATGCCAGCGCCTGCGCCGCTGCAGCCAGGCGCTCCGGCCCCGTAGCCAAGGTGGCGGATGGTGTGTGGCGTGGTGCGTGAGCCCATACGCCAGGTAGCCTGTCACCAAGCCGAAGGTCAGCGCGCAAGCCGGCCACGCGCCAAGCAACCACCACCCCGGCAGTACGGCCAGCGTGCCGAACAGCGCGGCACTGAACACGGTAGGCGATGCGATCAGTGCCGAGGGGCGCAGATGATGCTCGGCGTGCCAGCGTTTGAACGGGGGCATCCCGTGCAGCACGTAGCGGTGGAGAACATACTCGATCAGGGTCCATGCCGCAGCGCCGGCCACTGCCCACAGCAGCAGGGCGCCGCTTATCCCGGCGGGGCTGTAACGCATCAAAGCGATCGCCATCGAGGCCGAGGCGAGGCCGTAGAAGGCGAAGTCCGCATGGTAGACGGCAGGGCTGTGTTCCAGGGCAAGCCAGGTCATGACGATCCTTACGGCAAACCATCACCCTGACCCACGCGGCGGGTAAAGGCAGGTTCAAGAAAGTAGGTTCGCAGTCTGTGGCCAAGATGGGATCGAGGTCTGTACGTCAGCGAACCCGGGATGGCCATTTTCGGTCGTCTCCCGCCGCACAGCGGGCCCCGGCTTGCCAGGGTTATGTCGCGCAATTTCTATCCTAAGCCCCCTGCCGGGGTATCCGCAACGCGCCCGGCAGCGTCATCGGGCCTGTGCTGCAATCAGCGCCGATGGATATGTCCTGTCCTTACTACCTCGTCTTCTGCGAGCTTGAAGCGTCCGCATGAGCACCGCATCGGCAACCGCGAAACGGGCGCTGGACGCCTGGTTTGTAGAGCGCGGCTGGAAGCCGTTCAGCTTCCAGCAAGCGGTGTGGCAGGCGATCGCCGCGGGTCGGTCCGGCCTGCTGCACGCGACCACCGGCGCCGGCAAGACCTATGCGGTGTGGCTGGGCGCGCTGCGCGCCTTCGCGGTGCCTGCCTCCGGCAAGACTGGCGCCACGCGACCCGAGGCTGCTCAGCCGCTCACCGTGTTGTGGCTGACGCCGATGCGCGCCCTCGCTGCCGACACCTTGCGGGCGCTGCATCAGCCGCTGGCAGCGCTCGGCCTCCCCGTCCGCCCTTGGAGCGCCGGCGCGCGCAGCGGCGACACCGGGTCGGCCGAACGCGCGGCGCAGGGCAGGCGCTTGCCGACCGTGCTGGTGACGACCCCCGAGAGCCTGTCGTTGCTGCTGGCACGCGCCGATGCGCAGGCCGTGCTGGGCAGCATCCGCCTGGTCGTTGTCGATGAATGGCACGAACTGCTGGGCAACAAGCGCGGCGTGCAGGTGCAACTCGGGCTGGCGCGGCTGAAGCGCTGGAACGCCGGGCTGTGCATCTGGGGCATGTCGGCCACGCTTGGCAATCTGGACGCTGCGATGCGCGCGTTGCTGGGTGCAGAAGACGGCCTGCTGGTGCAGGGCGAGCTGCCAAAAAAGCTGCAGATCGACTCGCTGCTGCCGGGCCGTGCCGACCGCTTCCCGTGGGGCGGGCACCTCGGGCTGACGATGCTTCCGCAGGTGATCACCGAGATCGACGCGAGCAGCAGCACGCTGGTCTTCACCAACACGCGGTCGCAATCGGAGATCTGGTACCACGCGATGCTCGAAGCGCGGCCTGACTGGGCCGGGCAGATCGCGTTGCACCACGGCTCGCTCGACCGCGAGGTCCGCGAGTGGGTCGAGCTGGGGATCAAGAGCGGCACGCTGAAGGCGGTGGTCTGCACCTCCAGCCTGGACCTGGGCGTGGACTTCCTGCCGGTCGAGCGGGTACTGCAAATCGGCTCGCCCAAGGGGATTGCGCGCCTGCTGCAGCGTGCCGGCCGGTCCGGCCACGCGCCGGGCCGGCCGTCGCGCATCACCCTGGTGCCGACGCACAGCCTCGAGATCATCGAAGGTGCCGCTGCGCGCGCTGCGATCGCGGCCGGACAGATCGAGACGCGCAGCTCACCCGAACAACCGCTCGACGTGCTGGTGCAGCATCTGGTGACGGTGGCGCTCGGCGGCGGCTTCGTGCCCGACGCGCTGTATGACGAGGTGACCAGCACGGCGGCCTACGCGCGCTTGTCGCGCGAAAGCTGGGACTGGTGCCTGTCCTTCGTCTCGCAAGGCGGCTCGTCGCTCGCGGCCTATCCGGACTATCAGCGCGCGGTGCCGGATTCGGCAGGCGTCTGGCGCGTGCCCGATGCGCGGCTGGCGCGGCGCCACCGCATGAACATCGGCACCATCGTCAGCGATGCCAGCATCACCGTGCAGGTGCAGGGCGGCGCGCGCCTGGGCAGCGTCGAGGAGAGCTTCGTCGCGCGCATGAAGCCGGGCGACTGCTTCATGTTCGGCGGACGCCTGCTCGAGCTGATCCGCATCCGCGAGATGACGGCCTGGGTGCGCCGTGCGACGACCCAGCGCGCCGCCGTGCCGCGCTGGAGCGGCGGCCGCATGTCGTTGTCGAGCACGCTGGCCGACGCGGTCGTGCAGCAGCTCGCGCTGGCGGGCGTTGGGCGCTTCGAGACGCCCGAGTTGCAGTGCGTCCGACCACTGCTCGACATCCAGCAGCAGTGGTCGGCGCTGCCGACGCCGCAGACCCTGCTTGCCGAAGTGCTGACCACGCGCGAGGGCACGCACCTGTTTCTGTACCCGTTCGCGGGCCGCTCGGTGCACCTCGGGCTGGCGGGCCTGATCGCGTGGCGCGCGGCGCAGATCGAGCCGTGCACGTTCTCTATCACGGTCAACGACCATGGCTTCGAACTGCTCAGCGCCACCGCGATCGACTGGCTTGCCTGGCTGCCGCGCCTGTTGCACTCCACAGGCGACGACGCGGCGCTGCTGCAAGAGGTGCTCGCCAGCCTGAACGCTGGCGAGCTCGCGCAGCGCCGCTTTCGCGAGATCGCCCGGGTGTCCGGGCTGATCTTCCAGGGCTACCCGGGCGAGCAGCGCAGCGCCAAGCAGCTGCAGGCCTCGTCGTCGCTGTTCTGGGAGGTGTTCCGCAAGTACGACCCGGCCAACAAGCTGCTGCTGCAGGCCGAGCAGGAGCTGCTCGCGCAAGAGCTCGACATCGACCGGTTGCGCGCCAGCCTGGCGCGGATGGCGGCGCAACGCCTCGTGCTCAAAGTGCTGGCACGACCGACACCGTTCGCGTTTCCGCTGATGGTCGAGATGTTCCGCGAGAAGCTCTCGACCGAGAGCGTGGCGACGCGCATTGCGCGCATGGTCGCGCAGTTGGAGAAGGCGGCGGGCGGCACGCCCGCGGTCGGCGGCGTCGGGCAGGTCAAGGGCACGCTGGCCTTCGGGCAGGCCACCAGCCCGAAGCGCCCAAAGCGCCCAAAGTGCCCGAAGCGCCCGCCGCGCCGTGCGCGCAAGCCCTCGCGGCCCTTGCCGCCGCTTTGAGCGTTGCGGGTCCAATCGCGTCGTGATAACCCCACCTTGCATGGTCCATTGGGCCCACGAACCGCTGCACCTGTTGCCCGAGCGCGCGATCTGGTGGCCAGCGGGCCGCACGTTGTTCGTCGCCGATCTGCATATCGGCAAGGCCGCCACCTACCGCGCCCTGGGCCAGCCGGTACCGCCCGGCACAACGCAAGAGAACCTGGCGCGACTCGATGGCTTGATCGCACGGCATGCGCCGGACCGCATCGTTTTTCTCGGCGACTTTCTGCATGCAGCGGCGGCCCGCACAACCCACGTGATGGCTGCACTCGACGGCTGGCGCGCACGGCATGCCGTGATCGCGATGACGCTGGTGCGCGGCAACCACGACAGCCGCGCCGGTGACCCGCCACCTGCGCTGCGCATCGATGTCGTCGACGAGCCCCACCTGCTGGGGCCGTTCGCCTGCTGTCACCACCCGCAAACGCATCCCACCCACTTCGTACTCGCCGGCCATCTGCATCCGGCGCGCCGGATTCATGGCGGTGGCCGCGACAGCCTGCGGTTGCCGTGCTTCGTGAGCGACCTGCGGCAGGCGATCCTGCCAGCGTTCGGTGAGTTCACCGGCGGATGGATCGCCGAGGCCGCGCCGGATCGGCGCTTCTACCTCGTCGGCGGCGATGCGGTGTGGCCATTGCCCGGCTGAGGCGGGATCGCGCCCTGGGCTGCGCCGCCGGGGCGGTGGATGCCAAAGGTCGCCAGCCGCTGCGCTGCCAGGGCTCGTGGCCCTGCCGCCGGCGCAGGCCAGAGCGGGGCACTGCGCCGACCCAGGTGCCGGTAAAGCTGTGTGAACCTGTCGTCAGCGGCCGGCATGGCGCGTTGAACAGGCAGACGGGTCAGCCATCGGCGCTGCCCCTAACCACCGGAGCGCCCCATGCCTGCCCATCTGCCCACCTCTGCCCAAGCCCGCCCGCTCAGCGCTGTGCGCACCGGGCTGCTGCTGATCGGCGCGGTGCTGGGCCTGTCGCTGTTGCCCGGCTGCGTGGTGGTGCCGGCGCACCGTGGCTATGCACCGCAGGCCTACGACGGCGGCGAAGTGCCGATCGAGGTGGCCCCGATGCCGCCGCCACCACCCTACGCCGAGGTGGTGCCGATCGTGCCGTTTGCCGGTGCGCTGTGGATTACCGGCTACTGGGGTTGGTCAGGCGGCCGGCACGCCTGGGTCGGTGGCCACTATGAGCGCGCGCGGCCCGGCTACGGCTGGGTGCCGCACCGCTGGGTGCAGGGCGGCGGTGGGCAGTGGCACCTGCACGGTGGCGGGTGGGTCAGGCGCTGAGGGCCGTCGCCTTTGACCCTTGGGGCACCATTGCCGACAGTGGCCGCCAGATGGCCGTGTCTCGCTTTACAGCGGGCATGCCGAATGCCATGTTGGCCCCATGCTCCGGATCGCTGTCGTCGACGACCACCCGCCAATCCGCGCTGGACTGCGCCAGTATCTGTCGGCGCATGTCGACCTGCGTGTCGTGGCCGAATGCGCTTGCGCCAGCGAGGCGATGGACGTGGTGGGGCAAGAGTTGGCGGATGTTCTGCTGCTCGACATCTCGATGCCCGGCGTCAGCGGCGTGGACGCGCGGCAGTCCCTCTTGATCGGGTAACACCACGGCTGAAGACCCCGAGCGGCCCGTCGGGCTGGTCCGTGGCTGCCTATGGCGTTTTCCGCAGGCACTTCCAAATCAAGGTTGCTCGGGCTTGTCCTGCCGGGCGCCCGCCTCCGCCTCATAGTCCCGGAGCCGGTTGTACAGCGTCTTCAGGCTCACCCCCAATGTCGCGGCAGTGCGTTCTTTGTGGTGGTTGTAGTGGCGCAGTGTGGCCAGCATCAGCTGCTTCTCGGCCTGCGCCAGGCTGGTACCTATCGGCAGGGTAATGCTATCGAGCGGCTCAGTGGCCGTGGCCGACGCCGCGGCCACCCTTGCAACTGGAAGCGGCGGGGCGGGCACGGTCAGAATCGCTCGACCCGGTGCAAGTGCCTGCCCGCTGATCTCCGGTGCCACCTGCGTGCCGGGCAACCAGTTTTCGTCGATCAGTTCGCCCTGCGCCATCACGTAAGCGCGTTGCACCGCATTGCGCAGTTCGCGCACGTTGCCCGGCCAGTGGTAGCGGCCCATGCGCGCCAGCGCCGCTGGCGTGAAGCGGCGCGGCTGACCTTCCTGCTCGCTGATCGCGGACAGGAAGTGGCGTGCCAGCAAGGGCACGTCCTCCAACCGGGCGCGCAGCGGTGGCAGGTCCAGCGGGAACACGTTCAGCCGGTACAGCAAGTCCTCGCGCAGCCTGCCGGCGGCCACGGCCTGGAACGGGTCGCGGTTGGTCGCGGCGACGATGCGCACGTCGGCCTCTTGGCTGGTGGTGCCGCCAACGCGCATGAAGCGGCCTGTTTCGAGTACCCGCAACAGCTTGACCTGCAGCTCCAACGGCATTTCGGTAATTTCGTCCAGAAACAGCGTGCCGCCGTTGGCGCGCTCGAAAAAGCCCGGGTGCATGCGTTCGGCGCCGGTGAAACTGCCCTTCTCGTGGCCGAAGATCTCGCTTTCGATCAGGTTGGTGCTGATGGCACCGCAGTTGACCGCCAGGAAAGGCCGCTTGCGGCGCCGGCTGAGATCGTGGACGGTCTGGGCGACGACCTCCTTGCCCGTGCCGCTCTCGCCAGTGATGAACACGGTCACGCTGGTGCCGGCCACGCGACTGATCTGCTCGTAGATGCGGTGCATGGCCGCGCTTTGGCCCCACAGGTGGCCGAAGTGACCGCTACTGGCTACCTGCGCGGTCAGGTCGGCGACCTCGGCCCTCAACGCCGCAGGCTTCATGATCCGCGACAGCACGCCCTGCAACTGCTTCAGGTTGACGGGTTTGACCAGGTAGTCGGCTGCGCCCAGGCGCAGTGCCTGGATCGACGTTTCCAGGTTGGCGTGGCCGGTACACAGCACCACCTCGCTGTTGGCGACCAGCACTGGGTCGGACAGCAGGTCCATCCCGTTGCCGTCGGGCAGGCGCAGGTCCAAAAGCAGGATATCGGGTTCCTGCAGCATGAGTTGCCGTCGGGCGTCACGCAGGTTGTGGGCCACTGCAACCGTGAAGTTCTCGCCCGCGATGAGATCGCGCATCGAGAAAGCGGAGTCGACATCGTCGTCGACGACCAGGGCGTGGGGCATAGCGCATGTCTCCGGGTGTCAGGCGTGTCGCTTGCTGCTCGGTGTTTTACTTGCCGGCCGCGCTTGTTGTCACATTGTGCTGGCCCGGATTGTAAATTTTCCCGATGGCGGATGGTCTTTCCCTTGACCGGTACTGACATGAAAAACCGCGCAGTGGGCGCGGTTCTGAATGGGCCAGTTGGCGGGCCCGGGCTGGCAAGCCGCCGCGATTTTCACACGGTGCTGCCGTACCGATGGTCAGGTATTCAGCGGCAACGCATGGGGGCTCGCGGTCGAGAAGTTGTCAACCCAGCCAACTCGCGCGCAAGACAGATCAATGCTATTTGCGCGTTGGCCGGCTCTTCGTCTCCCGCACGTCATCGGCAGCGTCTTCAACACGCTCCTGCGCATCGCCCAGCTTCTTCTGCGTCTTGCCCTCGACCTGTTTGGCCGCGCCCTTGACCTGCTGAGTGGGGCTGTTCAAGACCTCACCGGCAGTGCGTTGAACACTGCCAGCAGCGTCCTTGATGGCGCCTTTGACTTGGTTGGAATTCATGGTTGCTCCTTCGAGGGTGGATTGAAGACTCGGCTCGGGCCGGTCAATGCAATCTTCGCAGCAACCCCGTGCGCCGCACGTGCGGCGACGCCGCGATGGCTTGTCGGCCAACGCCTACACCACTTGCGAAGTGCACACCCGCTGGCTGCCGTCTAGCTGCCCCAGGGGGCGGACAGTCGCCACGGCCTGGTATCCGCCACCATTGCCTCGCGCTCGCGCTGCTGGTTAAGCCGGCCGCTGATGATCCTCGCGACAGCGTTCGATCGTGTCAGACAGCGGCAGCAGGCACGCCGACACGACGCAATTCGTCACGCATCAACTCGAGTCGAAGTGGCTTGCAGAGATAGCCGCGGACGCCGGCTTCAAAAGAGCGCGCTTTCGTCTCATGGGCGTCGTCGGCGGTCGCCACAATGATCGCGAATGGCGCTATCCGGCCGGTCTTCTGCAGCTCGACGATGCGCCGACTGGCGTCGATGCCGCCGAGCACCGGCATGTTGATATCCATCAGCACGACGTCGGGCGGCGCGTGCTTGCAATGCTCGATGGCATCGAGCCCGTCGCACACGGCCGCCACCTCGTAGCCCAGCACCTCCAGCAGTCCGCACGCGATGATGCGGTTGACCTCGTTGTCATCCACCACCAGAACCTTGCGGCGGCTGCGCAGGCTGTGCGAGACGGTCGCGGGGCCGCCGTTGCCAGACTCGGCATCGAGTGCGAGCAACGACGCCTGCGTCAGGTCGCCTGGGCTCAACGGCTCGACACGCAAGTCCCAGCCAAGCAGGGTGCCGGGCTTGGCCAACGCTGCAGAGCCTGCACTGACGAGCAGCACGCAGCGCGTTCGATCCGGCAAGCAGCTTTGCAGAGCCGCCAGCGCCGACCTCGAGGCCGGCGGATCGTCGCGGACCAGAAAAAGGTTAGGGCAGTCGTCTGGCGAGGCGCCGATGTGCCTGGAAGCGTCGAGCAGAGAAGCAAAACGCCAGACGCGCCACCCCAGACGCTGCAGGCGGCGCTCCAGCACAGCCGGCTCGACGCTGCGCTCATCGACGATCCACGCTTGCGCGCGCTCGGCCCTCGGCAGTGGCTCGCACTCGACGGGTCGAACGCTCAATTCGAGCCGCAGCAGGACGCCTTCTCTCGCGTGGCTGGCAAAGCTCACTGCGCCGCCTGAATTGGGGCAGACACCGCGGGCCAATATGAAGCCGCCAGCGTCGCGTTGCGAGGCCGAGGATGTGTCGATGTCGAGTCCCAGCCGTTGCAGGACGTCATCCCTCCGCTGGGGCGAGTCAAGCAGGACGTTGCCGGCGATGCTGACAATGAGCAACTGCAGACCACACTCGGCGGCAACGGATCGGGCTGCAACCATGACGATGCCGCTTTCCATCAGGTCGGCTGCGCCACACATCAGCCGGTACAAAGCCGAATGCACCGCCACCTCGTCACCAAACAGCAAGAGCTCGGGGCCCTCAGCGTCAAACGACAATCGCTGACTCTTCGCGGCCATCAAAGGCAGCATCTCACGGGCTGCCTGCGTCAAGGTTTCGAAGACCCTGAATTCCACTGCCTCTCTGGTGGTGCTGCTGCCTTGCCAGTGCGTTCGCAGCGTCCCCAGAAGCGTTTCATAGTCGATTGGCTTGGCAAATGCCCGATCGAAGCAGACGTCGACGGCGGCCAATTCGTCAGCAAGATCGCTGCGCCCGGTCATGGCCAACAGCAGGGGCGGTTTGAGATGGCCAACTCTTGATTTAACGCCGCTTGCCACTTCCAGACCGCTCAGACCCGGCATCTGCAGGTCGAGTATCAGCACGTCGTAATGCGCGGAAAGCGAAAGCTCCGCTGCTTGCTGTCCGTCGTATGCAGTGGCGACCTGGCAGCCCAGTTCCAACCTGATCAGCTCAGCCAGCAGGTCCGCGCTGTCCCGGCTGTCGTCTGCAATCAAGATTTGCATGTCGGCGATTGGGCGATCGGCGACAAGGTCGCTGCGCGGTTCTATTGTCATGGCACGACACCTGACGCAACGCACCCTGATCCGCCACGCCCGCAAGCAGCGTTGATCTTGCGAGAGTTGACAAAGGTTTTGCGGAACGGCATGTTGTTATTTACAGTGCTGCTCAAGAGAGGCGATATCATTTTGCATCCGGCAAACACCGCCCGCCGACTCGCCGCGTGCCCCCAGGTTTCGGCCCAATCTTCCCATGGGTGGCTGCTGACGCAGGCGCTGATGTAAGGCTAATTCCATTCGGCCAGCACAACCCTGGCGCAATGGCGCGTCTGTCTAGCGTTCTGAACCACCTTCTGCCAGACGGCAACAAAAAGCCATCAGTTCATCCAGGTCGTTGGATTTGTCGAACACGCAGTCCGCACCCAAGGCCTTGCACTGCGCACGCATGTCGGGGCTGGCAAAGTTGGTGAGCACGACGCGCCGCGCCGGCAAGCTGGAATTCATCGCAGCGCGCAGCACGCCCAGCCCCGAGCCTGATTTGAGGAAGATGTCGACAATGACGAGTTCAATTTCACCGCGGCGCGCTGCAAGTTGGGCCAATGCGGTCGCCTCGTCGGCAGCGTGACCGACCACCCGCACCGGCGTCATTTCTTCGAGTGTCGCCACCAGGTTGTCGAGGATGACCGGGTTGTCCTCCACGACAAAAGTCTGAAGGACGCGGCAAGGCTGCATCCACCCACCGGGATGGGGCATTGAAGCTTGCGGGCCGGGTGTCATCACTGAAACGCTCCGGCATCTGCCGACACTGCCAAAGTCGGGGCGCTTGGGTCCTGGCGTTTGATTTCTCGACGGCGCGGATGTGTCATGGGCGGCCCTTGCAAACGGTTCAACATGGCGCTGTCCTGGGGCATGCTCAAGGTCTGGCTTGCAGGCTCAAGACGTTTTCTGCCGCGGCCCCGCCGGGACTCACGCTGGAGATGGGATTCATGGTTTGGGGACCTCGTCCAAGCCCACGGCGGGCAGACAGCAAACCTTAAGTCCGCACCGCGCGGTGAGTGATCGGCAATTGCCTTGATCTGGTGTCAGACAATGCCCACACCTGATCAGGTTGAAGCTGGCGTGCAAGCCTCAGGCACGTGCTTTGCCGACAGCTTCAGGTGGGGGTGCCGGCGAGCAAGCCGATCAAGGCCGCCGGCTCGACCGGCTTGGTCAGATGGTGCACGAAGCCGGCGGCCAGCGAGCGCTTGCGGTCGGCATCGCTGCCCCAGCCGGTGACGGCGACGCGGCGCGCGCGGCTCAGTCGGGGGTCCGCGGCCAGGGCGCGTGCCACCTCGTGGCCATCCATGTCAGGCAGTCCGATGTCCAGCAGCACCCAGTCGGGGTCGAAGTCGAGCGCAGCGGCCAGTGCGGCCTGGCCGCTGTAGGCCGTGCGCGTGGTGTGCCCCATGGTGGCCAGCAGCGCAGCCAGCGAGTCGGCGGCGTCCCGGTTGTCGTCAACCACCAGGATGCGGCTTGCGGCGGCAGTTTGCGCAAGCGCAGACACCGGGTCACGGCGTGCGGGCGCCTCGACATGGCCCAGCAGGGGCAGGGTCACGGTGAATACGCTGCCGCGGCTTTCGCCTTCGCTGGCCGCGACCACGGTTCCGCCGTGCATCTGCACCAGGGCCTTCACCAGCGCCAGGCCGATGCCCAACCCGCCTTGTGCGCGGTCGAGCGTGCGGTTGACCTGGGTGAACATGCCAAACACCTCGTCAAGCATGGCCGGCGGAATGCCCAGGCCGTTGTCGCTGACGCTGATCAGGGCCTGGTCGTCGCACGCCTGCAGTCTCAGCGTGATGTGGCCGCGGCCAGGCAAATCCCGTGGCGTGTACTTGGCAGCGTTGGTCAGCAAGTTGCCCACTACCTGGGCCAGCCGGTTGAGGTCGCCGAGCACCCACAGGTCCTCGCCCGGGAAGTCGCACACCAGCGTGTGCCCGGCGGCCTCGATCAGCGGGCGCGCCGACTCGACCGCCAGCTCGGCCGCCCTACGCAGCGACAACCGCTCCAGCCGCAGCACCACCTTGTCGCTGGTGATGCGCGAGACGTCGAGCAGATCGTCAACCAACCGCACCATGTGAACGAGTTGCCGCGTCATCATCTCCCGCACCCGGGTGGCCACAGCAGGGTCGCTCGTTTGCTGCAGCAGCTGCAAGCCGTTGCTCAACGGCGCCAACGGGTTGCGCAACTCATGCGCCAGCATGGCCAGAAACTCGTCTTTGCGCCGGTCGGCTTCACGCAGTTGCAGATCGCGCTGGCGCAGCTGTTCCTGGGCGCGGCGGAAATCAGTGATCTCGACAAAGGCAGCGATGGCGCCCCGCACCCTGCCGTCTGCGTCGCGCAGTGGCCGTGCGCTGCCCAGCACATGCTTGACCTCTCCATCGGCGAAGACGAAGCTGATCTCCTCGAGGGTCACGTCGACGGCTTCGCGCGCAGCGCGTTGCATCGGCAGTTCGCGGCTGTCCAGCCGCCGGCCATCGCGGAACTCCTGGAACGGCCGGCGTTGTGGCAGGCCGCCGGGCGCGCTGGCCGAGACGTTGGCGTCCTGCTGCATACCCAGCAGCTGGTACGAGTGCGGGTTGCCAAAGATCTCTTTGCACAGCGGATCACGCGCGGTCCACACAGCCACCGGCACCGCCGCCATCAGCGCCTGCATTTCCTCGGCGCGCTCGCGTGCCTGGCTTTCGCTGCCGCGCAGCGCCTGCTCGGCCTGAACGCGCTCGCTGATGTTGACAGCCGAGGGCACCAACATCGTCAGCACCCCGTCCGAGAACACGGGGTGCAGCGTGTAGTCGATGACGGCCAGTGCATCGTGACCGCCCTCGTCCCTGACGTGAATGGTCTCATCGAAACGCACGGTCTCGCCAGCGCAGGCGCGCTCGAAGGCCTGGCGCTGGCGGTGCTGCACGGCCGGATCGTATGTCCACCAGGGGCAGTCCCAGAATTTGCGGCCGATGACGTCGTCGCGCTGCAGGCCGACGGCACGCAGCGGTGCGGCGTTGGCTTCGATCAAGGTGCCGTCGGGTGCCAACACACCGACAAACGCCTGCATCGAATCGACAACCGATCGCAGCCGCTCGCGTTCGGCAGCGACCTGGGCGGCAACGCGCCGGTTGCGCCTGGCAAACACGACCATCCCCAGCGTGGCGCCCAATGCCAGCGCGGCGGTGGCCCATCCGGCGGCTGCAGCGCGGCGTTGCGGTGCATGGGTATTGTCCAGCGCAGCGGATGCGCGCGACCCGGCCAAGGCCGTCAGCGCGGCGACCTGCTTGCGCATCTCGCCCATCGTCTGCTGGCTCAAATTGGACAAGACGGTGGCGCGCGCCACCTCAAAGCCCTCATCGATTCGCGCCGTGACAGTCCGGCGCAACCCGTCCCGTCCGGCGGCTGCCGCCGCCACCAACGCGGCAACGCGCGGGGCGGCGATCACATCGTCGCCGCTCATTTGCTGCAATTCCTGGAGGGCGGTTTCCAACTGCGCGTCGGCTGCTTCGTAGGGCTGCAGGTACCTGCGGTCACCAGTGATGACGAAGCCGCGCTGGTCGGTCTCGGCATCGGTGGCCAGTGTCAGCACGCGCTTGCTGGCCGATTCCATGGCGTGCGCCCGGCGCAGCGCTTGCAGTGCAGCATCGACTTCGCTGCCGGCCTGCCAGCTGAGCCAGCCGCTGGCCAACAGCAGGGCTGTCGAAACGCCAAAGGCCAGCAAGATGTCGCGCGGTGCTGCCGGCCTGTCGCCGGCCGGCCGTGGGGGTGGGGTCATGGTCGAGGCGTGGTGGCGCCGATGCCCGAGTTTGGGTCTCGTCTGCGTAGGGTATCGCAAGCAGAACCCAGAAGCACCTTGCCCGGACGCACCACGTCAGTGGCGCGCTGGGTCGGTCGCTTGCCCGGCGGTGGCTCGCCGGGGCAGCGGCGGTGTTTGAAGTGTGCCGCCGCTTCCGTGCCCAAAGTTGGAGCCAGGGCACTGTGGTCATTGCGATGACGGGTTGAGGACAGGCCGAGGACCGCCGCAAGTGCAATGGTGCCGGTTGGACATCCACTGCGTGACGCGAGTAGATCACGCGGTGCTGGCAGACCTGCTGAGCCAGCCGCGCGCGCGTCCGCATTGAGCACGGCTCAAACCAGCGGTGGCAGCGCGACCTGCAGCCTGGCCAGACTGATCGGCTTTTGAAGGTAGAAGTCGACCCGGGCGAATGTTTCGACCACCTGCGTGTCGTCTTCAGGCGCGCCGGTGATCGCGATCAACACCATGTCGTCGCCGTAGCGTGCGCGCAACCGTCTCGACAGTTCAGCGCCGTCGATGCCGGGCATCTTGATGTCGAACAGCACGCAGAGCGGCTGAAACGCTTCGATCAACGCCCAGGCTTGGACACCATCGTGGGCCGTCTTGACGCAATACCCGTTGAGCGTCAGCAGCTGCGCCAGCGACTCGGCGCCGTCTACATGGTCATCCACCACCACCACCCGAACTTCATCTGACATGTTTCCTCCGACCGAACCCAGTGTTTTTTGCTGGCTTTCGCTTGAAATCCACCCGTTCAGTCTACGTCGATACGTCGCCCGCGCCGAGTCGGTGTCTGGCTATCGAAGGCGTGAGGGCGTTCGGCGGCATCAGCGGCGCCTGCGGGGCCTGGACGCGCGCCGGCGCGTTGCTGCGGTCGCCAGCCAGCCGCAGCGTGGCCTCGATGCGGGTGCCGTGACCGGGCGTGGACAGCACACGCACCGTGCCACCGTCTGACTCGACGCGGTAGCGCATGCCCAACAGGCCATGGTGGCCTGCCGGAACACGCTGCGGATCGAAGCCGCGGCCGTCGTCCTCGACCCGCACCTGAACCATGCCGTCGTGCTGCCGGACTGTCACACGCACCTGTTGTGCCACCGCGTATTTGGCGATATTGGTCAGCGACTCTTGTACCAGCCGGTAGACCGTGAGCTCGGCCTCTGGCGTGAGACCGGAGGGCGCGCCGTGGGCCGCCAGCGCCAGGTCTTCGTGCACCGCAATGCCCATCGATTGCGCCGCATCGCGGCACAGCAGACCGAGGCTGGCGACCAGACCGAAATGCTCCAGCGCCGACGGTCGCAGATTTTCGATCACCCGGCGCTTGAAGGCGATGCCGTCGTTGAGGCGGTCTTCGACCGCGCGCAGCCCCGACAGCAGGACGTCACTGCCCTGGCCGTGACGGCGCAGCCGGACGATTTGCAGCTTCATCGCGGTGAACAGCCCGCCCAGCTCGTCGTGCAATTCACGGGCCAGGCGGCCGCGCTCGTCTTCGCGCGCAATCACCAGGTGACCGGCCAGGTCGCGAAGCTCGAGCGTGCGTTCAGCCACCTGGGCGGACAGTTGCGCCTGCGCATGCTGGCGCAGCTTGTCCGCGGTCTGCAGATGGCGGGTGTGGATGTAGAGGCCGATCATGGTCAGCAGCGTGAGCAGGTGAACTGTCCAACGCGACAGCGACATGGCGCCATATATCGAGTCGCGCGCGCCCTGCTGCAGCGAGGCTGCGCGGTCTAGCAGTTCGGTGAAAGCGGCGCGCAGGGTAGCGGTGGGCTGCTGACGGGCGTCGGCAGCGGCAGCGGCCAGGGCCCCGGCCGGCTCGCGCGCTGTCAGGTCGACAACGACGGCCAAGGCCGCAAGCCGGTCGTCCAGCAGCCGCTGCAGCCGTGCCACCTCAAACGCCTGGTCGGGGTTGACGCTGCGCATCAACGCGAAGGCCCGGTCCTGCACTGCCGGCAGTTGGGCCAGCGCCTGCCGGTAGGGCGCCAGCTGCGCGCGGTCGCCGGTCAGGACATGGCCGCGCACGGCCGTTTCGGCGTCGGTCAGCCACTGCAGGGTCTGGGCCGCCTGGATGCGCGCATCGGTCAGCGCGATGCCGGCCACCAGACGCTGGTGCGCGTGCCGGTAAGCGGCCTCGTTCATGGCCATCAACAGCAATGCCCCGCCGATGGCGGCGACAAAGCCGTACCGGTTGCGCAGGACCCTTTCGAGCAATCGGCTGTTCATGCTGACCCTGATGCAATCAGCGTGCCAGCTGGCCATCCCCGCCCTGGGCTCTGTCCGGGCAGGCCCGGCCCGGCAGCGCGCTGCGGTCAGGGCTGGCCGGCAAAAGGCAGGTCCGACGCTGCGGCCGCAACCCGATCTTCAGCGAGCGCAGGGGGCAGCTCAGGTGCTGCTGCCGGCCGGGGTACGGATCGCTTCATTCAGCGCAAGCAGCAGTTCGTCCTGCGGACAGGGCTTGGTCAGCACCTTGAAACCGTCGCTGGCGCCGGCCAGGCTTTGGCTGAAGGCCGTGATCAGCACCACTGGCAGCTTGGGCCGCAGTGCACGCAACCGCCGGGCCAGCGCCAGACCGTCCATCGTCCCGGGCATCATCACGTCGGACAGCACCACGTCGATGTGCGCCCCCGCGTCGATCAGCTGCAGCGCCTGCATCGCGTCGTCGGCCCGCTGCACGCGCGCGCCGTGCGCTGCCAGCAGCGCGGCCGTGATGTCGCCCAAGGCCTGGTTGTCTTCGACCAGCAGCACGTGCGCGCCGGTGATGCGGGGCGCGGTCAGCGGATGGGCACGGGCGCCTGCCGGCGCTCGATCGTCTAAGCCCGGCAGCGCTTGATGCGCTTCACCTGGCGGCGCTGGCGTCCGGCCCAGCGCCGGTGGCTCACCGGCCGCAGGCAGCAGCAGTAGCACGGTGGTGCCCAGACCTGGCGTGCTTTGCAGCCGGGCAGTACCACCGGCCTGGGTGCAGAAGCCGTACACCTGGCTCAGCCCCAGGCCGCTGGCATGGACCGGGCCCTTGGTCGTGAAGAAGGGCTCGAAGGCATGCGCGGCAAGCTCGGGTGCGATGCCCTGGCCGTCGTCACCGACGCTGATCAGCACGTAATGGCCGGGCCCCAGGCCGGGGCTGTCGGCCAGGTCTTGCGCATCGGCGTTGCGCGCGCGCAGGCGCAGCTCCCCGCCGTCGGGCATGGCGTCGCGGGCGTTCAACGCCAGGCTGATCAACGCCAGCTCCAGTTCGCTGGCATCGACATGCACCGCGGCGGTGCCGGGTGCCACCTGCACCGCCACCGTGACGCGCCGCCCCAGCACGCTGCGCAGCAGCGCTTGCAACTCGGGCAGGGCCAGCCCCAACCCAACCTGTTGTGGCCGCAGCGGCCGCCGGCCGGCAAAGCGCAGCAGGTGCTGGGTGAGATCGCTGCCCATCTGGACCGCGCGCTGCGTGGCGGCCAGCGGCATCTTCAGGTCGGCCGCGGCGGGGTGGCGCTGCATCAGGTGGGCGCTGTTGCTGATCACGCCGAGCAGGTTGTTGAAGTCGTGCGCCAACCCGGCGGTCAGTCGCCCCACCGCGGCAACGCGCTGGCCCTGGGCGGCCCGCTGCTCGGCCAACCGGGTTTGCGCTACCGCGTCGGCCACCTCGCGCTCGAGGTCTGCACGGGCATGGCGGATGGCGTTGCCGGCTGCCGCCAGCGCAAGGGTGACCTCGTCGCACTCGGCCAGGCCGGTGGCGCGGACTTGCACCGGCTGGCCGTTCTGCAGCTGGGCGACGGCCTGCTTCAGGCCTTGCACCGGCCGCACGATGCGCCGCGCCAGCCACAGCGCGCCGGCCACGGCCAGCGCCAACAGCAGCAGCGCGCCCAGGCCGACGCGCAACACCGTGTCGGGCAGCCGGCCGGCATAAACGTCAGTGGGCATGCCCAGCACATATGTCCAACCCATCGGCGCACGGCTGAAGTAGACGGTGGTCGGCTGTCCGTCCAGCGACACAGACTCGAACAACGCCTCGGACTTGTCTTGCAAGCTGCGGCGCAAGTCGGCGGTGGCCAATCGACCCAGGTAGCCCGCACCCCCGGGATACCGAGCGACGATCTTGCCTTGGTTGTCCAACACCGCGCCGACCGAACCCGGCGTCAACGTCTGGGCATCGACGATGCGCTGCATCTCCACCGGCAGCACGGTGATCACCAGCTCGTAGAGCGTGCCTTCGTCGCGCTGCACCGGTTGCACGATCGCCGCATGGGCCACGGTGGCAGGCAGGGTGTCGGGGCTCAAGTTATCCGCGGGGGGCACCCACAGCGTCTCGATGCGCACCTGCTGCGCGAGCGTGTGGGCCGGCACGTCGCGGCCGGAGAAGGCAGGGCCGCGGGTGTCGAGCAGCACCCGGTCGGCGCTGCGCAGCTCGATCCAGCCGTCCAGCCCCGCCAGCGCGCGCTGCGCCTGCTGCTCGAAGTTGGCCAGCTGCTCGCTGCTGGCCGGCCCCGGCGCATCGAGCCAACTTGACTGCGACAGGACACGGGCGATGGTCGCGCGGCGCTGCAGTTCGCCGTCGATGACCTGAGAAATCGCCCGCCCGGTATCACGCAGCGTGCGTTCGTGGGCCTGACGTTCGGCATCGAAGGTGGAGCCGATCAACCACGCCACCCCGAGCATGCCCGGCAGCAGCACGGCCAACACCAGAAACAGCACACGGGAGCGGATCGAGGGGAACATCGACATGGCTTCATCAGGACCGGCGGCGGGCTGCGGCTGCAGCGGTGTCAGACGCTTGCACCGGCTTTGCGGTGCCAAACCGCAGAGCCGAACGACCGAGGTGCAACGATAGCCGAAGCCGCGGCTTGCTTCCTCCCCTCAACTGCGGGTCACCAACCCCGGCCCAGGCCGTGGCTGGGGCGCGGTCGTGCCGGGTGCGGCCGGCGTCAACCGCGCGCGGTGGGGTCTTGCGCATCGGGCAATGGCGGCGGATGTGTCCGGCGTCCGTGCGTCAACCCCGGCGGCAGGCGCAGCAACTTCGCTGGCCAGTTTGTCCTTGAGCAGGTCGGCCTGGGGTGGGGGTGGGTAAATACCTGGACTGTTGGCGCGCAACTCCTCCAAAACGCGCGGTACCCAGGCAACGCCGGCGGCACTGCGCGAGGCTTCAGCGGTCATGGACTGAGCTTGCTGCGGCCAAGGGCCGAATATGCACAAGCATGGCGTTCAGGGCGGTTGTGGGGTGGGCCATCGGATTGCCGAAACTGGCGTGACGGGTGGGTTGATTGGGGCAATCGCCGTGCCCGGATCAACTTCAGCGCTGGCCCAGACCTGGGTCAGCCGCGGAAATGTTTGCGGCAATTCATGCGCAAGCAGGCACTGGTCGGTAAATCTGGACAAGCGCCCGCCTGCCTTTTCTTCGCTCACGGCCCGCGCCGGCAAGCTGCGCGCCCAGGGACGAAGGCAAAACGCCTGCATGCAAGCTGTATGGCCAGGTGCGGCACGGGTGTTGCGTTGTCAAGTGCACACGCCACGGCGCACCTGGGGCGGCCATTGCGCCGAAGAGCCCCAACAAACCCACGAACGAGGAGTTGCTGAATGACCATGATGGACATGCGCGCCGAGCACCGGCAGGGCCAGACACTGTCACCCCGTCTGCAACACGCCGTTCGGCTGCTGCAGATGTCGTCGCTGGACTTCTCCGCCCTGGTTCGCGACGCGCTGGACAAGAACCCGTTTCTGGAGACCGACGAGGGCGGCGACGGCTCTGGCGGCATCGGCGCCAGTGGCCTCGGGCAATCTGCAGCCAGCGCGCCAGTGCTGCCTGACGGCGGGTTGGACTTCAGCGCGACGCATGCGCCTGTCCAGGGTGGCGCCGATGCGGATTCGGCAAACGCGTTTGACGACCTGGCGCGCGGCGCTGGCGATGATGCAACACAGCGGGACGATGGCGGTAGGACCGATGACCCGTGCTATGGCGCCGACGCGAGCGACCGCGATTTGTGGTCCGCCGATGGTGGCAGCGCGGCCCGACGCGGTGAGGCGGACGGGCTGTCGGCGTTGGACAGGATGGCGGTGGAGACTTCGCTGACCACGCAGCTGCACGGGCAGTTGAACCTGCTGCCGCTGCCGCCGCGCGACCTGCTGCTGGCCCGCACCATCGTCGAGTCACTGGACGATGATGGTTACCTGCGCACGCCGCTTGAAGAGCTCATCGAGGTTGCCGAGCTCGATCCGCCTGCCACATCGGCCGAAATGAAGATTGCATTGCGGCGCGTCCAGTCGCTGGAACCTGATGGTGTGGCCGCACGCAGTGTCGGCGAGTGCCTGCAACTGCAGTTGCATGCCATCGCCTGCCCGGACACCCGTGCGCTGGCCAGGACCATCGTGTGCGACCACCTGCCGTTGATGGCGGCGCGCGATGTCGCAGGCCTGGCCCGCACGCTGAACCAGACGCCGGCGCGCATCGAGGAGGTGTGCGACAGGATCCGCCGGCTCGACCCCCGGCCGGGGTGGCGCTTCGGCGCGACGCAGGTGTCGTACGTGGTGCCCGACGTCATCGTGCGCAAGGTGCGTGGGCAGTGGACCGTGCAGCTCAACCCGGCGGTGGTGCCCAAGGTTCGGCTGAACCGGGTTTACGAAGCGCTGTTCGAGCGCCACCGCAGCGCGCAAAACACCGAGATGACGGCCCATCTCAACGAGGCCCGATGGACGGTGCGCAATGTCGAGCAGCGCTTTCTGACCATCCTGGACGTGGCCAATGTCATCGTCCGCAAACAGCAGAACTTTCTGGAGTACGGCGCGATGGCGATGAAGCCACTGAGCCTGAAGCAGATCGCCGATGAAGTGGGCGTGCACGAAAGCACGGTTTCACGCGTCACCAACAACAAGTACATGGCCACCCCTGCGGGTGTGTTCGAGCTGAAGTATTTTTTCTCCCGCGCCATGTCCACGGTCAGCGGCGGGGCGTGTTCGGGCATTGCGATCCGCGGCTTGCTCAAGGACATCATCGACGCCGAGAGCCCGGACGCCCCGCTGTCCGATGCCGACATCACCCGGCAGCTCGCGCAGCAGGGGCTGGTGGTGGCCCGCCGCACCGTCACCAAGTACCGCCAGATGCTGAAGATCGAGGCCGTCGACCGCAGAAAGCGGCACGCCATCGCGGCCTGAAGCACACCGCAGGTGTACCGGTATTGCCGATGCTGAGGCCACGACGGTAACTGTCGTGCGCTTACCAGGGCGTGGTCCACCGGGACTACAAGTCTGATGATATCAACCTGGTGATGTCCGACGAAACGCGCAAGCGCCAGTTCAGCGGTGACAGCGCCGTGGGTGGCCGCGACACCGAGCTCGGCAACAAGGCGGCCGAGGGTGCTGGCATCGGCGCTGGCATCGGTGGTGCGATCGGCGCCATCGCCGCAGCGGTTGCGGCGATCGGCACAAGCCTCGTGTTGCCGGGTTTGGGCCTCGTCGTTGCCGGACCGATCGCCGCGGCGTTGGCCGGCGCCGGTGCAGGTGGCGCGGCCGGCAGCCTGGTGGGGGCGCTGGTGGGCTGGAACATCCCTGAAGAGCGCATCCAGGACAACCCGTCGTTTTGAGCACCATGTGCTAACGTTCAACGAATAGGCGTTATCTGACGGCTGCCAGCAAAGGACCAGGCCAATGTGGAGCTCTTTTCGCAGCGCATTCGGCAACCAGGCTGAGGCCGGCCGGCAGGTAGGCGCCGAAGTCGCCGCGCTTGCCACCTCTATCGGTGTTTGGCGCTGGTGCTCCCGAGGCCACACGGCATGACCCCGGCGCAGCCACTGCCCTGGCAAGGCCAGGCCTACAGCACCAAGCGGTTCGGCATCAGCCTGACCGACTGTGACAGCGAGCCAGTGCAGACCCCCGGCTGCGTGCAGTCGCACGGCGCGCTGCTGGTGCTGCGCATCGCCGACCTGACGATCGCCCAGGTCAGCGAGAACAGCGCCGACGTGCTGGGCAGCGCACCCGTTGCGCTGCTCGGCCGGCCGCTGCACGAATTGGTGGGCCCGGTGCATGCGGCAAGACTTCAAGCGCTGCTACAAAAGCCGGAGATCGACCGCAACCCGAGCTATGTCTTCACGCATACGGCGCTGCACTCCGGCCTGGCGCTGGACGCCAGCGTTCACACCGTCGACGGCGTGGTGGTGCTCGAGTTCGAGGTTACCGGCCACGACGACAACGAAGGGCGCGACTTCTACGCGCTCATTCGGCGCAGCGTCGGGCAGTTGCAACGTGCCACCACGCTGGCCGCGCTCGGCGATATCGCCTGTGCCGAGATCCGCGCGTTGACCGGCCTGGACCGGGTGATGGTCTACCGCTTCCACGAGGACGGCCATGGTGAAGTCGTCAGCGAACGCCAGCGTGACGACCTGCCGCCGTGGCTGGGCTTGCACTACCCGGCGCAGGACATCCCCGAGCCGGCGCGCGAGATCTTTCGGCAGACCTGGATCCGGCCGCTGCGCGATGTCGACGGCGGGCTGGCCGAACTGGTGCCGCTGACCCACCCCGACAGCGGCCGACCACTGACCATGACGCACTGTGCCCTGCGCGGGCCGTCGGTGATGTACACCGAGTACCTGCGCAACATGGGTGTGGCGGCCACGCTGACGCTGTCGATCCGCCGTGATGACAAGCTCTGGGGGCTGATTGCCGGCCACCACTACAGCGGCCCCTTCGTGATGCCTTACGACTTGCGCGCAGCTTGCGAGTTGCTGGCACAGATCGTCTCGATGCAGCACGCCGCGGCCGAGGAGCGCGAGCACGCGGCCTACCGCCAGCGCATCGACAGCGTGCAGCAGCAACTGGTGACGCAGGCGGCCACCGAAGGCGGGCTGGCAGCCCTGCTCGACGGCCCGCCGACGCTGCTGGACGGCCTGGATACCGGCGGCACGGCGCTCTACTACCGCGACCGCTGGTGGTGCGCCGGCAATACGCCGTCCGAACCGGACCTGGACGCGTTGCGCGATTGGCTGGCCGCGCGCCCCGAGATGCTGTTGCGCGACCGACCGCTGTTTGCCACCGACCAGCTCTCCATCCCTTACCCGCCCGGCTTGGCGTTTGCCGGCGTGGCCAGCGGTGTGTTGGCGATTGCGCTGTCGCGCAGCGCGAAGAACCTGGTGCTGTGGTTCAGACCCGAGACGACGCGGGACGTGCACTGGGGCGGCAACCCGGACGACAAGCCCAGCGTCGTCGGCCCGCACGGCGCGCGCCTGGCGCCACGTGCCAGCTTCGAGCTGTTCGTCCAATCGGTACGCGGCCGCAGCAAGCCGTGGTTGGCGGTAGAGCTTGAAGCCGCGCTGCGCTTTCGGATGTTGATGATGGAGCTGATCGTCGCCCGTGCCGACCAGCTGGCCGGGCTGAATGCCGACCTGGCGCACAGCAACGACGAACTCGACGCTTTTGCCTATGTCGCCAGCCACGACCTGAAGGAGCCCCTGCGTGGCATCCACAAATACGCCCACCAGCTGGCCGAGAATGCCGGCCAGTTCGACGACGCCAACCACCAGCGGCTGGCCGGCCTGACCCGGCTGACGCTGCGGATGGACAGCCTGCTCGATTCGCTGCTGCACTTCTCCCGAGTCGGCCGGGTCGAGCTGCAGCTCGAGGACTGCGCCGTCGGCGAGGTCGTGGACGAGGCGGTGGAGATGGTCGCCGCACGGAGAGGCGACAAGCCGACCCACTTCGATGTGCCGCGCCCGCTGCCCAGCGTGCGTGCCGATCGCGTGCGGCTGCGCGAGATCTACACCAACCTGCTGTCGAACGCGCTGAAATACAACCGGCAAGCGGCGACGACGATCGAGCTGGGCTGGCTGGCGCCGCACGAGTCTGCCGCACGCGCCTCGCACCCCGGCTGGCCGGCGGCTGCGCGCGACCAGACCGTGCTGTACGTGCGCGACAACGGCATCGGCATCGAGCCGCACCACATCGACCAGGTGTTCAAGATGTTCCGCCGGCTGCATGGCCGCGACGACTACGGCGGCGGCACCGGGGCCGGCCTGACGATCGTCAAGAAGCTGGTCGAGCGCGGTGGCGGCCAGGTGTGGGTCGAGTCGACCCCGGGCCAGGGCAGTTGCTTCTACTTCTCGGTGCCAGCCGGCGATAGCCAACCCAGCCGGTCGGCCTCGCGGTGATCGAGTTGCCCGAATTCATCCTGGTCGAGGACTCCGATGAGGACGCCGACACCGTGCAGCAGGCCGTCATGCGCTGCAGCACACCCGTGCGGCTGACCCGCGTGCTGAGCGGTGATGCCTGCCTGGCGCTGCTGCAGCAACAGCCGCGGGCCGCGCTTCCGGCGCTGGTGATGATGGACCTCAACTTGCCCGGCACGGACGGCCGTGAGACGTTACGGTTGATCAAGAGCAACCCCAGCCTGGCGATGATCCCGGTCGTCATCATCAGCACCTCGGCCAACCCGCGCGATCTCGAGCATTGCTACCGCGCCGGTGCCAACGCCTACCACCTGAAGCCGATGCGCCATACCGACCACCTCGAATCCATGGTGGCGGTGCTCAGCTACTGGCTCGACCGGGTTGTCGCCCCGCCCAGCCGGCACGTGCTGCCGTGACCGCCGGCCCCATCGCCCCAGCGCCGCCGCAGCGCGACCGCATGCGGGTGCTGATCGTTGACGACAGCGCCGACGACCGTACCGAGCAGCGGCGGTTGCTGCTGAACGGTTCCGACCTGCACTTTGCATTTAGCGAAGCGGCGCTTGGCACGGCGGCGATCGCAGCGGTGCTTGAAGCGGCTGATGGCCCGCCCGATTGCCTGCTGCTCGACTACCACCTGCCCGACATGGACGCACCTGAAGTGCTGGCCGCGATTTGCGGCAGCGACGGCGCGGTACGGTGTCCGGTGGTCGTGCTCACCGGGTCGAGCGACCCGTTGCTCGGGCGGCATGTGCTGCGCTGCGGTGCGCAAGATCACCTGCCGAAGGCGCAGCTTACCGCCCAGGCGCTGGTACGCGCGATGATGCACGCCATCGAACGCTGGACGATGGCGCGCGACCTGCGCGAGAGCAACCGCCTGCTGGCCCTGCGTGAGCGGGAGCTGCGCGGGCTGGCCGACAACTCGCCCGACTTGCTGACGCGCTTCGACCGCCAGCTGCGCCACGTCTTCGTCAACAACGCGATCACCCGCATCACCGGCCGCGCACCGGCCGAGCTGATCGGCAAGACCAACCGCGAACTCGACATGCCGCCGCTGCTGGTCGAGCAGTGGGACGAGGCGGTGCAGTTTGTCTTCAACGCCGGCCAGCCCCGGTCGCTGGAGTTCGCTTTGGACGGTGTGGCCGGGCGCCAGCACTTCTCGGCGCGGCTGGTGCCCGAGTTCAGTGCCGATGGCAGCGTTGAGCATGTGCTCGGCGTGACGCACGATGTGACGGCGATGCGCCAGCTCGAGCAGGCCCTGCGCGACGCCGACCGCCGCAAGGACGAGTTCATTGCGATGCTGGGCCACGAACTGCGCGGACCGTTGGCGCCACTGCGCAACGGTGTATTGCTACTGCAAAAAATGTCTGCCGTCAGCAGCACCGCCCAGGGCATTTACGCGATGATGGACCGCCAGTTGCAGCACCTGGTGCGGCTGGTCGATGACCTGCTCGATGTTTCGCGCATCAGCACCGGCAAGCTGGCCCTGCAACGTTCGCGCATCGCCCTGCAGACCGTGGTCGATCATGCGGTGGAGGCCAGCCTTCCGATGATCGTTGCGGCTGCGCAGCAACTCGAGCGGCAGGTGGCTGAGCAACCGGTCTGGATCGATGGCGACCTGACGCGGCTGGCGCAGGTGCTGACGAATTTGCTCATCAACGCCGCCAAGTACACGCCGCGCGGTGGGCGCATCGTGCTTTTTGCAGGCGTCGAGGGCGCGGATGCAGTGATGCGTGTCAGCGACAGCGGCCGGGGCATCGCGCCATCGATGCAACTGCACATCTTCGACCTGTTCACGCAGATCGACGGCCCGCGCGATCACATCCAGGCCGGGCTGGGCATTGGGCTTGCGCTGGTGCGGCAGCTGCTGCAGTTGCACGGCGGCGACGTTGAATGCGAAAGCGCGGGTGTCGGCCAAGGCAGCACGTTCACCGTGCGGCTGCCGATGATCGCGCCAGCACCCGAGGCCGGACCCTAGAAGACCGGTCCAGGCAAACGCCACAGGGCTGGCGCGGCAGCGCTCATTTCTTCGCGTGCGAGCGGCCTTCGGCCTCGGCCTGCTGCAGGTCCTGCGCTTCCTGGGCGCTGTCCGGCGCAGCAGCCCGGGCCGCCGCCTCGACCTGGCCGGACGCGACAAAAGCCTCGACCGATTCGCGGTGCCGGCGCGCGGCGTCGTAGTCGCCTTCGCCCTGCAGGGTCGCGGCGGCATCGGGTACCGGCGCATCAGGGGCGGGGCTGGGGAGGTGCTTCGGGTCGGGGGTAGTCATGGCGGGTCCTGATAGTGTTGCGGGGCAAGAAGTGAGGGCAAGCCGCATGCCTGCAGCTGGCGCCGACCATGCCTGGGACACGAGCACTGCAGGCTCAGCGTGTAAGGCGCACGACCAGCATGCCCACGGCAAACGCCCCAACGAATGCGCCCAACGGGTTCTCGCGCACGGCGGCGCGCATGCTCTGGGCCCATTCTTCGCCAGTGTCGAGCGCCTCAACAGCACGTTCACTGCCCACCTCCTCGGCTGCGGCGATGCTCTCCTGAAGCCTATGGACGGGCGGCGCGGCGGTGTCCGCAAGGTGGTCGATGGCCTGGTGTGCGCCTTGAACCGAACGCGACAGGAGGTCGCTGCCGTTGCATGCGTGGCCTTCAGAGGTTTTCGGTAGGGCGCGTGTGCTGTCACTGTTGGTGTCGGGGTTGACGTTGTTGCCTATTTCGCCAAGCCTGGCCGGCGATGCGGCGGTGGTCGAGGAATGTTCAACCGGCATGGCGAAGTCCTGGGGATGGAGTTGCAGTTGGAGTTTCATGCGTGACGGCCTCCATGCTCAGCGCGCTGTGCCGCGGCGGAACAAGTTGACGATGGCCAGCAAAATGATGGCGCCAATCAGCGACACAGCGAGTGCGCTGAGGCTGAAGGCGTCCTGATTGATGGTGGGCACGCCCAACATCGGCGATATCAGCGCACCGCCAAGTGCAGCGCCGACAACACCGACAACGACGTTGAGGATCAAACCCTGCTGTCCGTCGGTGCGCATGATCATGCTCGCGACCCAGCCGATGAGGCCGCCAACCACCAACCAAATAATCATGTTCATGTCCGTCGCTCCAGAAAATGGGGGCCGGCGGCCTCCTGCGCCAGGTTGGGCCAAACGGTGTGCCAGTCGGTACCGAGCAGTCAACTGCCCCAAACCGAGCCCTGTCGCGGCACATGGGAAAACTTTGCCGCAAGGTTTGCCAGTGAGGGACGGCCTCGCGAGTCCGGTGTCGGCCACAACGCGCAGCGTCTGCGCGCTGCGTGCGGCGGCGTACGAACCCGCAGACATTTCAGTGCCCCAATGTGTCCGCCTTTCCCCCCGACGAGGCGCGTCATGGCCCGAGAGCCGGAGAGGCGATGCACAGCTTGAACGCAACGTGATGAACCTGAGTTTTGACCTTTCCAGCGTTCTCTCGTTCACGGTCTCGCCACTGGAGTTGATGCTGCGCGGCACGCTGAAGTACTGGGTCTTGTTCGTGGTGCTTCGCTTTATCCTCAGACCTGACGTTGCCGCCCTTGGCATCACCGACTTCCTGTTCGTCGTGATCCTCGGGGACGCAGCGCAGAACGGCATGATCGGCAGCGCCACCTCCGCCACGGACGGCATGACATGCTGCAAAAGCCTGAGCTTGTCGCGGTGCCGTACTGGCTGCCGGTGCTGCGACTGCCCGTGCAGGTGGCGCTGCTGAGGCCGATTGCGTGGCGCACGTTTCCCAAGAAAGGCGCGCCAGGCGGGTTGTGGTGACAGCAGGTCACCCATCGGCTGACACCAAGACACCTCAGCCGAACGCTCAAGCGACGTGGCGGCCGCAGGCGGCCCTTGTCAGGTGTCTCCCGCCATGTCGCCGGCATGCAGTCCTACGTCTTTCGGAGGCACTTCCCTATCCAAGACTGGTTTGCATTGAACGACGATTCGGTCGCCCCTTTGGGTGCGAACTCTCACGGCGCATCCCACCGCTTGGTCTGTCAACGACTGTCCCGGGGGCTACTTCACGAATCCGCAAGGATTCCCTGTTCGGCGCCACGGGCGCCTGTCTGTCAGGAGTTTTTATGACCTTTGCCACCGCTGCATCCACTGATGAGATCAACCGGCCGCGCGTCCCCGCCAGCAACCTGATCGCGAACCCTCGCACATTGCTCAGTGCGGTCTCATGGGGCGCGATCGCAGCAGGCGCCGCGTCGGCCGCTGCTTTGTCCTTGATTCTGCTGATTCTGGGCGTCGGGCTCGGCCTGTCGTCGGTATCGCCATGGGCACGCGACGGCATCAGCGCGGTCCCATTTGGCGCTTCCACGATCCTGTGGCTGTCGTTGACGCAACTGCTCGCATCGGCGATGGGCGGCTACCTAGCCGGCCGCCTGCGGACGAAATGGACCGAGGTGCATACCGATGAGGTCTATTTCCGCGATACCGCGCACGGCTTCCTCGCGTGGGCCGTAGCAACCTTGGCGACAGCCGCACTGCTGACCTCGGTGATCGGCTCGATCCTGAGCGGCGGCGTGCAAGCAAGCGCCACAGTGGCAGGCGGTGCTGCCGGCACTGCCACGTCGATGGCGGGAGGCGCCACGGCCTCCACACCCTTGTCACAGGGCAGCGACGCCGGACCCATGGGCTACTTTGTCGACTCACTGTTTCGTCGCGACCCGTCATCTGCTGCGGCAGCCACGTCGGGCGCCGCCGCCACCAGCGATGCCAATGAGCGTTCATCCAGCAGGGACACGGCCGAAGTCAGCCGCATCTTCATGAACGTGAGCCGGACCGAACCACTGCCTGTAGAGGACATTCGATATGTCGGCCAACTGGTGTCCCAGCGAACCGGCCTGACCCAGCAGGAAGCTGAAAAGCGCGTCAGCGACGTCTATGCCCGCGCGCAGACCAAGCTGCGCAACGCAGAAGTCGCCGTCCGTGCCGCCGCCGACAAGGCCCGCAAGGCATCGGCCTACGCGGCGCTGTGGCTCTTTGTGTCTTTGCTGATCGGCGCCTTCGTGGCAAGCCTGGCCGCGACCTACGGTGGCCGGCGGCGGGATACCTGACCTTTTTATAGCGCCAATTTATCTCAACAACCCCACGGAGCCCACCATGCGTTCACTGCTGCTGCTGTTTCTCGGCATTCCCATTCCGATCATCATCTTGATCGCGCTTTTCGTGCATTGACCGCACGCCAGTTGATGCACACCACGCCAGGTGAACCCATGACCACCGCCAGGACCGCGAACCAAGGCGGTGAGTTTGGTGCGCAATTGACACGTTGACCAAAGTCCCCGTTCAGAAGTCCGAGGCCACACCGTTGGACGAACGGACTGGCCTCGGGCCGCAGGAATCGGCGCAGACCAATGAGGCGTGTTGCCCCACTGCGCCCGCCACCGCCAGGTTCAGGCGATTTCGGCCTCGCGCGCAATCGGCCGCGCCGCGGCGCCGGCCAGGCAGCGCACCAGCAACTCGCCGCTCAGCACCTCGTGGTCCAGCAGGCCGGCGGCCAGGTCATGGAGTTGCGCGCGGCGCTCGTCCAGCAGCCGGCGGCAGCGGGCTTGCGCATCGTCGAGCAACGTCCGGGCCTCGTCCAGCACGGCGGCCTGCACGTCCGGCCCGAGCAGTTCCTTGGGCACACCGGCGACACTCAGCAGGCCGAAGCGGTCCGAGAACCCCAGCGAGCCGACCATCTTCACGGCCAGCTCCGAGGCCCGCTTGAGGTCGTCGGCCGCGCCACTGGAGACGCTGTCCAGCACCATCAGCTCGGCCTCGCGGCCGCCCAGCAGCATGGCCAGCCGGGCCGACAGCTCGGCCTTCTGGTAGAGCGGCTCTTCGCTCTCGCGGTGGATGTGGGTGACGCCCAACGCCTGCCCGCGCGGCTCGATGCTGACGCGCTCGACCGACCCGACCTCCAGCACATGACCGACCAGTGCATGCCCGGCCTCGTGGTAAGCGAGGCGCCGGCGCGTGGCCTCGCTGAGCAGGGACTTGATGGGCGATACATCGCCGCCGAGCTGCTGCGTCTCGATGGCGCGCAGCAGGTGCTCGGCGCCGACGCGCTCGGCACCCAGCTCGGCCGCTGTCGCGGCCGCCTTGTTGACGGTGTTGGCGATGTCCGCCGGCGACATGCCGGCGCTCAAACGCGCCAGTGCCAGGGTGTCCGCGCGGCCGTCGTGGTGCAGCCGGCCGAGGTAGAGATCGAACAGGCTCTGCCGGTCGGGCAGCATCGGCAGGGCCAGGCGCACCAGCATGTCGAAGCGCCCCGGCCGGCGCAGCGCCTCGTCGATGTTGTCCTCGTGGTTGGTCGCGCCGACTACGACGACGTTGCTCAGCGCGTCGAACCCGTCCATCTCGACCAGCACACGGTTGATGATGCGGTTGAGCTCCGATTCGGCGCCACCGCCGGCGCGCCCCTGGCTGCGCTGGCCGATGCCGTCGATCTCGTCGATGAACAACACGCAGGGCGCATGGCGCCGCGCCAGCTTGAACAATTCCTTCACCTTGGCCACACCGGCGCCGTAGTACATGGCGGTGAAGTACGAGCCGTCGACCGCGATGAAGCTGGCCTTGCATTCGCCGGCCAGCGCCCGCGCCAGCAGCGTCTTGCCGGTGCCGGGGGGCCCCACCAGCAGCACGCCGCGTGGCGGCGCCGCGCCCAGCCTGGCGTACTTCGCCGGCTCGGCGAGGAAGGCACGTACCCGTGCCAGCGCGGCCTTGGCTTCGTCGCTGCCGATCACATCGGCAAAGCGCGTTGGCGGCTGCACCGTCAGCATCGACGCCCCGCCCAAGCCCATCTGCAACCGCGTGACGACGAACAACGCGCCCAGCACGGCGCCGATGACGAGCAGCGGCGACAGCACGGTCTCGGCAGCGTCGAGCAAGCGGTGGCTGGCAGTGCGCGGGTCGACATGCACGCTGACCAGCGCGAAGCCCGCCTCGGCGCTGCGCTCGCCCAGGCCGTCCAGCAACGTCCCGGCGCAGCCCAGCGGCGTGCAGCCGGGCACCGTGGTGCTGGCCTTCGCGCCGCTCTTCAAGGTGTAGAGCACCAGGCCAGGCGGCGCTGCTACCAGTGCTACTGCCGCCAGCTCGCGTGCGGCCAGGCTGCGCCTGAAGTCGGCCAGGCTCCGCTCGTTGTGCAGCCAGGTCTGCGCACCGGCCTCGAAGGTGCGCACCTCGGGCAGCTGCCGCGCCAGGGCCTCGTTGGCGGCCCGCTGCTGCAGCGCCGTCGCGCCCACGAGGAGTGCGAGCGCAAGCATGAGGGCGCCGACCAGGCGTGGATGCGCGCGCAGGGTTTGCAGCAGCTTGGCGGTTCGGGTCATGGCAGCGGCGCTGGGCCGGAAGGTCGTGGGTGGGGACGGAGGGGATGAAGGCATCGGCCGTGGGCTATTGGCGCCGCAGGCGCAGCAGCACCCTGTCGGTCAGCGCCTGCGCAAGGCCGGCGCCGCCACTGCCGTCGAGGTCGGCAAAGCGGCGGTGGTGGTCGAAGAACACGTTCTCGGCGGCAGCCTGTACGGACGGCAGCGCCTGGATGACGAAGGCGTGCATCGGCAGCTGACCCAGTTCGCGTCGGATAGCATCGCGCAGATCGCGTGCGGCGCGCAGGTAGGCGGCGGCATCCATCGCGACATGCTGGCCGTCAGTCACTTCGAGGCAGACTATCTGGTTGCTGATATGAATCTTGTCGAGGGCCATCACGGGGCTTTCGGGGCACGGTCCTGACCGCACCTCAGTGTCAACCGGCAAGACAGCCGGCGATCTGCGGAACAGGCGGACAAAGCGGCAAGTGCTCCGCATGCTGCGCACCCCCGAAGGGCCTCGCGTCTCGGTGCGTCCGGCGGCTGTCGGCTGTCGGCCGTCGGGCACGCGGCCTTCCCTCTGGTCAGCAACCATTTCGTTCTGCGACCGCCTGTACTATGAAGGCTGGTGCCAGCCTGCCGCTGCGCCGGACGCCTGCCCGGCCGGTGTGTCCCAGAGGCTACCGCAGCAGGTCACCTGGCCTGTTTGCTGGCGGCATGTCGACGGCCACCATTTTCCACGCCTCTTTTGGATCCCTCATGACCCCTGCATACTCGCTACACCGCAGCGCTCGTCCTTGCGCCCGCGTGGCAGTCTGTGCGGCAGCACTGTGGTTTGTCTTGCCGGCCGCTGCCGAGCGGGTGGGCGAGGTGGACACGGTGTTCAAGCTGATCGGCCCTGACCACAAGATCGTCGTCGATGCCTATGACGATCCCGGCGTGCGCGGCATCACCTGCTACGTGTCACGGGCCAAGACCGGCGGCATCAAGGGCGGGCTCGGGCTGGCCGAGGACAAGGCCGAGGCTTCGATCGCCTGCCGCCAGACCGGCCCCATCAGTTTTCCGAAACCGCTGCCACAAAAGGACGAGATGTTCAGCGAACGTATCTCGCTGATCTTCAAGAAGCTGCGCGTGGTGCGTCTGGTGGATGCCCGGCGCAACACGCTGATCTACCTGACCTATTCGGACCGGATCATAGAAGGCTCACCGCAAAACAGCATCACCGCGGTGGCGGTGGACCGCGGCACACCGATTCCGCTGGCGCCTTGAAAGGGCTGCGTGGCCGGGCTGCGAAACCTAGCGGCTCACCCGGATTGCCGTAACCTGCAGCCACTGAAAGCCCAGCACCAGACACCTCGGACGCTCTGGCGAACATCGCCCGGCCTGGTTAGCAGGCGCTGGCTGTCAGCCACGCGCATACTTCGCACCATGCACTTACAAACAGGAAGCGCACGCATGAAAACAGCAATACCCGCCAGGCGGCGCAGCGCCGCAAGCCACCCCTGGCGCAACGCCGGGATCCAGCCGTCTTGAACCCACCGCTGCCCGCGGCGCGCGCTGCGCAGTGCCCGGCCGACAAGCAGGGCAGCGCACCGATTGCGGTGACGAGCACCGGGCCGTTGTTCATCGTCTTCAACCTGGGCTCGGGCTCAGGTGACGGAGCGCGAGCGCGGGCGGCAATCGAGCAGGCTTGCAATGCCGCCGGGCGTGCGTTCGAGCTGATGGGCGTGGACGATCCCGGCCAGCTGCCTGGGCTGGCGCGCGAGGCCGTGCAGCGCGCGCGGCAGGCGCACGGGGTGGTCGTGGCAGCGGGTGGTGACGGCACGCTGAACGCCGTGGCGCAGGCCGTGCTTGGCAGCGGCTGCGCCTATGGCGTGCTGCCGCAAGGCACCTTCAACTACTTCAGCCGGACCCACGGCATTCCGTCCGACACCCTTGACGCCATGCAGGTGCTGTTGCACGCCAATGCGCGACCCGTCCAGGTCGGCCTGGTGAACGGGCGTGTGTTCCTGGTCAATGCCAGCTTGGGGCTCTACCCGAAGTTGCTGGAAGACCGCGAAGGCTGGAAGCGCCAGTTCGGCCGCAGCCGGCTGGTGGCCTTTGGCGCCGGGCTGGCGACCTTGCTGCGCGGCTACCGCAGCCTGCGCCTGCGCATAGAGGTGCAGGGCGAAGCGCGCAATGTGCGCACCCCGACGCTGTTCGTCGGCAACAACGCGCTACAAATGGAGCAGCTGGGATTTCCTCTGGCAAAGGATATCGATGGCGGCGCGCTGGCGGCCATCATGCTGCGCCCGGTATCACGCCTGTCGATGCTCGCGCTGTTGCTGCGCGGCGCTTTCGGCAAGCTGGGCGACGCCGACCAGGTGCTCAGCATCCCGTGTGTGCGCTTGACCGTGCGCTCGGCGCGGGGCTTCGGTGCGCGACACGTCAAAGTAGCGACCGATGGCGAGATTGTCTGGTTGCCATTGCCGCTCGAGTTTTCAGTGTCGAGCGAGCCTTTGTGGCTGATCCGCCCGGACACACCGGCGCCAGAGCGGGCTGCGGCATGACCTTGTTGCTGCATGTCTCGGACCCGCACTTCGGCACCGAACGCGCGCCGGTGGTCGCTGCGCTGGAGGACCTGGTGCGTGCGCAGAGGCCCGACGCGATGCTGCTGTCGGGCGATATCACCCAACGTGCCACGCACGCGCAGTTTGCCGCAGCACGCCGTTTTGTCGACCGGATGGCGCTGCCGGCGCTGGTGGCGATACCGGGCAACCATGACATTCCGTTGTTCAACCTGGCTGCGCGGCTGCTGTGGCCCTACAAACGCTATGCGCAGGCTTTCGGCCACGATCTCGAACCCCAGTTCGAGAATCCTCAAGTGATGGTGCTCGCGCTCAACACCACGCGACGCTGGCGCCACGTCGACGGTGAGCTCAGCCCAGCCCAGATCGAACGCGTGGCGCGGCGTTGTGAACAGGCCCCGGCGGCGCAGTGGCGCATCGTCGTCGTGCACCAGCCGGTGGCGGTGTCGCGGCCGCAGGATGTGCACAACCTGCTGCATGGCCGCGACGCGGCAGTGCGGCGCTGGTCGGCAGCGGGGGTGGACCTGGTGTTGGGCGGCCACATCCACCTGCCCTTCGTGCTGCCGCTGCATGAACAATGGATTGGCCTGCCTCGGCGCATGTGGGCGGTGCAGGCCGGCACCGCCGTCAGCAAGCGCGTGCGGGCCGAGGCCGGCAATTCCGTGAACCTCATCCGCATCGACGCCGGCCCCGGCCCCGGCCCCGTGGAGCCTGCGGTCGCTGCTGCAGCACGGCCGCTGCAGATTGAACGATGGGACCATGTGCTGACGACACAGTGCTTTGAATGCGTGTCGGTGCATCGACTGCCACAGCGGCATGAAGCCTGAAGAGTGGCTGGCGCTGGCCAGCTGGGTGGGCGCCCATGCGTTGGCGGTTTTCGTGGCGCTGCTGTGCGCGCTGCTGCTGCTGATGGCTTTCATCGTCTGGGCCTGGAATCAGCAAGTGGCGGGCCGCACCCAAGCCGCCCTTTCGCCGCCTGCGCTGCTGCTGTTGAACGTCGCCGCCGGGTTTGCCATCGTGCTCGGCGCGGCGGCCGGCTTTGCCGAAATCGCCGAACACCTCGGCCCCAATGGCACCATGGCTCGGGCCGATCAAGCCTTGTCGGCTTCGATTCGCGCACATGTCGGCGTCGACACGCTGCAGCTGTTTGCCCAGCTCACGCACCTGGGCGATCCCTCGGTGCTGGCGCTGCTGGGAGTGGCCGTGGCACTGTGGCTGTGGTGGCGCGGCCAGCGCACCTTGGCGCTGGGCTGGGCGCTGGCACTGGGCGGCAACGCACTGCTGAACCCGCTACTCAAACGTGTTTTCGAACGTGTGCGCCCGGTGCACGACCACGGCCTGGTCGCGGCGCTGAGCTGGAGCTTCCCCAGCGGCCACACCTCGGGCGCGACCGTGGCCTACGGCATGCTGGCCTACCTGATGCTGCGCACACTGCCCACGGCCTGGCACCTGCCCGCGGTGCTGAGTGCCACCGCGCTGGCCTTCACCGTCGGCAGCAGCCGTGTGTTTCTGCAGGTGCACTTTGCGAGCGACGTGGTGGCGGGCTTTGCATCCGGCACGGCCTGGCTGATGGTGTGCGTCTTGAGTATCGGGGCCAGCCAGCGCTGGCGCCTCATGCGCCAGCGCTAAAGCAGTGCAGGCCCGCCCGCACGCAGCAGGATGAGGGCGGGCAACGGTGCGTGCATCACGCTCATGCCCATAGCCTCACCCGCCCACTGCCGATCACCTGGACCAGGGTCTGGCGCGGTGTCCTGTATTCGCCGGACCCAGCGACAGAGTACGATTTCGGGGGCAAGGTCAATCCCGAGCGCGATTCAATCGTCGCAGCTTAAAGGTGGCGGCAAATGAACGGCTGCTGGCTGCATGCGTGAGCCGATAACCCCCTTGACACGCGCCGCGTTCCCCTTGGGTTGATGGCTTTCAGCAATGGGTGCGTTCGACTGAAGTCGAGGTTCGATGATGCGGTGTGACGGTGCCGACGCGCCGCCCCGCCGTTTGCCTAGCCGCGGCGGTCGGTGAACTTGTAGCCCACGCCCCGGACGGTCTGGATGTACTCGGGTTTGGCGGGATCGCGTTCGATCTTGCTGCGCAGGCGGTTGATGTGCGAGTTGACTGCATGCTCGTAACCGCTGTGGTTGTAGCCCCAGACCTGGTCCAGCAACTGCGCGCGCGTGAACACCCGGCCCGGGCTGCTGGCGAAGTAGACGAGCAGTTCAAATTCTTTGGCCGTCAACTCGACAGCCACATTGGCAACCAGGGCTTCATGTCGCTCAAGGTCCAATTGCAAGCCCGCAACCTCAATGCGCCTGGCGGCCGGCAATGCCGACGCCTTGGCTGCAGCCTGTTCGGCTTTGCGCCGGAACACGCCCTTCACGCGGGCGGCCAACTCCAGCATGCTGAACGGCTTGGTCAGGTAGTCGTCGGCACCGAGCTCAAGGCCCAGCACACGGTCAAGCTCCGAGGCCTTCGAGGTCAACATCAGGATCGGCGTGCGCTTGTCACTCTCGCGCAGCCTGCGGCAGATGTCGAGCCCGCTCAGGCGCGGCAACATGACATCCAGAATCACCAGGTCGTAGCCGCCGGCCTGGGCCGCCGCAAGTGCAACAACGCCGTCAACAATCAGCTCACTCTCACAGCCAAGCTCGGCCAGTTGCAGCTCGACCAACCGGCCGATGTCCGGATTGTCTTCGACCACCAGAACGCGGTTCGTCACCGCGCCCTCCGCTGCGAGGCGCGCTGTCTGCCGGGTCTTGGGCGCGAGGTCATGGCGGCCATGATGACAAGGGTCAGTTGGGGTTTCGACGGCAGAACTGCGCAGGCGACATCTGCGCGGCTTTTCAGCATCTCCGTCGTCCATTGGCCGAAGTGTGAGGCATTCCAGGGTGTTCGGGGCCCCAAAGCGCGGTGACGGATGGCCGCTTCACCCGCTGCAGCCAGAGCGCAACACAACCGGAGAAAGTGCCGCGCGCGGACCAGCGCAGTCACGTTCGCACGCCTTGCTGCGCTGCCGCCCGCGGCGCAGGCGTCCAATGTCCTTGAAGCGCTCCACGCAAGCTGTACCGCGCGCGGTGCAGCATCACCGCCAGATGGTTGGCGGTCACACCGAGCTCCTGGCACACATCGTCGGTCTCGCCCTCGTGGCAATCTCGCAACACGAAAGCCCGGCCCTGCTTGGCCGGCAGGGCGGCGATGCCACGTTCGAGCTGCTGCACAAACTGTTGCCGCATCAGCTGGTCCTGCGGGTCAGCTCTTCCTGCCCCGCTGTCAACGCCCCACTGGGGTGTGGTGTCCGCCCAACCGCTGATCAGCGCATCGGTGTCGTCGTCACCTGACAGGCTTGCCTCGCGTGTGCCACGCCGCATTTGATCAACCAATTTGTGTTTCAGGACGCCCACCAGCCAGGTCTGCAACTGGGCCCGACCGCCAAAGGCGCTCGGCTTCTCCAGCGCCGCCAGCAGCGTTTCGGAAACCGCGTCTTCGGCCCAGGCCCGGTTGCCAACGCGCCGGCAGGCCTGGCGCATGAGAGCCGGTCGCAGGGCACCGATTTGCTTTGCAAGGTCGTTGTCCACGGCCATCTCCTCAACGCAGGGTCCAACCACCATCCAGGGTCAACGCGCTGCCGGTCATCGACGCAGCGGCATCAGACACCAGGAACACGGCCAGCGCAGCCAACTCCTCGGGCTGGATGAATTCTTTGCGCGCCTGGTGCAACAGCACCGTGTCGCGCGCCACCTGCTCGGTCGACCCGCCGTGCGCCTTGGCCTGGATCGCAATCTGCATGTCGACCTGGGGCGTTCTCACGATGCCCAGGCAAATCGTGTTGGCGGTGATGCCGAACTCCACCAGTTCAAGCGCCACCGTCTTCGACAGGCCGATCAGGCCATGCGTGGCCGCCACGTAGGCCGAGTCGAATGGCGACCCGATCAGGCCGTGCGCCAAGGCGATATTGACGATGCGCCCGAAACGGCGGGCCTTCATGCCGGGCACCACCGCCTTGACCAGGTGGAAGGCCGACGTCAGGTTGGTCGCCAGCACGGCGTCCCACTGGGTGTCGCCAAAGTCTTCGACCGGCGCTGAGTGCTGGACGCCGGCGTTGTTGACCACGATATCGACCTGGCCAAACTCGGCTTGCGCCAACTCGACCATGGCGCGGATCTGCGCCGGCTGGCCCATGTCGGCGCTGGAGTAGCGCACCTTGACGCCATAGCGGCGCTCCATCTCAGCGCGCAAGAACTCGATCTCGCCCGCGTTGCCCAGGCCGTTCAACAAGATGTTGACGCCTTGTTGGGCAAGTGCGCGGGCGATGCCGAGTCCGACGCCGCTGGCGGACCCGGTGACGATGGCGGACTTGGCTTCGAGCATGGTGAATTTGTCGGACGTTTGCATGAGAGGACTGTGGCTTGCGGGATGGATCGTCGCCCTGTGATCGGTGGCGACAAGTTCAGTGTGGGCGATGGTTGTCCCGCGCGTGTCTTGCTCAGATCACTTTTGTGTCACGCCCGGTCCCCGCGACCCGCGATCGGCTTGTTCAGCCCCGCTCAAGCGGGTATGTCGCGCCGGCTACCGCCGCTGAGCGCCAGGCCGAACGTGAAGCGGGTGCCGCTCATCGAATCGCTGGTCACTTCAATCCACGCCCCGTGCAGGTCAAGGATGCGCTTGGTGATCGCCAGGCCCAGGCCCGCGCCGCTCGCCGTGCGGTGGGCGTTGTCGCCGCGGTAGTAGCGATCAAAGACAAACGGCAACTCGGCACCCGCTATGCCGCACCCGCTGTCGGCCACCTGTGCCACGACCTGGGTACCGTCGGTGCGCAGGGTGATGCTTACCCGGCCGCCGGCGGGTGTGTGCTGCAGGGCGTTGCCGAGCAGGTTCTCCAGCACGCGCTCGATCAGACTCAGGTCAGCGTGCACAAACGGCAAATCCTCCGCTGCATCGACGTGCAGCACCACCTGCTTGTGCTCGGCCATCAGCGCGAACTTGGCGATCACATCATCGGCCAGCTCGGTCAACGGGAAGGCTTCCCATCGCAAGCTCACGCCTTTGAACTCGAGTTTGGCCAGCTCGAACAATTCATCGATCAAGGTCGAGAGGTGTTCGCTTTGGCGTACCGCGATGCCCAGGTATTCGTCGCGAAGTTCTGGCGTCAGCGCGTCGCGTTGGGTCGCGAGCACTTCGAGATAGCCGCGCAGCGAGACCAGCGGTGTGCGCAAGTCGTGCGACACATTGGCGATCACGTCGCGGCGCAGGTAGGTGTTTTCGGCCTCGAGGTCTTTGCTCAGCCGCTCGACCTGGGCCAGCGCCGTACCCAAATGCTCTTGCGCCTGCCGGCGTTCGGCGTTTTCCTGCTTCATCGTCGCGAACAGGCGCATGTTCTCGATCGCGATCGCGGCCTGCGCGGCCAGGATGCGCAAGGTGTTCAGACGCTCGGCGTTGAAGACGCCTTCGGCATGGCGGTGTTCGAGGTAGAGCACGCCGACCGTGCGGCCGCGCACTGGCATGGGCAGGCACATCACCGAGCGTGGCCGGTGGCGCTGCACATAGGGATCGGTGTGGTGATGCTCGTCAGTGTCAGCGCGCGCCAGCACCAGGCTCTCGCCAGTGCGCCGCACATAGCTGACGATGCCAACCGGTACAGCCTGCGACCGTTCGAGTTCCACGTCGGTCTCGTCGTGATCGGCGGCATCAGCGGCATCAGCGCCAGCAGCCGAGTGCACGCGCGGACCCAGATCAGTTTCTAGCACCAGCCCACCACGCTCCGCGCCGGCGCTTTCGATGGCGATGACGAGCCATTGCGCGAGCAGGGATCTGAGTTCGACCTCGCCGGCAATCACATGGGTCGACTTCAAGATGCTGAGAAGATCCAGCCCATCGACCGCCAGTGGCCCCAGCTCGGCCAGCAGTGCTGCGGCGGGCGGCGCCGCAACAGTGCCCCGCTCTGCCGCTGCGGCGTTGGCGTCGGTTGCCAGCCCAGGGTATTGCTGCTGCATCGCGCGGACCTTGGCCTGCGCGCCCCAGCGCTGGTAGCAGGCAAGTGCCTGCGCGAGATGTAGAGCAGCCAGGTGGTCTTGTCGGCGCCCGAGGCGAAAGCGGCCGTACAACTCGTGAGCGAGCGCCTGCATCGCAAGCAACGGCCGGGCCGCGGCAAATTCGATCGCCTGTTCGAACAGCGCGGCGACGTCGGGCCAGCGCCCATCGAGACGGGCAATTTCTGCCGCCAACAGCAACGCCTGGGCGCCGAAGTTGTCGTCGCAGTGCCGTGCACGGACCGCAAACGCAGTGGCTGCCTGCTCGATTGCGGCGCGGGCAGCGGGCGCAGCCTCGGCAGACAGGTCATCATGGTGAGCGGCCAGCGCCAAGGCGTGCCAGAACTCATGCTGTACCGGCCAGATCGTGCCCGGCATCTGCGCCACCAGAGGCGCCGCATGCTCAGCCGCCTGCAGCGCCTGCAGCGGACTGCCGAGTACGCTGCACAGGTGCAAACGCGCCACCGCATGGATGCCGGAAAAAAACGGGACGTCCACATAGCGCAAGAGGTAGTCGACCTCGTCCAGCGAGGCGTCGGTGAGCGACAGCGGCGCAGCAGTGCGGCCCTGAAGTGCGCGCGCCCAGTTGACAATCAAACGCAGGGTGTCGGCAAAAGCAGGGTTCTTCAGCTTCTCGATCAGCGCGACACTGGGCACGTAATCGCGTACGAACTGCGCGAGGTCCTCGGTCGAGAAGAAGGCGGACCAGGGCCCGATAGCCGCACCGTAGGCGGCGTATAGGAAGTCGCCGCTTTCGAGTCCGCTGCGGTAGGCCTCGCGCGCATACGCGACACTGGTTTGCAGCGGCCGACACCACAGGTTCACGTGAGCCTGGAACTGGTGATGGATCTTGGCGCGCAGCCGTTTGTCCTCCAGCCGCTCATTGACCGCAAGCGCCAGGCGGCCGAACTGGTAGGCGGCCGCGTAGTCACCGCGCTGCGGGCCGACCGTGATGGCGTGCGTGACATAGCCGTAGGCTGACTCCTCGACATTGCCGTGTTCCAGCGACAGCCTGACCATCGCGGCAGACATCAGACTCGTCAGCGTCCCGGCACCGGTGAGGTAGGCCGCTGCCCAGCTCTCCATCAGCACCGACATCAACAACCGAATCGACGTATCGGCCATCAACGGCAAATCGATCAGCGCGGCGATCTCGCGCGGCCCGCGCAGTGCGTCGATGAGTTCGATCTCTTGTTGCAGCGCCGCCGCCTGCTGGTCTTCTCGCCTGGGCAAGACCAGACCTAGCAGCGCCAAGCCCTCACTCGTGCTGGCCAGTGCGTCGCTGTATTGCCCTAGGCGTTCGTACTGCATGCTGCGCAGGCGCAATACCCGAACGCTCTCGATGGGCGTGCGGGCACGCAACAGCAGCGCAGCGCAGGCAGCGGGCAAGGGATCAGATGAGCCGCACAGGTACAGACCGTGCGCCGCCTCGAGGTGCAGCTCAAAACACAGCGCGTGTGCGTTGTCCCACGCCGCGTCACCGAGCAGATCGACGCCAGCCTGGAACAGCTGGAGCGCTGTGTCGTAGGCAGTGGCCGAATTGGCACGCCGGCCGGCGTCGAGGTTGAGCGCCGCGACGTCGTGGCGCTCCTTCGGGTCATGGATCAGCGCGCGTCCGAGGTTCAGGTGGTGGATGGTGTCGAACAGGCTGTCGTCGGCTGGCTGAGATCGGGTGCGCGCGAGCAACAGGCGTCCAACCGTCAGGTGCACCATGCACCGGCGCTCAGCGGGGATCAGCGCATAGGCTGCCTGCTGCACGCGGTCGTGCAGAAAGGTGTAGGCCATGGCCGCGTCGGGACCAAAGCCTGCAGCGCTGACGAGCACCAGGTTGTCGGCCAATGCGGGTGCGAGGTCTTCGGCGGTGGCGGCGGCTGACTGCTCGCAGACAACGCTGAGCACGGCGGCATCGAAGCGGTTGCCGATGCACGCTGCCAGCGTCAGCGCGTAACGGCTGCGCAGCGGCAGGCGCTCGATGCTGCGGGTCATCAGGTCGATCACGTTGACGGTCAGCGGCGCGAGGACAATGTCCTCGATGCGGTACGCCCAGCGCAGCGTGGCGCTGTCGAACCGCAAGTGGCCATCACGTTCGAGCAGCTTCAGGAACTGGATCACGAAGAACGGGTTGCCGCCCGTCTTCTGGTGCACCAGCCGGGCCAGCGGTTCGGCGTATGCTGCGTCGCTGTGCAGTGTGTCGGCGACCAGCCCTGTCAAATCGCTGGCCAGCAAGGGGCCTAACGAAATGCGCTGCAAGACGATGCCGGCGTTGGTCAGCGCGGCCAGTGTGCTGGTCAGCAGCGGCGAGGCGTCGAGCTCGTTGTCGCGGTAGGCGCCCATCAGCAGCAGGCGGCGCCCAGGGTCGCCGGTCAGCAGCGGCTCGAGCAACCCGAGCGTGGCCGCATCGGCCCATTGCAGGTCGTCGAGAAACAGCACCAGCGGGTGCTCGGGCCGCGCCACTGCGGTGACGAAGCGCTGCAGCACACGTTGAAAGCGGTTCTGCGTCTCGGTACTGCCGAGCGCGGGCGGTGGCGCCTGGGGGCCGATGATGAACTCGATCTCCGGGATCACCTCGGCCAGCACGCCGCCATTCGGTGCCAGTGCCGTCACCAGCGTGATGCGCCATTGCGCGAGCTGGGCCTCGCTTTCGGTCAGCCACTGCCGTACCAGGCCGCGAAAGGCCTGGACCAGGGCATCGAACGGCACACCGCGCGCCACTTGATCGAACTTGCCCGAGATGAAGTAGCCGCGCCGACGCAAGATCGGCTTGACCAGCTGCTGGATCAGCGCGGTCTTGCCGATGCCGGAATAGCCCTCGACCAGCACCAAGGTGCCGCGGTCGCATCCGCCAGTGCAGGCCTGCTCAAAAGCTTCGAGCAGCCTGTGCACCTCACGCTCGCGCCCGTAAAGGCGCGGCGCGATCACCAGGTGGCCACCGATGTCGCGCCGGCCCAGCAAGAAGGGTGATATCTGTTGGTCTGCAGCCCATTCATGGGCACACCGGGCCAGGTCCTGGGCCAGTCCGTTGGCACTCTGGTAACGCTCGTCGGGGCTCTTGGACAGCAGCTTCATGACCAGCGCGGACAGCGTCGCCGGGATCTCGGCATCGACGCTGGCCGGTGCGCGTGCGGTGCCTGCGATGTGCCAGTGCACCCACTCGAGTGCGGTGTCGGCGCGATGCGGTGGGGCACCAGTGAGCAGCTCATACAGCACGATGCCCAGCGCATACAGGTCACTGCGTGCATCGACAGCCGCGTCGAGACGGCCGGTCTGTTCGGGTGCGACATAGGCCAGCCGGGCGGTCGTGCGCGGCGTGGCGGCCGCGGGGTCGGTATCGACGGCATCAGTGAAGTCGAACAGCCAGGCGCGGCCGTCGGCCGGATCGCACAAGATGACGTCCGGCCGGATGCCACGGTGCACGACCCCACGGCCGTGCAGCTCGGCCAGGGTGCGCGCCAGTTGCTGGCCGATCGCCAGCGTGCTGGCGATCGGCACTCGGGCCGAAGTCAGCGCCTGCGACAGCAGTGTGCCGCCTGGGTCTTCCATCAGCATCAGCGGCCCTGCCACAGTCTCGACGGTGCGGGGCAACAGCGCTGCCAAGCTGGGCAGTCCCGCGGCAAGCGCGCATTCGTTGCTGAGCGCTGTCAGGTCGACCGCTGTCGGCGCAGTGCTGCGAGACCGTTTCAACAGCGCCGGCGTTGCGTCATACACGCGACGCCCCCGCAGCCACTCGAAGCGCTGATCGGCGACGAGCAGTGACAACGACTCGAATTCGGGATTCATCGTGAGTGACTGAAGGTTGGGCTTTGAGCAAACCTGCACTCTAGGTGCGCTGCATGGTACGCCGCCCGTCGTGACCCAAAAGTGATCTACGCCTGACCGGAAAGCGAAGTGGCGCAGCCAAAGTGGGTCCTGCGCTGAAAGGAACATTCACCGCCATCCCAGCGCCGCGGCCTCAACGTCCCGGTTGTGCTCCGCACACGACGCGCTTCACCCCGACTTCTCCACCCTCCAGGAGCTTCCATGAACATGAGACTTTCCCTACTCGCGCTGGCCTGCGTGACGACCTGGGTCAGCGCCCAAGGCCTGCCCCCGGCCACCCCGATCACCGAGATCCAACCCTCGCCAGCCTCAATAGGCGCGGACGTGCCGGCGACCTACTTCGGTACCGCACCATCGACGGTTCAGAAAGAGCTGATCGGCCCCTACCAATTGCTCAAGGCCGGTGTGCTGGACCAACAGGCTGGCACCATCACGCTGCCCTTGTACAAGGGCCAGCTCGCCAGCGGCGAGTCGGTCTGGTATGTTCTGACAGACACGACCGACGAAAAGAACGCCGAGGCGCTAGGCCTTAACTTCTCGTCGAAGCTGGTCTATGCGGATGTTGGCAAGGGCGTGCGCAAGGCATCGCAACAGCTGATTGC
>JBBRZR010000002.1:0-52654 GCA_038236495.1 Burkholderiales bacterium
GGCACCCACTCACTCCAGCACCAGAACCAGACGCTTTCCCAGCGCCGCTGCAGCCCGGTCCAAGGTTTTCAGCGACGGCCAGTGGGACGGGTCTTCCAATCGCTTTGCAGCAGGCCAAGAGGTTTCAAGCGCCCTCGCCAGATCGGACAAGCTACGTTCGCCACGTGCCAGGCGCAAAAGCATGGCAGCCTGGGTCTTTGCATCAGGGGCTATGTACTGGGCACCCTCTACCCCAAGACTGGGGGCGGCAACTTCCTTGGCCTCGTCCAGCCGCCACGCCAGCATGCCAGAGAGAACTTCTGAGGCATTGAATACAGCCTCCTCCCTGGTCTTGCCTTCGGTGAAGGTATCTGGCAGGTCGATGAAAGACACAAGAAAACTGCCGTCTTCTTGTTCAGTTACCGTGGCAGGGTATCGAATTTCCATGATCAGGCCTCATTTCAGCTTTACGCCAGTTTGCCTTTGGATCGCAGCCAACAATCCGGCACCAATATCGCGCGAGCCATGTACCGGAATCGGTACCGCCAAGCCGCCTCTGGTGAAGATGTGATGGCTGCCATGCACTCGATTGAGCGACCAACCTGCAGCTTTCAGCTTGGCGATGACGTCTTTGCTGTTCACCGTCGCATGATAGATCAATGTTGATCTATGGACGGTGTGGGCAGGCGGCAGAGTGAGGCCCCACGCGGTTTCCGGCCCGCTCCCGCTCCCACCCTACAAGATATACCGCGACAAATCCTCGTTCCGCGCCAGCTCCCCCAGCTTGGCATCCACCGCCGCGCCGTCGATGCGCACCGTCTCGCCGCTGCGGTGGGGCGCATCAAAACTCACCTCGTCCAGCAGCCGCTCCATCACGGTGGCCAGCCGTCTGGCGCCGATGTTCTCGGTGCGCTCGTTGACGTCAAAGGCGATCTGCGCCAGCCGGCGTATGCCGTCGGGGGTGATCTCCAGCGTCACGCCCTCGGTGGCCAGCAGGGCCTGGTACTGCTTGATCAGGCTGGCGTGGGTGCTGACAAGGATGGCCTCGAAGTCGTCCACCGACAGCGCCTGCAACTCCACCCGGATCGGGAAGCGCCCTTGCAGCTCGGGGATCAGGTCACTGGGCTTGGCCAGGTGGAAGGCGCCCGAGGCGATGAACAGGATGTGGTCGGTCTTGACCAGGCCGTGCTTGGTGGTGACGGTGGTGCCCTCCACCAGCGGCAGCAGGTCGCGCTGCACACCTTGGCGAGACACCTCTGGGCCGCCGCTGTCGTTCCTCGAGGTGACCTTGTCGATCTCGTCGATGAAGACGATGCCGTTGTTCTCGGCATTGGCCAGGGCCTGGGTCTTGATGTCGTCGTCGTTGACGAGCTTGGCGGCTTCTTCTTCGACCAGCAGCTTGTGCGCCTCGCTGATCTTGAGCTTGCGGGTCTTCTTCTTGGCCGTGCCCATCTGCGAGAACATGCCCTTGAGCTGCTCGGCCATGTCCTCCATGCCGGGTGGGGCCATGATGTCCATGCCGGCGCGCGGCTCGGCCAGGTCCAGCTCGATCTCCTTGTCGGCCAGCGCGCCTTCGCGCAGGCGTTTGCGCATCACCTGGCGGGCGGTGCTCTCGGCGGCGGGCGGGTTGGCGGCGGCGGCAGATGTGGCGCCTGATGCCGCACTGCCAAAGCCGATCTCGGGGCGGCTGTCGCGGGTGTCGCGGGCGTCCCGGGTCAGGGGCACCAGCACGTCCAGGATGCGGTCTTCGGCGGCGTCCTCTGCGCGGGCGCGCTGGCGCTTCATCGCGTCTTCACGGGTCTGCTTGATGGCGATGTCGACCAGGTCGCGGATGATGCTGTCCACGTCCTTGCCGACATAGCCCACCTCGGTGAACTTGGTGGCCTCGACCTTGATGAAGGGCGCGTCGGCCAGCCGGGCCAGCCGGCGCGCAATCTCGGTCTTGCCCACGCCGGTGGGGCCGATCATCAGGATGTTCTTGGGCGTGATCTCGCTGCGCAGCGCGTCCGGCACCTGCTGGCGCCGCCAGCGGTTGCGCAGCGCGATGGCGACGGCGCGCTTGGCGTCGCGCTGGCCGACGATGTGTTTGTCCAGTTCGGACACGATCTCTTGTGGTGTCATGCTCATAGGGCCCCCAAGACGCATTGCGTCGCCCCCTCAAGGGGGATTGAGCGCCTTCGGAGCGGCCGGGCGGCGCTCATTCCAGCACCTCGATGGTGTGGCTCTGGTTGGTGTAGATGCACAAATCCCCCGCGATCACCAGCGATTGCTTGACGATCTCGGCGGCGCTCAGCGCGCTGTGCGCCAGCAGGGCGCGCGCGGCAGCCTGGGCGTAGGCGCCGCCCGAGCCGATCGAGACGATGCCCAGTTCGGGCTCCAGCACGTCGCCGTTGCCGGTGATGATCAGGCTGGTTTCGCGGTCGGCCACGGCCAGCATGGCCTCCAGCCGGCGCAGCACGCGGTCGGTGCGCCAGTCCTTGGTCAGCTCGATGGCGGCACGGGCCAGCTGGCCCGGGTGCTTTTCCAGCTTGGCCTCGAAGCGCTCGAACAGCGTGAAGGCATCTGCTGTGGCGCCGGCAAAACCGGCCAGCACGGTGTCGCGGTGCAGTTTGCGCACCTTCTTGGCGCCGGCCTTGATGATGATGTTGCCCAGTGTGACCTGGCCGTCGCCGCCCAGGGCGACTTGCCAGCCTTGCGGGGTTTGGCGGCGCACGCTGAGGATGGTGGTGCCGTGGAAGGATTCCATGGGTCCTGTGCAGGTTGGTTTAAAAAAAGGGCGGCGGGCGCGGGCGGCGCCGGCAAGCTGGCGGACGTGCGAGCGATCAGTCGCGCGGCACTTGCACGCGGGCGTGCTCGTTGATGCCCATCGCGCCGAAGAACAGCGCCACCAGCCGGTGGGCGTCGGCAAAGCTGATGCTGCGGTTCTCGGTGCGCTTGGCCAGCACCCAGTTCAGCAGGTCACCCGCGGCGATGAAGTCGACCCGGATCAGCCGCGCACACGACACCTGCACCAGGCTGGCTGCGCCCAGCTTGCGGTCGAGCTGCTGCAGGATGGCGCTGATGTCGCCGGCCAGCTGGCCGGACAAATCCACCGTGGTGATGGCCAGGCCGCCCTGGCCGTCGTCGGTCATGCCCGACTCCATGAAGCTCGACACCTCGCCCACGATCGACATCGGCGGCGTGGTGGTGGAGTTGTTGGCGTTGGTGGACCGCACATGGCAGCGCACCGGCTCCCAGGACGGCGGCGACACCTCGTAGGTGACGCAGTAGTCGATGGCGGCCTCGTCGAACTGGTCGGGTCGGTTGGCCAGGCGCAGCGCCTCCAGCCGGGCCATCCAGAACGCCGGATCGGCGTCGCGCACCCCTGTGGGCGCGGCCTCTTGCAGCGCGCCCAGCAGGCGCTCGGCGGCCAGCCAGCGCATATCGATGGCCTGCGGCGCCCACTGGCGGAACAGCGGCACCAGGTGCGCGGCGGCCTCGACGTCCACTTTTTTCAGCGCAGACCAGTCCAGCACCCAGGGCAGCGGCAATTGCAGCGTGGCCGACCGCAGCCGCGCCACGGCGTCCACGTCCAGCAGCGCGGGGCTGATCCAGCCCACGTCGCCCTTGACGCCACGGGTGTCGGGCCGGTCGTCGGCGGCAGCGTCGGCCACCCGCTTGGGCAGTGAATACCACTGCGGCGATGAGCGGCCGAACTGGTGCGCGTAGTCCAGTGACAGCGCCTCGAACTTGACCTGCTGGCCGGTGGCCCGGTACAGATCGAACAGCACATGCCAAGTCTCGGCATGGCCATTGCGGGCGGCGCCCGGCTTGCACAGCGCGCTCAGCGCTTGCTCGCAGTGGTTGAAGTCGGCGTTGGCAAAGGCGATCACCGCCTCGTCCAGCTCGGGATCGTGCACCAGCTCGTTGACTTCAACCGCAAAGCGGCTGTTGGGCTCAAACGCCATGTCCACCTGGGGCAGGCCGGTCAGCGCAGGATGGCTGGGGGCAGCCAGTTGGCCGGTGGCGTAGGCGGATGCCTGGGCCGCGGCCTGGGCGGCGGTCAGCCCGGTACCGCTGTTGCGGGTGGCGGCGTGCGGCCGGTGCGACGCATCGGGTGGCATCGGTGGCCGCGCAGCCTGGCCCGGACTGGGCTGACGGGCGCTGAGCGGCGCCATGCCGCCGCCCATGGTGGCCGGCGGTGCCGGCGGCGACGACTCGGGAAACTCAAGCTCGGGCAGCGGCGGCAGGTGGTCCAGCGACGGGTGTGTCGGCGGCACCGGGCGGCGGGGTGCTGCCGAGGTGGGTTGCGGCGCAGTGCGGCTGGGGTCGAACGAGACCGGCTCGGTGGGGGCGTTGTAGAAGTCGGTCGGGTGCTGCGCTGCGGGCGGCGGTGGGCGCGGCGTGGCCGATGCGGGCCGGCGCTGCACGGTATCGCGCCGGCCGCCTTCGCCCACCATCTGCTGCTCGATCTCGTCGATCTTGGCCTTGACGCCCACGTCGGCGCGGGCCCCCAGGCTGTTTTCGGTCTGCCGCACCTCGGAGTCGTCCACCTTGGACGAGCCGCCCAGCGCGGCCAGCTGCTCGGGCGACAGGCCCTCGCGGCGCAGCCGGCGCAGGGTGTCGAACTCGCGCTTGCGCACAAAATCATTGCGCCGCTTGCGCTCGACCATGGCCTTGAGCTCGGACCGCTCGATCTCCTGGCTCTCGTCAGGGCGTGTCGCCGCCTCGGCCCAGTCCGTGGCTGGATTCGCCACAAAGCGCACCACCTTGCGGAAAAAGCTCTCGCCGTCCTTGGGTTCAGCCATGTCGGTCAGGCAAGCAGGTGGCGTGCGGGGTGGCGTGCGAGGTGGAATGCGGACTGGCTAGTCGCCAAACATCTTTTGCTTCATCTCGCGGCGCTGTTGCGCCTCGAGCGACAGCGTGGCGGTGGGCCGCGCCAGCAGGCGGCCCAGCCCGATAGGCTCACCGGTCTCGTCGCAAAAGCCGTAATCGCTGGCGTCGATGCGGCCCAGCGACTGGGTGATCTTCTTGAGCAGCTTGCGCTCGCGGTCTCGGGTGCGCAGCTCCAGTGCGTGCTCTTCTTCGATCGTGGCGCGGTCGGCCGGGTCGGGCACGATGGAGGTGTCCTCGCGCAGGTGCTCGGTGGTCTCGCCGGCATTGCTCAGCAGGTCGTCCTTGAGCGTCTTGAGACGTGCGCGGAAGAACTCCAGCTGCTTGTCGTTCATGTACTCGTCGTCGGGCATGGCCAGCAACTCGGGCTCGGTCAGGTCGCGGCCGGCCTTGGTCTTCCAGGCATTGACCAGCTTGGGGTCGGCCTTGTGCGCGGTCTTGACGATATCCACCAGTTCAGGGTAGCCGCGGGCGGGCGGCCTGGGGGGTGCAAAGCGTTCAGAAAACCGGTTGCTGGCGGGCGAGGGCGCGGGCGCCGCCGTGGCTGCCAGGGTGCCTGCCTTGATGACGGTGTTGGACTTGCCGCCCACCTTGGTGCCGGGCTTGGGCGCCGGCGTGGCCGGGCCGCTGGCCGCGGTCTGGCTGGTGGCCGGGGACTTGCTCGTGGGCTTGCTCACTTTGAAACTCCTCGCTGTGGCGATATACCGGTGGTCCGCCACGGCCTGTGTGTCTGCCGCGTCGCTTGAAGCGCGCGGATTGTAGCCACGCCCGAAGGCGCCCGCCGGCGCCTTACACCAGGCAACCTTCCAGGCCTTGCAGCAGGATGTCCTTGGGCAGGTCGATGCCGATGAACACCATCTTGCTCAGCTTTTTCTCGTTGGGCAACCACTTCGGACCCATGTCGCTGCCCATCAATTGGTGCACGCCCTGGAAGATCACCTTGCGGTCGGCGCCTTTCATGTAGAGCACCCCCTTGTAACGCAGCATCTTGGGGCCGTAGACCTGCACGATCGAGCCGAGAAAGTCCTCGAGCTTGGCGGCGTTGAAGGGCTTGTCGGCCTTGAAGACAAAGGATTTGACGTCGTCGTCGTGGGCATGGTGGTGGGGGTGCGTTTGCGGATGATCGCAGTGCTCGCCGGGCGCGTGGTCGTGGCCGGCGTGGGCGTCGGCCTTGTCGTGGCCATGGTGGTCGTGTGCGTGGGCATCGGCGTCGAGAAACTCGGGGTCGATCTCCAGCTTGGCATTGAGGTTGAAGCCGCGCAGGTCGAACACGCTGGCGATGGGCACCTCGCCAAAGTGCACCTGCTGCATCGGCGCACGCGGGTTCATGTGCTTGAGCCGGTGCACCAGTGCCTTGACGTCGTCGTCTTTGACCAGATCGGTCTTGCTGATGAAGATCTGGTCGGCAAAGCCGACCTGGCGGCGTGCCTCCTGCCGGGTGTCGAGCTGGGCCTCGGCGTGCACCGCGTCCACCAGCGTCAGGATCGAGTCCAGCAGGTAGCTCTCGGCGATCTCGTCGTCCATGAAAAAGGTCTGCGCCACCGGCCCGGGGTCGGCCAGGCCGGTGGTCTCGATCACGACGCGGTCGAAGTCCAACTCACCGCGGCGGCGCTTGGCGGCCAGGTCGGACAGCGTGGTGCGCAAGTCCTCGCGGATCGAGCAGCAGACGCAGCCGTTGTTCATCTGGATGATCTGCTCGTTGGTGTCGGCCACCAGGATCTCGTTGTCGATGTTCTCCTCGCCGAACTCGTTTTCGATCACGGCGATCTTCTGGCCGTGCTGCTCGCTGAGCACGCGCTTGAGCAGCGTGGTCTTGCCCGAGCCGAGAAAGCCGGTGAGGATGGTTGCGGGGATGAGGCCTACCGACATGGGGGATCCGATGCGAAGCGGGTGGAATGGATGGCGGGCTGCCCGCCGAAAAGCGACTGATACATGTGGGGCTGGGTGCGGGCGATTCAAGCCGTTGCCACCCGAAACGCTGAGGGTAGCTCACCTTGGGTGCCGTGGGTGACCCGTGCGCCGCGGCGGCCCGGCTGAACTGCCACGCTGCCGGAGCGCCAGCGGCCGCGCCCGGCAGCCTGCAAGGCTTGGGGTATTCTCCGGCACCGCCACTACCGACACCCGCTGTGTCCGAACCCCCTTCTAGCCGGCTGCCGCACCGCGCGGCAGCTGCCTCAGCCGACAAGCGCGGCCTGTTCGAGCGCCTGGTCGAGTTTTTGTCTCCCGGCCCCGATTCCACCCGCGAGTTGCTGGCCACCTTGGCCGATGCAGAGCAGCGTGAGTTGATCGCACCCGAGAGCCGCGTGATGCTCGAAGGCGTGCTGCGCATGGCCGAGATGAGCGCCGGTGACGTGATGGTGGCCGCGCCCCGCATGGACCTGCTGGACATCGCCGCGCCGTACGACGAGCTGCTGCACCATGTGATCGAGACGGCGCACTCGCGCTTTCCGGTCTACGAGGGCCAGCGCGACAACGTCATCGGCATCCTGATGGCCAAGGATTTGCTCAAGCTGCAGCGATCGCCCGGCCTCAGCCTGCGCACCTTGCTGCGTCCGGCGGTGTTCGTGCCCGAGAGCAAGAACCTGAACGAGTTGCTGCGCGACTTCCGGTCCAACCGCAACCACCTGGCGATGGTGATCGACGAGTTTGGCCGCACCGCGGGGCTGCTGACGATCGAGGACGTGCTGGAAGAAATCGTCGGCGAGATCGAGGACGAGTTCGACTCGGACGCCACCGCGGCCGAAAGCGGCATCTACACCCTGGCCGACGGCAGCCACCGGGTAGCGGGCGACACCGACATCCGGGTCGTCAACGACACCTTCGGCACCACGCTGTCCACCGAAAACTTCGACACCATCGGCGGGCTGATTGCCCATGAGCTGGGCCACGTGCCGCGGCGTGGCGAGTCGGTGGTGGCCGGCGGGCTGGACTTCTCGGTCATGCTGACCCGGGGTGGCGCGGTACGCTGGTTCAAGGTGGCGCGCCAGCCGGCGGCCGCGTAGTGCAAACGCGCTGGGGCCGCGCGGCGGCGCTGGTGGCGGCGGCTGGCGCTGGCGCCGCCCAGACCCTGGCCTTTGTGCACACCGCCGCCTGGCCGCTGCCCTTGGCGGCGATTGCCCTGTTGGCGGCGCTGGTAGCGCGCGCCACGCCGCGCCGGGCCGCCCTGCTGGGCTGGCTGTTTGGCTGTGGCTGGCTGGGCGCCGGCACCTGGTGGCTCTACATCAGCCTGCACCGTTATGGCGGCCTGCCGGCGCCGCTGACGGTGCTGGCGGTGGCGCTGCTGTGTGGCCTGCTGTCGCTGTACCTGGCGCTGGGCATGGCCTGGGTGGCGCGCCAGCGCAGCGGCCGGCCGCTGGCCGATGCCACCCGTTTTGCCGCGGCCTGGCTGGCGGCCGAATTGGCACGGGGCGTGATCTTCACCGGGTTTCCGTGGCTGGCCACCGGCTACAGCCAGCTCGACGGGCCGCTGGCGGTGCTGGTGCCCTGGCTGGGTGTGTACGCGCTGGGCGCGCTGGTGGCGTGGATCGCGGCTTGCCTGGGGCTGGCGGTGGTGGGTGCGAAGGTCGGTGTGGGGGTGGGGGTGGGGGCGGGCGCCGAGCGAAGCCCGGCGCAGCAGCTGCGCCAGCAGTGGTATCGGCCGGTCAGCCTGGCGCTGGCGCTGCTGGTGTTGCCGGCGACCTGGGGCGTGTGGCGCGGTGCGCCCGATTTCACCCAGCCCAGCGGCAACCTGCGGGTGGCCTTGCTGCAGACCAACGTGGCCCAGGACGAAAAATTTGCCGCCGAGCACATGCCCGAATCCCTGGCCTGGGTGGCCAGCACGATGACGGCCGAGACCACTGCCGGCCAGGCCGATCTGGTGCTGGCACCCGAGACGGCGGTGCCCCTGCTGCCCGACCAGCTGGACGAGCTGGTGCCCGGCTATTGGGCGGCGCTGCAGCAGCGCTTTGGCCAGCCCGGCGGGCCGGTGGCGCTGGTGGGCGTGCCGCTGGGCAGCTACAGCCAGGGCTACAGCAACTCGGTGGTGGGCCTGTCGGCTGGCGACCCCTACCGCTACGACAAATCGCACCTGGTGCCGTTTGGTGAGTTCATCCCCACGGGCTTCCGCTGGTTCACCGAGCTGATGAACATTCCCTTGGGCGATTTCAACCGCGGCCCGCTCAATGCACCGTCGTTTGCGGTGCGGGCTGAGCGGGTGGCGCCCAACATCTGCTACGAAGACCTGTTTGGCGAGGAGCTGGCGCTGCGTTTTGCCGATGCCGCCCACGCGCCCACCATCCTGGCCAACGTCAGCAACATCGGCTGGTTCGGCGACACCATCGCGGTGCCGCAGCACTTGCAAATCTCGCGCTTTCGCACCTTGGAGCTGCAGCGGCCGATGCTGCGTGCCACCAACACCGGCGCCACCGCGGTGATCGACCACCGCGGCGTGGTCACTGCTGCGTTGCCGCCGTTTACCCGCGGTGTGCTGCTGGCCACGGTGCAGGGCCGCACCGGGCTGACGCCGTTTGCCCGGTGGTCGGCGGCGCTGGGGCTGTGGCCGCTGTGGGCGCTGGCCGCGTTGGGCCTGCTGTGGCCGGCGCGTCGGCGCTGGCTGGCCCGGTAAACTCCGGCCCTTCTTTTCGCCCCTTCTCTTTGCCCAGATGCGCACGGCGCTGGTCCACGGCCGCTGCCCGCGGGCTGTACCTTGACGCCGGCCGCCCGCCATGCTCACCTTCCAGCAACTGATTCTTCGCCTGCAAGACTACTGGGCCCAGCAGGGCTGCGCCTTGCTGCAGCCCTACGACATGGAAGTGGGCGCCGGCACCAGCCACACCGCCACGTTTTTGCGCGCGCTCGGCCCCGAGCCCTGGAAGGCCGCCTACGTGCAGCCCAGCCGCCGGCCCAAGGACGGCCGCTACGGCAACAACCCGAACCGCCTGCAGCACTACTACCAGTACCAGGTGGTGCTCAAGCCGGCACCGGCCAACATCCTGGAGTTGTACCTGGGCTCGCTGGAGGCCTTGGGTTTCGATCTGAAGCACAACGACGTACGCTTCGTCGAAGACGACTGGGAGAACCCCACGCTGGGCTGCTGGGGCCTGGGCTGGGAGGTCTGGCTGAACGGCATGGAGGTGACCCAGTTCACCTACTTCCAGCAGGTTGGCGGCATCGACTGCAAGCCGATCACCGGCGAGATCACCTACGGCCTGGAGCGGCTGGCGATGTACATCCAGGGCAAGGAAAGCATCTTCGACCTGGTCTACACCGATGGCCTGACCTACGGTGACGTGTTCCACCAGAACGAGGTCGAGCAAAGCACTTACAACTTCGAGCACAGCGATGTGGACTTCTTGTTGCAGGCCTTTGGGGCACATGAGCGCCAGAGCCAGCACCTGATGGGCCAGCACCTGGCGCTGCCGGCCTACGAGCAACTGCTCAAGGCGGGCCACAGCTTCAACCTGCTGGACGCGCGTGGTGCCATCAGCGTGACCGAGCGTGCCGCCTATATCGGCCGCATCCGCAACCTGGCGCGTGCGGTGGCGCAAAGCTACTTCGACAGCCGGGCCCGGCTGGGCTTCCCGATGGCGCCCAAGGACTGGGCCGACGAGGTGCTGACCGCCGTGGCGCTGAAAGACCTGCAGGCCAGCGCTCAGGCCGCAAATTCCAAGAAGGCGGCCTGAGCGATGACTGCTGTTGCACCCAACCTGCTGGTTGAACTGTTTGTTGAAGAACTGCCGCCCAAGGCGCTTAAAAAATTGGGCGAGGCCTTTGCCGCCGGCCTGGCGGCCTCGCTCAAGGCCCAGGGCCTGATCGGCGACGCCGCGGTGGCAACGCCATTTGCGTCGCCGCGCCGCCTGGCCGTGCACATCACGGCCGTGGCCGGCAAAGCGGCCGACCGCAGCCTGCTGCAAAAGCTGATGCCGGTCAGCGTGGCGCTGGACGCCGCCGGCAATGCCACGCCGGCGCTGCTCAAAAAACTGGCAGCGCTGGGCGCTGATGCCTCTGCCGTGCCGCAGCTCAAGCGCGCACCCGACGGCAAGGCCGAGGCGCTGTTTCTGGACAGCACCCTGCCCGGCGCCACGCTGGCCGAGGGCCTGCAAAAGGCGCTGGTCGAGGCGCTGGCCAAGCTGCCCATCCCCAAGATGATGAGCTACCAGCTGGAGGGCGGCGACGGCGTGCGGCCGGGCTGGACCACGGTGCACTTCGTGCGCCCGGCGCACGGCCTGGTGGCGCTGCACGGCGACGTGGTGGTGCCGGCAAGCGTGCTGGGCCTGCAGGCTGGCCGCAGCACCCAGGGCCACCGCTTCGAGGCACCGCACAACCCGGTGCAGCTGACCGATGCCGACAGCTACGCCACGCAGATGGCCGAGCAAGGCGCGGTGATCGCCAGTTTTGCCGACCGGCGCGCCGAGATCGTGCGCCAGCTGGCGGCGGTGGCGGCCAGTGCGGACACCACTGGCCTGGGCTTGCGGCCGATCGACGACGACGCGCTGCTGGACGAGGTGACGGCGCTGGTCGAGCGGCCCAACGTGTTGCTGTGCCAGTTCGAGCCTGAATTCTTGGCCGTGCCGCCCGAGTGCCTGATCCTGACGATGAAGGCCAACCAAAAATACTTTCCGCTGCTGGATGCCCAAGGCCGGCTGACACACCAGTTTTTGGTGGTCAGCAACATCACGCCGGCCGACGCCAGCGCGGTGGTCGGCGGCAACGAGCGGGTGGTGCGGCCGCGCTTGGCCGACGCCAAGTTCTTTTTCGACCAGGACCGCAAAAAACGCCTGGTCGACCGGGTCGCCGGCCTGGCCAAGGTGGTCTACCACAACAAGCTGGGCAGCCAGGGCGAGCGCACCGAGCGGGTGCGCACCATCGCCCACGCCATCGGCCAGCAACTGGGCGGCGCGGCATTGGCGGCGCAGGCCGACATCGCCGCCCTGCTGGCCAAGGCCGACCTGCTGACCGACATGGTGGGCGAGTTCCCCGAGCTGCAAGGCGTGATGGGCGGCTACTACGCCCGCCACGACGGCGAGCCCGAGGCCATCGCGCTGGCGGTTGAAGACCACTACAAACCGCGTTTTGCCGGCGATGCCTTGCCGCGCAATGCGGTGGGCCTGGTGGTGGCGCTGGCCGACAAGCTCGAAACCCTGGCCGGCCTGTTTGGCATCGGCGCCGTGCCCACCGGCGACAAGGACCCGTTTGCGCTGCGCCGACATGCGTTGGGGGTGATCCGCATGCTGGTCGAGGGCGAGCTGCCGCTGGCCATCCACCCGCTGATCAACCACGCGTTCCAGGCCTTCCCGGCCGGCCACGGCCAGGCCCAGGCCGAGGTCGGTTACTTTTTGCGCGAGCGCCTGTCGGGCTGGCTGCGCGAGCAAGGTTTCTCGGCGCAGGAGGTGGACGCGGTGGTCGAGTGCCACCCCGAGCGTTGGGCCGAGATCCCCAAGCGGCTGGCCGCGGTGCGCGCCTTTGCCGCCTTGCCCGAGGCTGCGTCGCTGGCCGCGGCCAACAAGCGGGTGGGCAACATCCTCAAGAAGTCCGACGCCGCGGGCGACCGCGCCATCAACCCGGCCGTCGACACGGCGCTGCTGGTCGAGCCGGCCGAGGCCGCGTTGCACCGCGCGCTGGCCTCGATAGCGCCGCGCGCCGACGCCGCCTTTGCCGCCGGCGACTACAGCGTCTCGCTGCAGTTGCTGGCCGGGCTGAAGGCGCCAGTGGATGCGTTTTTCGACGGCGTGATGGTCAACGCCGACGACGCCGCGCTGCGCGCCAACCGGCTGGCCCTGCTGGGCACGCTGCATGCTTCGATGAACCGGGTGGCCGATCTGGCCCGCCTCGCCTCGTAACCCCAACCAGACTGCGCACCGATGCAACCGGTTGTCAAACTCGTGATCCTGGGCCGTGACGGCATCCTGAATGAATTTCGGGACGACCATGTCAAGGCGCCCGACGAGTGGTTTCCGGTGCCCGGGGCGCTGGAGGCGGTCTCGCGCCTGAACCATGCGGGCTGGCATGTGGTGGTGGCCACCAACCAGTCGGGCATAGGCCGCGGCATGATCGACATGGCCTCGGTCAATGCGGTGCATGCCCACATGAACAAGCAGCTGATGGCAGTGGGCGGGCGCATCGACGCGGTGTTTTTCTGCCCCCACACACCCCAAGACCTGTGCGACTGCCGCAAGCCCATGCCCGGGCTGCTGCGCGACATCGGCAAGCGCTACGGCATCGACCTGAAACAGGTGCCGATGGCGGGCGACACCTTGCGCGACCTGCAGGCGGCCCAGGCGGCCGGCTGCGAGCCGCACCTGATCCGCAGCGGACGCGCCGCGGTGCTGGGCACGGCGTTGGTGCAGTCCATGGTGGACCAGGTGCCCGGCACCCGGGTACACGCCGACCTGGCCGAGTTTGCCGAATACCTGCTGACGCGCGGCGTGCACCCGGCGCCCGGCCGCCCGCCGTCAGCCGATGCGGCGGCGGCCCCTGCGGCATGAGGCAGGCCGCTGCACCGACACCGCTGATGGTGCTGCGGTCCACCCTCTACATCGGGTGGTTGCTGGTCACGCTGGTGCCTTGGGCGCTGGTGGCGGTGGTGTTTTCGGCCTTTGCGCGCGGCGGGCCGATGTACTGGCTGTGCGTGGGCTGGCTGCGCATGGCGGTCTGGGGCGCCAAGGTGATTTGTGGTGTGCGCTACCGGGTCTCGGGGCTGGAGCATCTGCCCACAGCGGCCGATGCCAACGCCGCCGTGCTGCTGGCGCCCAAACACCAAAGCACCTGGGAGACCTTTGCTTTTCCGGCCATCATGCCGCACCCGCTGGCCTATGTTTTCAAGCGTGAGCTGCTGTGGATCCCGTTTTTTGGCTGGGCCATCGGCCGGATGGACATGATCCACATCGACCGCAGCCAGCGCGCCCGGGCCTGGGCCAAGGTGCTGGCGCAGGGCAAGCGGCTGATGTCGCATGGCAACTGGGTGATCATGTTCCCCGAGGGCACCCGCATCAACCGCGGCGAGGCGGGCGATTACCAGTCCGGCGCCGCGCGGCTGGCCATCACCACCGGCACGCCCATCGTGCCGATCGCCGTCACCTCAGCGCGCTGCTGGCCACGCCGCAGCTGGCTGCTGCGGCCGGGCTTGATCGAGGTCTCGATCGGCCGGCCGATACCGGTCAAGGGCCGGCGCCACGACGAGCTGATGGTCGAGGTAGCGGCCTGGATCGAGGCCGAAATGCGGCGACTGGATCCAGACGCCTACCCGCCGGTGTCGGTGCCAGTCGCCGTGCCGGCGGCGGCGGCCTGACGGCCGAGCCGGGCGGCCAGCGCGCTTCGTTCGTAGAATCTTCGCCCATGGCATTCCCCGGCCGACACGTCCCACTGCAACAGCTTTCGCTGTTCGACGCAACACCCGAGCCGGAGGCCGCTGCGGATGCTCGGCGCGCGGCCCCGGCCGCCTTGGCTGGGGCGCCGCCCACGCCGCAGCCGCCTGTGCCGCCCAGTCGCCTGATCAACGGCCTGGGCAATGGCCAGACAAGTGGCCAGACCATCGGCCAAACTATCGGCCAAACCATCGGCCAGACCATCGGCCAGACCATCGGCCAGACCAATCCCCAGCCCATCGCGCCATCACCCAGGTTTCAGCACCCGCGTGCGCAGCGCTCGATCGCGCTGGGCGAGCACCAGGTGGGCTACGAGTTCCGCCGCGCCCGGCGCCGCAGCATCGGCTTTGTCGTGGGCCTGGAGGGCTTGAGCGTCAGCGCGCCGCGCTGGGTAGCCGTCAGCGAGGTCGAGCAGGCGCTGCAGGCCAAGGCCGGCTGGATCCTGCGCAAGCTGCACGAGCAGCACGAACGCGCCCAACGCCTGCAGGCTGCCAAGGTGGACTGGCGTGACGGCACCACGCTGCCGTTCCTGGGCGAGACGGTGATCGTGCTGCTGGATGCGCGTGTCACGGGCGCGCAACTCAACACCGACGGCCAGGCGCTGCCCGGCGTGCCGCGGCTGACGCTGCACCTGGGCCTGCCGCAGACCGCCAGCCAGCAGCAGATCCGCGAGGCGGTGCAAAGCTGGCTGCAGCGCCAGGCGCGGCGGATCTTCGAGGAGCGCTGCGGCCATTTCGCGCCGCGCCTGGGCGTGCGCGTCAAGCGCCTGTCACTCAGCTCGGCGGCCACCCGCTGGGGCAGTGCCAGCGCCAGTGGCGCGGTGCGGCTGAACTGGCGGCTGGTGCACTTTGCGATGCCGGTGATCGACTACGTCGTCACCCATGAGCTGGCCCACCTGCGCGAAATGAACCACAGCCCGGCATTCTGGGACGTTGTGCGCTCGGTGCTGCCGGATTTTGAACACCACCGCGGTGCGCTGCGGGCCGAGGTGCTGCCCACATTTGAATGACCCGGGCGGGGGTGGAGCTTGCGGTCTGTGCGACCGGCTTCGGCTCGTTGCTGACTTTTGGCGATGCTGAATGCAGTCATTCGCCGCGCGACCTGCGCCGCGCGGCCTGCGACGTCCCGCACGAGGCGGCCAAGGCCATCGGGCAACCGGCTCCGTGACTGTCCTCCGACGCCGTCCTGGCGGACGACGTCTCCCCCTTTATGTCACTGCGCCGGTCACCCAACGCCCTTGGCCGCCGGCACCGTTGCCGCGTGCGTTGGCTTTAAAACTCGGCAGACACCACGGGCGACGTAGCGCCGTGTCGGGCTGGCGTGTCCCGCGCAGGTAGAGAAGGGAGGGCCGGTGGTTTTCCGGCCCGGGGGGACACGGAGCCGGGCACGTCAGCCCGGCGCGGTGCGGTCGCACCTCACCCACGAACGGCAAGTCGCAGGCGCAAAAACGAAAGTCAGCAACGGGCCGCTTGCCGCCAACCGCCAGCGGTTCGCAGTGTGTTTGTCCGGCCGCACCGGTCTACCGCTGCTGCGACGCTTTCGAGGGTGCCAACAACGGCTGCCCGCTGATAGCGCTGCCGCTGGCGGCACAACGCGCCCGCGTGTCGGCAGAATGGCAAGGCGAGGCGGTGCTGCGCCGGTCGGTGCCCTTGCCCCAACCGTCTGCGACTGAAAGCCCGGAACCCCACATGACGATGCTCAAGATACTGGTCCTCAACGGCCCCAACCTGAACCTGCTGGGCGCCCGCGAGCCCGCCGTGTACGGCCATGCGACGCTGGCGGATGTGGAGGCGCTGTGCGCCGCTGCCGCGGCCGAGCGCGGTGCCGAGGTCGAATGCCGGCAAAGCAACCACGAGGGTGTGCTGATCGACTGGGTGCAGGCCGCGGGTGCACAACACCGGGCCGGGCAGTTGGCGGGCATTGTCTTCAACCCCGGTGCCTACACCCACACCAGCGTGGCGCTGCACGACGCGATCAAGGGCTCCGGCGTGCCGGTGATCGAGACCCACATCAGCAACGTGCATGCCCGCGAAGCCTTCCGCCACCACTCCTACATCTCGCCGGCCGCCGCTGGCATCGTGGTGGGTTTTGGCATCGACGGCTACGTGCTGGCGATCGACGGCTTGCTGCGCAGGGCCCGCGCTGCCGGTTGAGCCGCTGCCGCAGATCGCCAGGTTGGGGATCAGCCCTTGGTGAGTTGCAGGTCGAGCTGGCCGACGCCAAAACTCAGCGCAAAACGCTGTATCAGCTCGGTGTTGGTGCCGATCGGGTCCTCTTCAAAGCGCAGCAGGCCACAGCCGGCCAGCGTCACGGTGGCCAGCGCATTTTTCAGCGTGGCGTCGAGCAACTCGACCCGCAGCGTGAGGTATTCGCCGTCCGCGATGCGGCCGTCCGCCACCAGCTTTTGCACCCAGGCCAGCGCCTCGTCGCGGCTGCGGGCGCCAAATTCCAGCCGCAACTCGCCCAGGTCGATCATGCTGTAGTGGCGTGACGGCAGGCGCTGATTGCCGTTCTGCTCGGTCACCAGTTTGGCCGTCACCGTGGGCAGCGTGATCTTGCTGATGAAGCTGGCGTCAAACGGCAACCCGACCACCCGGAAATTGGACGTCAGGATCGGCTTGCGTTTGGACGTGGGCAAGGGCAGACGCTCACCGCTGGGTTTGGCGTAGCTCACGCTGGACGGCTGCCAGGTCAGGTCCATGCTGAAGCCCAGCTTGCTGCTGGCGTCCAGCACCGGCAGCTTCAGTTCGGTGATCAGGCCGTCGCTCCACTCGACCCGGCGCTGCACCGCACGGTTGGCGTCCAACACCAGCGCGGCGCCGTCGGTGGCCAGGGGGTTGCCGCGTGGCAGCGACAGCGCCCACTCCAGCAGCGGTCCGGACTCACCCAGGTCGATGCGGGCGGCCATCGTGCTGATGCTGATGTTGGCGGCCAGGCGCGCCGCCCTGCCCGGGCCCGACGGCACGACCACCTGCTCGACCCGGAAGCCCGGCATCTGCAGACTGCGGGCCAGGCCGGCCAGCAGGCCGTTGAGCTCGATCGCGGGTGATCCGGTGGTGCTGGGGCGGACGGCCATGGGGTTCTCCTGGTGGCGGGGCTGGGGTGTGGGTCAGCATAGCGTCGGCAGCGCGCGCTGCAAGCCGCAAGCCGCATGCCGGTCGGGGCCGCGGCGTACTGCGGTCAACCCCGGTGCGATCGCGCTGAGCCGGGTGCCATACTGGATCGGCCCCCGGCCGCGCCTGCGGCACAACCGCAAGGACAACCTGCCCATGACCCACCGGACCTCCTACGCCAGCGGCGCCTCTACCCAGCCCTTGCTGGGCGAAACCATCGGCGCCAACCTCGAACGCACGGTGGCGCGGGTGCCCGATGCCGAGGCCCTGGTCAGCTGCCACCAGAACCTGCGCTACACCTACGCCCAGTTCGATGCCGCGGTGAACCGGGTGGCGCTGGGCCTGCTGGCGCTGGACCTGGCGGCGGGCGACCGTGTCGGCATCTGGGCCCCCAACTGCGCCGAGTGGGCGCTGGTGCAGTACGCCACTGCCAAGATCGGCGCGATCCTGGTCAACATCAACCCGGCCTACCGGTCGCATGAGCTGCGCTTTGTGCTGAACCAGTCGGGCTGCCGGGTGCTGATCGCGGCCCTCAGCTTCAAGGGCAGTGACTACCGCGCCATGGTCGATGCGGCCCGTGGCGACCTGCCGGCGCTGGCCGCCTGCATCTACCTTGACACGCCCGACTGGGCCGCGCTGCAAGACGCCGGCCGTGCCGTGCCGGTGCAGGCCTTGCGCGAGCGCAGCGCCAGCCTGCAGTTTGATGACGCGATCAACATCCAGTACACCAGCGGCACCACCGGCTTCCCGAAGGGCGCCACGCTGTCGCACCACAACATCCTGAACAACGGCTACTTTCTGGGCGAGGGTTTTCGGTACACCGAGCACGACCGGGTCTGCATCCCCGTGCCGCTGTACCACTGCTTTGGCATGGTGATCGGCAACCTGGCTGCCACCAGCCACGGCGCCTGCATGGTGTACCCGGCAGCCGCCTTTGATGCCGGCGCCACGTTGCGGGCGGTGGCGGCCGAGCGCTGCACCAGCCTGCTGGGCGTGCCGACGATGTTCATCGCCCAACTGGCCCATGCCGACTTTGCGCGCACTGATTTTTCGTCCCTGCGCACCGGGATGATGGCCGGCTCACCCTGCCCGATCGAGGTGATGACGCAGGTCACCACCCGCATGCACATGGCCGAGGTCGGCATCGGCTACGGCATGACCGAGACCTCGCCGGTCAGCACCCAGACCGCCACCGACGACAGCCTGGCGCACCGCACCGGCACGGTAGGCCGGGTGATGCCGCACCTGGAGATCAAGATCATCGACCCCGAGACCGGCCAGGTCGTGCCGCGTGGTGTGCCGGGTGAGTTCTGCACCCGCGGTTACTCGGTCATGCTGGGCTACTGGTGCGAGCCGGGCAAGACGGCCGAGGCGATCGACCGCGCTGGCTGGATGCATACCGGCGACCTGGCGGTGATGGACGACGACGGCTACGCCAACATCGTCGGCCGCATCAAGGACGTGATCATCCGCGGCGGTGAAAACGTCTACCCGCGCGAGGTCGAGGAGTTCTTGTTCACCCACCCCGACATCGCCGAGGTGCAGGTGATCGGCGTGCCGGACGCCAAATACGGCGAAGAGGTCATGGCCTGGGTGCGGCTCAAGGACCACGCCGATGCCGCGGCCTTCAACCTGGCCAGCCTGCGCGCCTATTGCACTGAGCGCATCGCGCACTACAAGATCCCGCGCTATGTGCGGCTGACGGCGGAGTTTCCGATGACGGTCACCGGCAAGATCCGCAAGGTGGAGATGCGCCAGGTGTCGATCGCCGAGCTGGGCCTGGAGGCCGACGCGGCGATCCGCAATGCCTGAAGCGGGCCCGCACCTCGCCGACACGACCTGCCCCATCTCGCCCGACACCGCCTACGACCTGGTCGCGCTGGGCGAGCCGCTGATCGAGTTCAACCAGCGCGACCCCGAGCGCCCCGAATTCACCCGCGGGTTTGGCGGCGACACCAGCAATGCCGTGATCGCCGCGGCACGCATGGGCGCGCGCTGCGCCTATGTCGCGCAGGTGGGCGACGACGCGTTTGGCCGCAGCCTGCTGGGCTTGTGGCAGCAAGAGGGCGTGGCCACCGCCGGCGTGCGGGTGGTGCCGGGCGCGGATACCGGGCTGTACTTCGTCAGCCACGGCCCCGCGGGCCATGAGTTCAGCTACCGGCGGGCCGGCAGCGCCGCCGCCCGCATGGCACCGGCCGATCTGCCGCTGGCGCTGCTGGCGCAAACCCGCTGGCTACACGTTTCGGGCATCTCGATGGCGATCAGCGCGTCGGCCTGCGACGCGGTGCTGGCGGCCGTGGTCCATGCCCGCGCCGCCGGTGCATGCATCAGCTTCGACCTGAACTACCGGCCGCGGCTGTGGCCGGCGGCCCGGGCGCTGGCGCTGACCCGGCAGCTGCTGGGGCAGTGCGACCTTTTTTTCCCCAGCGTGGACGAGGCCACCGCGCTGATCGGGCTGGCCGACCCTGAGTCGGTGATCGACTGGGCCCACGCGCAGGGCGCTGTGGCGGTGGCGCTGAAGCTGGGCGCGCAGGGCTGCCGGATCAGTGACAGTCAGGCGCCCGGTGGCCCGCTGCGCCAGACCTTGGCGGGCCATCCGGTGCAGTTGCTGGACGCCACCGGTGCCGGCGACTGCTTTGCCGGCGCCTGCCTGTCGCAGCTGGCACGCGGCGCCACGTTGGCCGAGGCGGCAAAGCTGGCCAACATCGCCGCGGCCTTGAGCACACAGGGGCTGGGCGCCGTGGCGCCGTTGCCCAACGCCGCGCGGGTGCGGGCCGCCGGCGGCCAGCCGCGCAGCTGATTGAACCCGCGATGCAGCAACCCGGCGACCGGGCAAGGGCGAGACCTCTTGCTACCGCCCTTGCCGCGCCCGCTCAACCCACATCGAACTGCCGCCAGTTCTTGCCCTTGAACTGGCTGTACCAGGCCTTGATCTCGACCATGTCGGCGTCGATGTTGCCGGTGGGCCGGAACTGCGGCCCCAGGCCGCTGAGCTTTCGCGGGTAGTCCATGTACGCCATCACGATAGGTACCTGCGCCTGGTGCGCGATCCAGTAGAAGCCGGTCTTCCACTGCCGGGTCTTGCTGCGGGTGCCTTCGGGCGGCACCACCAGGTTCATCGGTCCAACGGCTTCGCGCAGCGCCTGGGCCGACGCGGCCACCAGGTTGCTGGACTGCTCGCGGTTGACGGCAATGCCGCCCAGCCAGCGCATCACCGGCCCGAACGGCCAGCGGAACAGCTGTTGCTTGCCCATCCAGTAGATGTCGAGCCGCATCGCAAAAGCCACCATCAGCGTGTAGGGCAGGTCCCAGTTGCTGGTGTGGGGCGCGGCGATCAACACGCATTTGGCGCTGTCGGCAGGCAGTGAGCCCGCCAGGGTCCAGCCGGTCGCGCGCAAGAAGGCCATGGACAGGATGCGCAACACGGTGCTGACGCCGGGCGTCGTGAAAAGGGTACGGTGCATGCAGCAGGGGGCGTCGTGACGCAGGGGCGTGGTGCCGATGCCGATATTGTGCGGCGCTGCGGCACGCCGGTTGGGTGGGCTTGCCCTGCCCCGTGGCGGCGGTGTGCACTGGCGGCTGCGGGTTGTGCCCGCAGCCTGGCCTCACATCAGCTGGCTGGGTGCTGTGATGCGCCAGGGGGCGGGGGCTGCTGCGCCGGGGGCGCTGGCGTCGGCCGGCAGGTCCGGGTTGTGCAGGCCCATCAGCACCAGGGCGCGTTGCTGCAAATGCACCGCGTCTTCGTGGTCGCCGCAGCGGTCCAGCACATCACTGGCGCGCAGCAGCAGTTTCATCTCCCAATGCGGATCGGTGGCGTGGCCGGCCAGGCGGGCAACCTCGAACGCATGGTCACGCGCCCGGTCTTGCCAGTGGTAGACCGCCGCGGGCGGGTGGTCGTGCTCATCGGCCAGCTCGGCAGCGTTGGTGGCCACCTCGGCCAGCGCGCAGTGCAGGTCACCGCAGGCATCGGCGGATCCCATCACCACCGCCCACCGCAGCGCGCTGGCCAGGTAGCTTTCAGCCGGGCCGTAGGCATGCAGATTGCTCAACGCGCGCGCCACGCCGGTCAGGGCCTGACACAGCCCGGCCGGCTGGCAGGCGCCGGTCATGGCTTCGGCCAGCGTGAGTTGCTGCAGTGCACCCGCCAGTGCATGGCGCGCCGGGCCGCCGGCCAGCGCGTCGCCGTCAGCGCAGCGCCCCGGGTGGCGCAGGTCGGCTTGGGCGGATGGCGCAGGGTGGGCAGTTGTCGGCATGGTGGTCGTCCGGGTGGCGTCGGGGTTGCGTGGATGCTAGGTCGCCCGGGTCGTCCGGCAGCCCCCGCAGGCGCGGGGTCCGGAGGGCAGCTTGGACCGCTGCGCCTGGCGCCGCGGCCCTGGCCGTGACAAGCATCACGGTGCCCACGGCGCCACGGCGGCTTGCAGCAGAATGCGGCAGCGGTCACACGACCGCTGTTGCGACCGTTGTTGTGACCGCTGCAGCCGCCCCGCTGCCCCCACCGTTGTTTGCCGGAGCCCTGTCCATGTCCCTGCCGCGCCTGCCTGCCCGTTCCCTCCTGACCGCGCTGACCGCGCTGGTCGCCAGCGTCGCCGCGCCGGCACAGGCCCAGACCACCTTGGCGCTGTCGTCATGGGTGCCACCCAGCCACACGCTGAGCGAGGTACAGAAAGAGTGGTGCAGCCTGCTGGAGCAAAAGGCGGCCGGCAAGGTCAAGTGCAACGTGCTGCCGCGCGCCGTGTCGGCGCCGCCGGGTACTTTTGATGCGGTGCGCAACGGCCTGGCCGACCTGTCGTTCACAGTGCACGGCTACACGCCGGGGCGGTTTGTGACCACCCAGATGGTGGAGTTCCCGTTTTTGGGCAACTCGGCGGAGGCCACCTCGGTCGCGTTCCAGCGCATGTACGCCAAATACCCGGCGTTTGCCGATGAGCACAAGGGCGTCAAGGTGCTGGCGGTGTTCACCCATGGCCCGGGCATGGCCTTCAACACCAAGCGGCCGGTCGTCAGGCTGGAGGACATGGCCGGCATGAAGTGGCGCATCGGCGGCGGCATGGTCAACGAGATCAGCAAGGCGCTGGGCATGAACGTCACGCTCAAGCCGGCGCCCGAGAGCTACGAGCTGTTGTCCACCGGGGTGATGGACGGCACGCTGTTTCCGGCCGAGTCGGTCGAGAGCTTCAAGATCGACAAGGTGATCCGGCACGCCACCACGTTTCCGGGCGGGCTGTACAACACCAGCTTTGTCTTCATGATGAACCAGGCCAAGTACGACGCGATGCCGGCCGACGTCCGGAAGATCGTCGATGAGATGTCGGGCGAGTTTGCGGCCCGGATGATGGGCCGCGGCTGGGACAAGGTGGACCGGCGCGGCATGGCCTTCATGCAGGCCTCGGGCGTGGCCTTCACCCAGGCCAACCCGGCGTTTGTGGCGGCCATCAAGGCCAAGACCATCGGCCTGGAAGACACCTGGGTCAAGGCGGCCGAAGCCAAGGGCCTGAAGGACCCCAGGAAGGTGTTGGCCGAGTACCGCGCCGAGATCAACAAGCTCGAGAAGTGATGTCGCTGCAGCGGCCCGCAGTGCTGCGGGCTGTGCCCATGGCGGCGGCCCCAACCTGGGCCGCCGGACCGGGAGACCCCACTTGAAACGCCTGCTGGAATTGCTGTGCGGCCTGCTGGCCGCCGTGGCGCTGTTCGCCATCATGGTGCTGACGCTGGTCGATGTGGTCGGGCGCAAGCTGTTCAGCCAGTCGATCACCGGCTCACTGGAGCTGACCGAGATCCTGATGGTGGTGGTGATCTTTGCCGCGCTGCCACTGGTCAGCCTGAAGGGTGAGCATGTGCTGTTCGATTCACTGGATCCGCTGCTGCCCGCCGGGCTGCGCCGGCTGCAGCGCGCCGCGGCGGATCTGCTGTGTTGCGCAGCGCTGGCCGCGCTGGCCTGGCTGATGTGGGACAAGGCAGCGCAGATGGCCGGCTATGGCGACACCACCGCCCAACTCAAGCTGCTGCTGGGCCCGTTTGTGCGGCTCATGGCCGTGCTGTGTGGTTTGACGGCGCTGGTGCATGGCCTGCTGATGCTGTGGCCGGGGGCCGCCGCCACTGAAGCCGCCACTGAAGCCACAACTGAAGCCACAACTGCCGGCGCAGCGGGCGCCGCCAACGGTGACGACGGCCAACCCCTGGGGGGCGCGACGTGATCGAGGCGCTGCTGGGTTTTGCTGCGGTGTTTATGCTGGCGCTGCTGCGCATCCCGCTGGCCTTTGCGATGGGCCTGGTGGGTTTTGCCGGGCTGGGCCTGATGCGCGGCTGGGCCCCGGCCGCGGCGTCCACCGCCCAGGTGGTCTACGACACCGGCTTTGCCTACACGCTGTCGGTGGTGCCGCTGTTCATCCTGATGGGCAACTTCGTGGCGCGCGCCGGGCTGGCGCACGAGCTGTTCCGTGCCGCCTATGCCTTTATCGGGCACTTCCGCGGCGGCCTGGCGCACGCCACGGTGCTGGCCTGTGCCGGCTTTGGTGCGATCTGCGGCTCGTCGATCGCCACCGCCGCCACCATGGCCAAGGTGGCCTACCCGTCGATGAAGAAGCTGGGCTATTCGGACTACCTGTCCACCGGCGTGATCGCGGCGGGCGGCACGCTGGGCATCATGATCCCCCCGTCCACCATCATGGTGATCTACGGCATCGTCACCGAGACCAACATCGGCAAGCTGTTTGCCGCCGGCATCCTGCCCGGCCTGCTGTGCGCGGGGCTGATGATGGCTGGCGTGGCCTGGATCACCTGGCGCGACCCGGCGGCCGGGCCGGCCGGCGAGCGCAGCAGCTGGCCGCAGCGCTGGGCCGCGTTGCGCGACATCTGGGGCGTGGTGCTGCTGGTGATCGTGGTGCTGGGCGGCATCTACGGCGGGGTGTTCACCGCCACCGAGGGCGCCGGCATCGGCGCCTCGGGCGCGTTTTTCTTCGCGCTGTTGCGCGGTGCGCTGGCGCCGCGGGTGCTGTTGCAGGTGCTGGTGGAAAGCGCCCGCACCACGGCCATGCTGTTTTCCATCCTGATCGCCGCGATGATGTTCTCCAACTTCATCAACTTCACCTCGATGCCAGGCGACCTGCGCGAGGCCATCACCCACCTCGGCCTGTCGCCGCTGATGGTGGTGGGCGCGATGATGGGGGTCTACGTGCTGTTGGGCACCATCATGGAGGAGCTGTCGATGGTGCTGCTGACCATTCCCGTGTTTTTTCCGATCGTCACCCAGTTGGGGTTCGACCCGGTCTGGTTCGGGGTGTTGATCGTCTTGGTGGTGCAGATCGGCCTGATCTCGCCGCCGGTGGGCATGAACCTGTTTGTGCTCAACGCGCTGCTCGATGGTGTGACGCTCAGGCAGATCTTTCGCGGTGTCTGGCTGTTTGTGCTGACGCTGGTGCTGGCGCTGGCGGTGGTGCTGGCGTTTCCGGCGCTGTCGCTGTGGTTGCCGGGCTTCATGAAGTAGGCGGCCGTGCCGCTTGGCGGCCCGATCGGCGAGGGCGAGCCCGTGATGGTCGCCACGGTTGCACACTCAAGCTGCTGCAGCCCGCGGCCGATACGCCCTGAGTGAGCTGTCACCATCCGACGCCGTGAACACTGCGGAACCCCAAGCCCCGCCCCAAGCCTCCGCCCTGGCGGATCGCCTGCGGGCCTGCCTGGCTGCTGCCGACCCGGCCCGGGTGGTGCAGCCCGCTGCCGGTTGCGATGCGGCGCACGAGGCTATGGCGCTGGCCGCGCAGCTGGGTCGGTCCGGCGACCAGGCCACGGCCGGCGTCTGGCTGTGCACCCTGCTGTTGCGCCGGGGCCGCTATGCCGAGCTGCTGGTACAGGCCAAGACCGTGTTGCCGCTGCTGGCGGCGGCCGAGGTGGCCGACGCCATGGCGGCCGACCGGCGGGAGTTGCTGCGGGCCGTCACGCTGGCCGGTTGCGAGACCGGTGACTTCGACATTGCGCTCGACGCCGCCCATGAACTGGTGCGCCTGACCGCCGACCTGGGTGAAGGTGGCCCCAACCTGAGCGCGGCCTTTGCGTTGGCGGTTTGCTTCGAGCGCATGGGCGACTCCTGGCAGGCCATCCGCCTGTTGCAGCAGACGCTGGGCACGGTCGATGAATCGGTGCCGGCCCCCTTGCGCATCCGGGCGTTCAACGGCCTGTGCGCGATCTCGATCGGCGTCTACCACCGCCTGGTCGGCGCCGTGCCGGAGGTCGAGGCCCGCGCCGCGCTCGACGCCGGCTACGCCGCCGGGTTGCAGGCGCGCGACCTGATGCCGCAGGTGGTCGATCCGGTGTCCGAGGTGGCCATCCTCGGCAACCTGGGTGAACTGCTGCTCTACCGCGGCGAGCGCGCCGAGTCGGATGCCTTGTTGCGCACCTCGCTGGACCTGGCGCGGGTGCGCGGCCTGACCGCGCACGGCTGGCGCATCCAGGCGTCGATCGGCGGCTGGCTGGTGGCCGCAGGCCAGCCGGCAGCGGCTCTGGCCGCGATGCAAGCGCTGCTGCACACCATGGGCGACGACGCGCCACAGCAGACCGCTGTGCGCGCCAACCACGTGGCCTACCTGGCTTGCCGGGCTTTGGCCCAGCCGGCCGAGGCGCTGGCCTATTTCGAGCGGGTGGAGCGGCTGGAGCGCAGCCGCGCCATCACCCAGCTGCGGGCCCAGTCTGCGCTGTTTGTCACCCGCGCCGAGGCGCAGCACGCGCAGTGGCAGGCTGAGCAGGCGCGGCTGGACGCCCGCCTGCAACGCGACCGCGCCGCCGAATATGCGGCCAGCGCCGAGCGTGATCCGCTCACCGGCCTGGGCAACCGCCGCCACCTGGACCGCCGCTGTGCCGAGCTGTTGCCTGCAGCCCTGCAGGCCGGCCAGCCGCTGGCCCTGGCGCTGCTCGACATCGATCATTTCAAGGCGATCAACGACCGCTACGGCCACGCCGTGGGCGACCGGGTGCTGGTGGTGTTGTCGCAGTTGCTGCGCGAGAACACGCGCACCGGGGACGTGCTGGTGCGCCACGGCGGCGAGGAGTTCGTGATCGTGCTGCCGGGCATGTCGCCCGAGGTTGCTGCCGATGTCTGTGAGCGCCTGCGCGAGCGTGTCGCCGCCTACCCCTGGGCCGGGCTGTGCGGCCCGGGCGCCGTGCTGACCTTGAGCATAGGCCTGTCGGGTGCACCGCCGCATGAGCTGCCGGCCCTGCTGTTGTCGGCCGACCAGGCGCTGTACCAGGCCAAGCAGGGTGGGCGCAACCGGCTTTGCGTCGGGCTGGCCTGACAGGGCATTGCCATGGTGCGGGGGCGCCGGCCGCCCCGGTGCGTCGGCCGGCCCTCAGCGACCGACGGCCTGGGTCCGCAGGGCCGGCGCCAGCACCCGCTTCGGCCCGAACCGCCGCCACAGCCGCCAGCCCAGCAGCACCGCGATAACCACCGCGTAGACCGACCATTCGGCAAAGTTGTGCTTGGCGGCCCGCATCCAGAAAAAGTGCAACAGCCCCAGCAGCACGATGACGTAGACGCTCTTGTGCAGCGCCTTCCAGCGCTTGGCGCCCAGCGCCCGGATGGCGCGGTTGAACGAGGTGGCCGCCAAAGGCGTCATCAGCAGCAAGGCCAGCGTGCCGACAAGCACAAACGGGCGCTTGGGGATGTCGCGCACGATGTCGCCCCAGTCCAGCCCCATGTCCAGCCAGGCATAGCTGAAAAAATGCAGCAGCACGTAGAAGTAGGCAAAGACCCCCAGCATGCGGCGCAGCCGGACCAGCGCGCTCCAGCCGGTCCATTCGCGCAGCGGCGTGATCGCCAGTGTCAGGCACAAGAAGCGCAACACCCAGTCGCCGGTGCCGCGGATCAGCGCCTCGGCCGGGTTGGCGCCCAGGGTGTTGGCCAGCGCGCCCCACAGCAGGTGGGCAAAAGGTATCAGGGCCAGCGCAAACAGCAGCGGTTTGGCGGCGGGGTGCAGCAGCAGTTTGTTCATGGCCGTCGGGGCGAGCAAAAGCCGATCAGAAGTTCTTGGCCAGGTCCAGGCCGCTGTAGAGCGACGCCACCTGCGCCTCGTAGCCGTTGTACATCAGCGTGGGCCGCTTCTTGGCAAACACGCCGTCCTCGCCGATGCGGCGCTCGGTGGCCTGGCTCCAGCGCGGGTGGTCCACCTTGGGGTTGACGTTGGAGTAAAAGCCGTACTCCTGCGCCGCCGCCTTGACCCAGGCGGTCTTGGGCTGCTGCTCGACAAAGCGGATCTTGACGATGGACTTGGCCGACTTGAAGCCGTACTTCCAGGGCATCACCAGCCGCACCGGCGCGCCGTTCTGGTTGGGCAGCACCTCGCCGTACATGCCAAAGGCCAGCAGCGACAGCGGGTGCATGGCCTCGTCGATGCGCAGGCCCTCCACATACGGCCAATCCAGTACCCGCGAACTGACACCCGGCATGGTCTTGGGGTCGGCCAGGGTGTGGAACTCGACAAACTTGGCGTTGCCGGTGGGCTCGGCCTGCTTGATCAGCTCGGCCAGCGAAAAGCCCACCCAAGGGATCACCATCGACCAGCCCTCGACGCAGCGCAGGCGGTAGGTGCGCTCCTCCATGGGGCTGAGTTTGAGCAGGTCGTCGATGCCGAAAGTCCGGGGCTTCTTGACCTCGCCTTCGATGCTCACCGTCCAGGGCCGGGTCTTGAGCGTGTGGGCGTTGCGCGCCGGGTCGGCCTTGTCGGTGCCGAACTCGTAGAAGTTGTTGTAGCTGGTGGCGTCGGCCCGCGGTGTGGCCTTGTCCATCGTCACGGCGCCGGCCACCGCGCTCTTGGCGCCGGGCAGGGCGGCGCCCTTGGTGGCGCTCTCGGCCGCCAGCGCGTCGCGTGCCGCCCAGCCCGCCAGGCCGGTGCCCAAAGCGCCTGCGGCCAGGCGCTTCATCCAGTCGCGCCGGCCCTCGTAGACCGCACGCGGCGTGATCTCGGACGGGATGCGGTGGTTGAAGCCGTCGTCGGTGGTGTGTTGCATGGAATCTCCCAGATGGATGCTGATGGGTCGGCGGCGCAGGCTCAACCTTACGCGTTGGGCGCTGCTGTGGATGCTCAAGGCCTGAGAAGACCCCAGGACCAGCGCCGCCGTCCGGATGGCCAGGACCCGAGGGCTGCAAACACAAAGGGCCGGTCAGTGACCGGCCCCGGGGGCAGCGAAGGCCGGACCGGCTTGAGCGTCAGCGCAGGCCCGCCACGTAGTCGGCGACGGCCTTGATCTCCACATCGCTCAGGCGGGACGCGATGGCCGTCATCTGCGCCGAATTTTTGCGGATGCCGCCGCGGAAGGCCACCAGTTGCGCCTCGGCGTAGTCGGCGTGCTGGCCACCCAGGCGCGGGAATTGCGCGGGGATCCCGGCACCGTTGGGGCTGTGGCAGCCGGCGCAGGCAGGCACCTGCTTGGCTGCGATGCCGCCGCGGTAAATCTTCTCGCCCAGTGCCACCGTGTCCTTGCTCTTGGCAAAGCCCGGCTTGGCCTGCTTGCTGGCGTAGAACGCAGCGACGTTTTTCATGTCGTCAGCGCTGAGCAGGCCGGCCATGCCCGCCATGATCGCGTTGGCCCGGATGCCGGCCTTGAACTCGGTCAGTTGCTTGACCAGGTAGTCGGCATGCTGGCCTTGCAGGATCGGGTTGGCCGGGCTACCGCGCGAGCCATCGGCGGTGTGGCAGGCAGCGCAGACCTGGGTCGATTTTTCCTCGCCCTTGGCCAGGTCGGGCTTGGCCACGGCCTGGGCTTCATTGGCAAAGGCGGAGCCGGCTGAAATCGAGATCAGGGCAGACAGCGTCAGGGCGAGCAGCGACTTCATGTCGTGAAACCTTGGGATGATCGGGCTGCCTGCACTGGCCCTGCGGCCGCCGGGTGGCGGGCAGCGGGGGTGGGCCGGCAGCCTCTGGGTTGGGCTGGGATCGGGCTGAAAACGCGTACGGTTATGGCGTTTGGATGGGGTAAACCCGTCGATTTTACAATGCTCCATGAACAACAGTACCAACCTCCGGGGCAAAGATGCCGATATCCCCTCCGACCCCGCTGTGCGCGAGGCCTTGGCCTGGACGCAAAGCGCCCGTTTTTTAACTACCGCCAGCCTGCTGTCGCAGCTGCCGGGCTCGGATTTGCCCGAGGTGGCCTTTGTCGGCCGCAGCAATGCCGGCAAATCGACCGCGATCAACACGCTGGCCCAGCACCGGCGCCTGGCGTTTGCGTCCAAGACCCCCGGCCGCACCCAGCACATCAACCTGTTCGACCTGGGGCCGATGGGTGCGCCCGACGGCCGCTGGGCCGACCTGCCGGGCTATGGCTATGCTGCGGTGGCGCGTGGGGCCAAGCTGCGCTGGCAGCAGGTGATGGCCGACTACCTGGCAATGCGCCATGTGCTGGCCGGCATCGTGATGATGGTCGATTGCCGGCATGGCTTCACCCCGCTGGACCAGCAGTTGCTGGACTTCGTGGCCGAGCGTGTGGGCCGCGGCGAGGTGCGCCTGCTGGTGCTGCTGACCAAGGCCGACAAGCTCAACCGCAACCAGCAGTCGCGTGCGCTGGCGCAGGCGCAAAAAGCGCTGGCCGACATGGCCACCGACGCGTCGGACATCAGCGTGTCGCTGTTCTCGGCGCTGTCGCGCCAGGGCCTGGGCGACGCGGCACTGACACTGCGCCAGTGGCAGCAGACACCGGCCGGCCAGCCGGATGCGGACGAGCCTGACGGCCAGACCGCCGACGCGCCCGCAGCGCCGGACAACGCGCCGCCGCTGTCGCCCGATTGACGGCTGGGCCGGCAGCGCGGCCGCACACTGCGGCATGACGATTTCGCTGTTCGACCAAGCCCTGCCGCACGCCATCACCCTGTCCTGCCGCGCCGCCGGGCCGGTGGATGCGCCGCTGAAGGCGCTGTTCCTGCACGGCTTTCCCGAGGCCGCCTTTGTGTGGGACGCGGTGATGACCGCGCTGGCGCCTGAAGCGCGTTGCGTGGCGCCCAACCTGCGCGGCTACGGCGCCAGCAGTGCGCCCGCCGAGTTGTCGGCCTACCGCGCCAAGCACCTGGTGGCCGACCTCAGCGCGATGATCGATGCGGTCACCGGCAGTCCGGATGGGCCGATCGACCTGCTGGTGGCCCACGACTGGGGCGGCGGTGTGGCCTGGAACCTCGCCGCGCTGTTGCCAAAACGGGTGCGCCGGCTGGTCATCATCAACTCGCCGCATCCCGGCGCCTTGCTGCGTGAGTTGCGCGACAACCCGGCCCAGCAGGCGGCCAGCCTCTACATGAACGAGCTGGTGCAGCCTGGCGCCGCAGCGCGGCTGGCGGCTGACGACTTTGCCGGCCTGTGGGCGGTGCTCGAGCGTTTTGGCCCGGCCGACTGGCTGACCCCGGCCGTGCGCGAACAGTACCGGGCGGTCTGGCGCCAGGGCCTGGACGGCGCGCTCAACTACTACCGCGCCTCGCCGTTGCGCCCGCCCAGCAATCCGGCGGATGTCGCCCTGCAACAACTGGTGCTGCCGCCGTCGGTGGTCAACGTGGCGGTGCCCACCACCGTGCTGTGGGGTGAGGCCGACCACGCGCTACTGCCCGGGCTGCTGGACGGCCTGGCGGCCTGGGTGCCGGGTGTGCAAATCCACCGCCGGCCCGGCGCCAGCCACTGGATCGTGCATGAGCAGCCGGCCTGGGTGATCGCCCGGCTGCGCGAGGTGCTGGCGGGGCTGTGATCCGCGGCATCGCCGGGCCGCCGCCCGTCGATGCCGCAAGGCCTCAAGGCCTCAAGGCCGACCCAGCATCAGCGTGATACCGGTCCGTCCCTGGGCCGCGTGGGTCAGCGCCAGGTAGAGCGAACCGATGCCGGTGTCGGCGCCCAGGTACAGGCTCATGCCGGTGCGCAGCCGGGACAGGTCCACATCGCTGGTACGGGCCCAGGCGTTGCCGGCCTCCAGCGTGCCGCCGACAAAAAAGCCGCGGGTCAGCGCCGGTGTCTGGTTGAGCCGGCGGTAAGCGCCCAGCCGCAGCAGCAGCACATGGTTGCCCAGCAGCTGGTCGCGCTGGTAGCCCGACAGTTGCTGGAACCCGCCCAGGGAGTAGCGATCAACCTTGACGATCGAGTTCTGGCCGGCGGTCTGCACCCGGGCATACAGCTCCAGCGTGTTGCCTTGCCAGGTCTTGACGACTGCGCCTTCGGTCTCGATGCGGTGGAAGTTGCCACCCAGGTCACCGCTGCGCTGGCCGACAAATGCGGTGGCCACGGCCCGGTAGCCGGCCTGCGGAAACACGGCAAAGTCGAGGTGGTCGACCACGGCGCGGGCGCGCAGCGCGTCCTCGGTCCAACTGGACCGGGACTGCACCGTGCCGGTATTGAGGGCAGCGGCGAACTGGGAGTCGGTGCGCAGCACCAGGCGCGACCAGCCCAGCCGCAACTCACCCAGATCGCTCCAGGGCTGGCCGATGTCCAGTCCCACGTCGGCCTGGTTGCGCAGATAGCTGCCCAGCTCCTCGCCCCCATCGGGCGTGTAGCGCAGGATGCGACGACGCTCGGCGCCGGCATAGCCGCTGACAAACCAGTCTTCGGCACGCGAGGCAGTCCAGGCCAGTGGGTGATAAAGCTCGGTGAAGAGTTGCGGCACCTCGCCGATCTGCACCCGGTTGCGCCACTCGGTGCCGCTGTCGGTGAGCCAGTGGCGGTTGTGGTGCAGCTTGAGGTTGAAGGCGCTGCGGCCGCGAAAGTCGGTGCCCAGGTCCAGGCCGACGGTCACGTAGTTGGGCCCCCAGGGTTTCTCCTGCAGTTCGAAGACCAGCGTCTCGCTCTCCGCGTTGGAGACCAGCTGGTAGTCGGACCGGGCGTAGTCACCGCCCGCAGCGAGGCGGCTGGCGTCGCGCTCGGCGCGCGCAATCTCGAAGACATCGCCGGGCTTGTTCTCCAGCATCGCCAGCAAGCGGTCGGGGTTGCTGTGGACTGTGCCCTCGATCTTGACGGCAGCCAGCCGGCCACGCACCGCGGGCGGGCTGGGGTGGCCGCTGCGCCAGGCGGCGTAGGCCTTGCCGTCCACCACCAGGCTGGCCAGCCGGTCGCTGCGGCCGCGCGCGCCCGCCTCACCCAGCGCAAAAAACGCGTCGGTCTGGTCAAAGTCACCGGACGTCAGGCTGCCCAGTGCCGGTGAGATCAGCACATCGTCGGGCTTGAGTGTGGCCAGGCTGCGCTGCACGTTTTGTTCGGTCAGCAGGTTGATCATCTGCCCGGTCAGGCCCACCACCGAGCCCAGCGCGGCACGGCCGGACAGCGGTGTGCCGATGTTGACGACGATCACGATGTCGGCGCCCATCGCCCGGGCCACGTCGATCGGCACGTTGTTGACCAGGCCGCCGTCGCCCAGCACCCGGCCCTCGACCTCGGTGGGCGAAAACACGCCCGGCACGCTCATGCTGGACCGCAACGCCAGTGCCAGGTCACCGTGGTCCAGCACCACGGCCGCGCCGGTCTCCATGTCGGTGGCCACGGCGCGGAACGGGATCGGCAGCCGGTCGAAGCGGTCGACGCCGCGCACTGGCAGGGTGTAGCGCCGCAGCAGCGACTCCAGGCCACGGCTGGACATGGCGCTGCTGGGCACCACCAGCTCGGCGTTGCGCAGGCCCAGCTCGAACAGGCCGGAGGTTTCGAAGTCCTCCTCCTTGCGGCGCTGGGACAATTGCTGGCGTTCGACCCGGTTGGCAAACACCTCGCCCCATTTCACGGTGCGCAACTCACGCTCCAGGTCAGCGGCGCGCATGCCGCTGGCGTACAGCCCGCCGACGATCGCACCCATCGAGGTGCCGGTGATCACGTCGATGGGGATCTGCAGCGCTTCCAGCACCTTGAGCACACCCACATGCGACAGGCCGCGCGCGCCGCCGCCCGACAACACCAGGCCGATGCGGGGCCGCACGGTGGCGGGCGGGCTGGTCTGTGTGGCCGCAGGTGCCACGGCGACGGCACTGGATGAGGCGGGCGCGGATGCCGTGGCGGGCAGCGCGGACGGCATCAGCGGGCTGCCGGCCTGGGCCTGCAGCGCGGGCGACGCCAGCAGTATGGCCAGCATCAGCGCGACCGACTCACAGTGCATGCAGCACCTTGTCAGCGGCGCGTCGTACCAGCGACCGGACGCGCATGGGCCGTGCCAGTCTCTCGGCCAGCAAGCGGGCGAAGGCGGCCTGGCGCAGGGCCCAGAGCCGGCCTGCCGCCGGCTCGGCCAGCAGCAGCAGCTCGTGTCCGCTGTCCTGCCACAAGCAGGTCAGCTGTCGCCATTCGCCTTGCAGGTAGGTGCGCAAGCGGCTGCCGGGCTGGCTGGCCTGGATCAGCAAGGCCGCGCTGGCGCGTGCGTCGGGGGGGCCGTCGTCCGGCATCAGGTCGGCCGGTACGGTGTCCAGCGTGCCGATGTCCAGCGGCATGGTGGCGGTGGTGTTGCCGGCCTCGTCGAGGCAGAGGCGCTGCAAGCGTTCGATTTGCGGCGCGGCGGCGGTCAGCGCCTGGGCCAGCGCATGGCGGCGCGCCGCCGCCAGCCTGACGATCGCCCAGGAGAAGTGGCTGCCTTCCGGCGGGTTGGCCGCCGCCAGGTGGTCCACCAGGTTGCGGCACAGGCCCAGCAGGCGGGCCCGCTGCGCCGGTGCGCTGCACTCGAGGTCGTTGGCCAGGTGGTCCATGAAGCGCCACACCGGGTGGTCGTAGGCGTCCAGCGGGGTGGTGTCGTGCAACGCCAGTCGCAGCACGGTGGGTTGCAGGCGCTGCAGCAGCGTGACGGTCTGCGGCGCCAGCGCGCGGTCGTCCTGGATCGCGGTGAACAGGCGTGCCAGCAACTCGATCAGCTGCGGGTCGGCCCCGCCGGGGGTCGCGGGCTGGGGTAGGCGGTGGGCCGCCGGGGCCTCGGCGCCGGCATCGGGGGCGCCCAGCGCGTCCAGCGGCGTGGGCATGCTGTCGTGCAGGGTCTGCAGGCTGGCAGGTGGCCGGTAGCGCGCCAGGTCGGCGCCCCAGGCCGTGCCGCTGCCGTAGACGATGGTGCGGTGGGCGGCGGGTGCCACGCCCTGTTCCTCCAGCCGCCGGCTGGCCGATGCGTAGCCGCGCCGCAGCGCCTGGGCCAGCGGCACCGCGGCCTCGTGCAGAAACGCCGTCAGCACTGGGCGCGACAGCGGAATCTGTTGCAGACCGGCCCACAGCGCCCGCACAAAGCGGTCGGGTCGGAACGGGTTGGTGTCGCGCGCGACGTTGGGGTCGTTGACCAGCGCCGAGGTGAAGGTGTGCAACTCGCGCAACTCGGCCTCGGCCATCTGGTGAATCGTCTGGGTGCAGCGGGCGATCTCGATGTCGACGGCGACATCGTCCTCGTCGATCAGCGACAAGGCCAGCGGCTCCAGCAGGTCCGGCTGCGGCGCGGCGATCGAAGTCATCGAGGTCGGCGCCAGCGGCCTGGACCGCAGCGACAGCAAGTCTTGCAGGTCGGCCTGGGCCGCGCTGCGCAATTGGCTCAAGGCCTCGTTGAGCAGATCGCCCCGGTGCAGCTGTAACGCCCGCACCGGGTCGCCATCGAGCCGGTCGTGGCGGGGCTGGCGCAGCCGCCACTGCACCAGCACGGTGTCGATCACGCCGTCGAAGGTCAACGGCGCACGCAGCAACTCGTCGTCGATGAAGTCTTGCTGCGTGGGGCGGCGGGGCATGGTGAAAGATTATCGATGCCAACGAAAAAGGCGAGCCTGCAGTGGGTGTCGGCAGCAAGTGGCGCACCGGCGTCGACCAACAAAGCAAGTCCGGTTCGCCGCAGGCGAGCACCAAGCAAAACGGGCCACCCGAAGGTGGCCCGTGAGCGTCTGGCAAGTTGAACGGCACCCCGAAGGGTTGTCCGATCCAACGCCGACTTGTTGCGGCGGCAGCAGCCGCCGCAATGCGCTTACATGTCCATACCGCCCATGCCGCCCATACCACCCATGCCGCCCATGCCACCACCGCCGGCGCCAGACTCGTCTTTCGGCGACTCGGAGACCATGCACTCGGTCGTCAGCATCAGGCCGGCCACCGAAGCAGCGTTCTGCAGTGCCGTGCGCGTCACCTTGGTCGGGTCCAGGATGCCCATTTCGATCATGTCGCCATAGGTGCCGTTGGCCGCGTTGTAACCGTAGTTACCCGTGCCTTCCATCACCTTGTTGATCACCACGCTCGGCTCGTCGCCAGCGTTGGCGACGATCTCGCGCAGCGGCTGCTCGACCGCGCGCAGCACGATCTTGATGCCGGCTTCCTGGTCGTGGTTGTCGCCCTTGATGGTGCCGGCCGACTGGCGGGCACGCAGCAGTGCAACACCGCCGCCCGCCACGATGCCTTCTTCAACGGCGGCACGGGTGGCGTGCAGCGCGTCTTCGACACGGGCCTTCTTTTCCTTCATCTCGACTTCGGTGGCCGCGCCAACCTTGATCAGTGCAACACCGCCGGCCAGCTTGGCCACGCGCTCTTGCAGCTTTTCACGGTCGTAGTCGCTGGTGGCTTCTTCGATCTGCACACGGATCTGCTTGACCCGCGATTCGATGTCGGCAGCCGCACCGTTGCCATCGATGATGATGGTGTTTTCCTTGCCCACTTCGACGCGCTTGGCCTGGCCCAGATCAGCCAGCGTGACCTTCTCCAGCGTCAGGCCGACTTCTTCGGCGATGACCTTGCCGCCGGTCAGGATGGCGATGTCCTCGAGCATGGCCTTGCGGCGGTCGCCAAAGCCCGGTGCCTTGACGGCCACGACCTTCAGGATGCCGCGGATGGTGTTGACCACCAGCGTAGCCAGGGCTTCGCCTTCAACTTCCTCGGCCACGATCAGCAGCGGACGGCCGGCCTTGGCCACTTGCTCCAGCGTGGGCAGCAGATCACGGATGTTGCTGATCTTCTTGTCGAAGAGCAGCACGAAAGGGTTGTCCAGATTGGCCGATTGCTTTTCGGGGTTGTTGATGAAGTAAGGCGACAGGTAGCCGCGGTCGAACTGCATGCCTTCGACGACGTCGAGCTCGCTGTTCAGGCTCTTGCCGTCTTCAACGGTGATGACGCCTTCCTTGCCAACCTTGTCCATCGCTTCGGCGATGATGCGGCCGACTTCTTCGTCGCTGTTGGCCGAGATCGTGCCGACTTGCGCGATTTCCTTGCTCGTGGTGGTGGCCTTGGACTGCTTCTTCAGCTCGGCGACCAGGGCGATGACCGCCTTGTCGATGCCGCGCTTCAAGTCCATCGGGTTCATGCCGGCGGCAACGAACTTCATGCCTTCGCGGATGATCGACTGGGCCAGCACCGTGGCGGTGGTGGTGCCGTCACCGGCGATGTCGCTGGTCTTGGAAGCCACTTCCTTGACCATCTGCGCGCCCATGTTGGCAAGCTTGTCCTTCAGCTCGATTTCCTTGGCCACGGACACACCGTCCTTGGTCACGGTGGGGGCGCCGAACGAGCGCTCCAGCACCACATTGCGGCCTTTGGGGCCGAGCGTGACCTTGACCGCGTTGGCCAGAACGTTCACGCCTTCAACCATGCGGTGACGGGCATCCGCACCAAATACAACGTCTTTAGCTGCCATGAGTAATTCTCCGAATTCAGTTGGGGGTCCACGCTCTCGTTCACCGCACAGGTCGTCGGGAAAGAAAGCGCAGCGAGCGGCGTGCTGGCTAGGCGCACGGCGCACAGGAACCGGAACGTAGCCCTGCTACGTGAGGATTCCGAGCACCGCGCAACGACGCCAGCGCGTCGCGCAGTAGCTTTATTTCTCGACGACGGCGAAGAGGTCTTCTTCGCGCATGACCAGCAACTCGTCGCCATCGACCTTGACGGTCTGGCCCGAGTACTTGCCGAACAGCACGCGGTCGCCCGGCTTGCAGTTCAGGGCGATGAAATCACCCTTGTCGTTGCGCTTGCCCGGGCCGACGGCCAGCACTTCGCCTTGGTCAGGCTTTTCGGCGGCGTTGTCGGGGATGACGATGCCAGAGGCGGTCTTGGTTTCTTGTTCCAGACGCTTGACGATCACGCGGTCGTGCAGGGGGCGAAGTTTCATGCGGTTCTCCTAGGGGGATTTCACATCAGCGAGGGCCGCCAACACCATGTCGGCATCCCATCTCATGCTGGCCAACTGGCGGCATAGGGCCCCAGTTCGGCTGCTAGCACTCGTTGATGTTGAGTGCTAACAATGATTATAGGGGCGTTGCCCCAGCTTTCAAGAGGCCAGAAGCACGTCGGGTGGCTCAGCGTGTGGACAGGCTGAGCTGCACCCGCGGGGTCCAGGCAGGGTCGTCCTCGCCAGCGGCGCGCAACTTTGGCGCGGCCAGGAACAGCCGGTCACTGGGCAGGCCGCGCGCCACCAGGCCGTCACGCACGACCAGGCCGCGCTCCAGGGCGAGCTCGCGCACGGTGTCGTCGCCGACCTGCTGCGCGGCGAGCAGCAGGGCCTCCATCTCGGTGGGCGGCAGGTCGCCCCGCACAAAGCCCAGTGCGTTGCGCGGCTTGTCGGGCAGTGTGGTCTTCTGGTAGAGGACCTTGAGCAGTCGGGCCCGGTCGTCGGCGCCCAGCGGCGCCGCGACGGTTTTGGACGGGCCGGCGGCAGCCGACGCGGGGGCCGCCACCGGCGGCGCGGCACGCAGACGCTCGCGGGCCTGCTCAGTCTGCAGGCGCTCGTCCAGCAGGGCGCGCTGGAGGTCGCTGCGCTCGGCGGCGGGGTCGGCCGCGCCAGTGACGGTCATCTTCAGGCCGGGTTTGGCCACCAGCGCTGCCGCGACCTTGTCCAGTGCCTGCTGGCCGCTGTCCTTGAGCTGTGAGGTGCCGGGGTTGAACTCGACCGTGCTGAGGTCGTCCTTGTCATTGCCGGCCAGCAGCGCAAACGGCGCGCTGAAGGCCTTGCCCAGCAGGTTCAGGATGACCTTCCAGATGATGCCGCCGACGCTGAACTTCGGGTCGTTGACACTGCCGCTGACTGGCAGGTTGATGTCGATCACGCCGTTGCGGTCCGTCAGCAGGGCCACCGCCAGCAGCACCGGCAGCTGGGTGGCGCTGGGGGACTCGACCCGCTCGCCAAAGGTCAGCTGGTTCAGGGTCACCTGGTTGCTGGCGACCAGTTGGCCGTCGGCGTCGATCTTGTAGGCCACGTCCATGCTGAGCTTGCCGCGCGCTATGGCGTAGCCGGCGTATTTGCCGGCGTAGGGTGACAGCGGCGCCAGCTCCAGATCGGTGGCCTTGGCCCGGATGTCCAGCGCCAGCGGCCTGGCGGTCGGGTTGATTTGGCCGCTGATATCGATCAACGCGGTCTGCGCGGCCCGGCCTTGCAGGCTGATGGTCGCCATCTCCCGGGTGTCCGAGCGCAGCGCGCCGATGCGGCCGTTCAGCTCGGTCAGCCGCACGCTGTAGTTGGGCCGCACGAAGCGGTCGGTGAAGTCGATCCGGCCGTTGCGCAGCTGGGTCGGACCGAGGACCAGATCGACAGGCAAGGGCGCGGCGGGGCTGGCGGTGGCGGTGGTGGCGGTGGTGGTGGCGGTGGTGGCGGCGCCGGCTGGCGCGGCCGAGGCAGAAGGCGCAGCAGCGACCGGCGCCGCAGCCATGGCCATAACCGTGGCCGTCGAGGCCGTGCCTGCAGGGCCCTTGGCCGCGACGTCCTGCAGGTTGATGCGACCTTGCTCGGTGATGGTCAGCCGGCTGTAGAAATCAGTGAGCGCCATCTCGCGCACTTCGATGCGTGGCCGGGCGGGCGGCGCCAGCGCCACCGTCAGGCCCTGCAACACCAGGGATTGCCAGGTCAGCAACTCGTCGCCGCTGTCCGCGCGGTCGCCGATGGCCGGTCGGGTGTTGATCTGCAGCTCGGTGACCTGCAGATCGCCGTCGGTGCCCACCTGCCAGCCGCCAGCGGTCTGGCGGGCGGACACCCGGCCCTGAAACCCGGTGTCGGCATGCAGCAGGCTGACCGGCAGCGCGTCGGCGGCATACAGCGCCAGCAGGTGCAGTGGCAGGCGCTGCAGTGTCAGCTGGCCGTCCACCTGCGGCGGGGCCAGGCCGAAACGGCCGGTCCAGGCGATGGTGTCGGCGCCCTGCAGGGCGGCTTGACTCTGGGCAACGCTGGCTGCCTTGGGGCCGCCCGGGTCGCCCGGCGTACCGAGCCGGGCGGCCAGTTGCAGGCGTGGCTGCGCTTGTCGCGTGCCGGTGGCGGCGGGCCAGGCAAAGCCCTGCAGGTGCAGTTTCAAACCGCTCAGCGCCAGGCGCAATGGCTCACCCGTGTCCGGCGCCAACACCATCGCGTCGGTCCACTGCAACTGGCCGCCGCTGATGGCCAGGTCCTGCAGGTCGATGCGCCAGGGCGGGGCTGGCGTGGGCTTGGGCACCGCGGGCGCGTCTGTGCCGGCCGGCCTCTGAGGCCGTGCCAGGCTGGGTGGCTTGGTTGCAGCTTGATCGGTGGGCGGCGCGGCGGCCCATTGCGCCAGGCTCATGCTGCCTTGGGCGTCGCGGCTTGCGGTCAGCATCGGCTGCACCAGCGTCACGCTGCCGATGCGCAGTTGCCGGGCCAGCAGGTCCACGGCGGTTTGCTCGACCCGCAGTTGTCGCAACGAGGCCAGCCGGCTGGCCCGAGGCCCGGCGCCATCGCGCAGTTGCAAGTCTTGCAGCGTGGCCTTGTGCAGGACCAGCTTCAACATCGGCGCCTGCGGCCCGGCGTCCCAGTCCAGCTGGCTGTCGACCGACAGCCGACCCGACAGCTGGGGCCGCAGGGTCTGGGCGAGGTACGGCGCCAGCGCTGCCAGGTCCAGATCGGCCAGTTGCAGGGCCAGCGTGGCCTGCAGCGGCGTGACCTTGCCGTCCAGCGTCAGCCGTCCGGCCCCGGGCGCCGTGCCGTCTGCGGTGCGCAGCGTGGTGCTCAGTGTCACTGGCAGGGGCGTGGTTGCAGGCCAGCGCAAACCGGTGGCCTGCAGGTTCAGGTCGGCCAATTGCAGCGCGGCGCGCGGCCGCACCGCGTCATCGGTCCAGTGCACCAACCCGCCGTTGAGCCGCAGCGCGTCCAGGCTGAGGTGCCAGGGCTCGGCCGCTGCCGGCTTGGCTTGCGCGGCCGCCGGGGGGCTGGGTGGCGCGGTGGCTGCACGGGCCAACAGTGACGGGAGGTTGAGCCGGCCCTGGGCATCACGCGCCAGTCGCAGATCGGCGCCGTCGATCTTGAGCTCACCCAGCGTCACCCGCCGGGCCAGTGGCTGCACGTCGCGCAGGCCCAGCGCCAGGGTCTGCCAAGCCAGCACGGGTGCGCTGTCGGTCGTACCACCGGGCGCCGCCAGCGCCACGCCGTCCAACTGGACACTGCCTTGCAGCGACACGCTGGGGCTGCCCTCGGCGGGCAGCGCAAAGCGCAACTTCAAATCGGAGGACAGCTGCGCTTGCTGCAACCGCAAGGGCAGGCCGGCGGGCAGGTAGCCGAGCCAGGGTTTGAGGTCGAGCTTGGCAAAGGCCAGCGTCAGCGCGCCGGGGCGCCTGGCGGCAAAGGGTTGGGTCTGGCTGCCGCTGTCGAAGCGGGTGCCGTTGACGCTGAACACCAGCCGGGGTTCGGTGACCACCTCGACATCGGCCGGCAGGTTGGACAGGAAGGGCAGGGTGAGGGTCAGGCCATCGACCTGGTGACGCTGCCCGGCCGGGCGGTCATCGAATCGCAGCACCGCGTCGCGCAGTGCCAGGTTGTAGAGCGAAAACCGCGCCGGCTCTCCCGCGGCGGCGCCGGGCGGGGGCGCAAACCGGGCCAGCAGGTCGTCGATGTCGTAGTGCCCGGGCGCCGTACGCGCCAGGTTGAGCTGCAGGCCATCGACCACCAGGGCCTCGACCACCGGCGCACGTTGGCGCAATGATGCAGGCGACAGGTCGATGCGCAGCTGCGCCACCTGCAACAGCGGGGGGGTGGTGGGCTGGGCAGGCGCCGCAGCATCGGTCGGGCTGCCAGTCCCGGCGGGTTTGCCGCCCTTGATGGCGGCGCTGGCAACCGTGGCTGCGTCTATGCGCAGGCCGGTGACGGTCAGCGCCAACCGCCAGGGCACAAAGGCCACCGCTTCGACCGCCACCGGCCGGCCCAGCAGTTGGCCCAGGCGCAGCGGGATCTGGGCCTTCAGCAGCACCGGCACGCCCCACCAGGCCAGGCCGGCCAGCAATACCAGACCGGCCAATGTCCAGCCCAAGACCTTGGTCCAGCGTCGCAGGTCTGACATCGGCAATCTTCTGAGGGTGAGCGGTGGTGCTCAGTCCGGCAGCGTGTCGTCGTCTTCGCGGGCCGGGGGCGAGTCGACACGGTAGCTCTCATTGGCCCAGGCGCCCAGGTCTACACCGCGACAGCGTTCACTGCAAAACGGCCGCCAGGGGTTTTCTGGCGCAAACACGGCAGGCCGGCCGCAGGTCGGGCAGGGCACGCGGCGCGGCTCGGCCGGGGTGGGCGGCGTGGGCCCGCTCATGCGCAGAGCGTCAACTCGAACGGCATGTCGACCGCGGCCGGTCGCAGCCGGCCCTCGGTGTCGGCGCGCATCAGCCGTACCGACACCTGCAGCCGGTGGCCGGTGATCTCGGGCACCAGGCCCTCGGTATCGGCTATGCGCACCCGCAGCAACTGGTAGCTGCGGCCGGGCGGCAGGCTTTGCTGGAACTGCCCCGCCGTGCTGACCACCTTGTGCGGCACGCCGGCCTCGCGCACCAGTTGCAGCAGCGTGTGCAGGGCCTCGGCCAGCGGCGCCAGCGTGGCCACCCAGGTCACCAGGTCGGCACGCCGGCGCGCCGGCTCGTGCTGTTGCCAGGCGTAGTAGGCCGGCAAATCGAACTCACAGGTGCCGCCGGGGATGCTGATGCGGCTGCGCAGGCTGGTCAGCCATTCGTTGCCCGACAACAGCTGGCCGGCCTTGCCCGGCTGCTGGTTCAGGCCATTGAAGGCGTGGTCGATACGGGCGATGACCTCGTCCAGCGCCGCTTGCGACACTTGCGGGTTGCTGCGGTAGGCCGTGAACTGGGCCTTGTGGCGATCCAACTCCTTCAACAGGTCGGACTTGAGGTCGGCCCGCGAGCCCACCTCCATGATCTCGAACAGGGTGACCAGCGCAAAGTGGTGGTCCACCGCCGCATCACGAGGCAGCAATTGCCCCAACCGGTCGAAAAGGTGCTCCAGCCGGAGCATGGTGCGCACACTCTCGTTGAACGGGTACTCGTACAAAACCAAGGCGCTTCCTTGTGACACAGGCTCATCAGGCGGCCTCGGCAGGGAGCCGGGGCAGGGCCGGTCGATTGTTTCACAGCGTCCGGGGTGGGGCGCCCGGTGACAGGTCAGGCAGGGCCGGGCGTTGAGGCGCCTGGCTTGGGCAGGGACCATATCGCCCACAGTGCGGCCACCTCGGCGGCCAGCGCGGCCAGGCTCAGCGTCTCATTGAAGATCACCGCGTCGGCGATGGCGCGGCGCGCGTTGCGGCTGGCCTGCTGTGCGATCACGCGCTGGACCTGGTCAGCGTCCCAGCCCGAGCGCGCCATCACCCGCCGGACCTGGGTCTCGGCGCTGCAATCGACGACCAGGATGCGCTGGCAGCGGCGGCGCCAGACGCTGGATTCGGTCAGCAGGGGCACGTCGAACAGCACCACGCCGTCGGGGGTGTCAGCGGCCGCTGCCTGGCGCTGCGCCTCGGCGCCGATCATCGGGTGCAGGATGGCTTCCAGCGCCTGCTTGGCCTGGGGGTCGGCAAACACCAGGTGCCGCATCTGCGACCGGTCGAGCGCACCGTCAGGGCCGGCAATGGCGTCGCCAAAACGCTGGCGCAGCGCCGGCATGGCCGCACCGCCCGGCACCGTCAGGCTGTGGGCGATGGCATCGGTGTCGACCAGCGTGGCGCCCTGGGCGACCAGCAGCGCGGCCACGGTGCTCTTGCCGCTGCCGATGCCGCCGGTCAGGCCGATGGCGCGTGCGGCGGGGCCGGCCGGCTTCAAGGACATCACCTCACAAACCCGGCCACAGTGCACTCAACTGGCTGCCAAAAAACAGCGCCGCCACGCCACCGCCAGCCAAGTACGGCCCAAACGGGATCGGCACGTTGCGGCCGTGGCCGCGCGCCACGATCATGAAAATGCCCACCACCGCGCCCACCGCCGATGACAGCAGGATGATCGACGGCAGCATCTGCCAGCCCAGCAGCGCACCCAGGCCGGCCAGCAGCTTGAAGTCACCCTCGGCCATGCCCTGCACGCCGCGCACCAGCTTGTAGGCAAAGGCCACCGCCCAGAGCGAGCCATAACCGAACAGCGCGCCCAGCGTGGCGTCCGCCAGCGTGACGGGTATCCAGCGTTGCCAGGCCGCCACCAGGCCCAGCGCGATCAGCGGCAGCGTCAGGTCGTCCGGCAGCAGCGTGGTGTCCAGGTCGATGAAGGCCGCGGCCACCAGCAGGGCCAGCGCCACGCAGTACACCACCGTGGCCGCGCTGGGCCCGGCTTGCAGCGCGGCAGCGGCGAACAGCACGGCGGTGAGCGCCTCGATCAGCGGGTAGCGCACTGAAATTCGGCTGCCGCAGGCCGAACACTTGCCGCCCAGCCGCAGCCAGCCCAGCAGCGGGATGTTCTCGTGCCAGGCCAGCACATGGCCACACTGCGGGCAGCGTGAGCGGGGGCGCGACAGGCTGAGGCGGGGCAGGGCCTCGACTTCAGTGGCCAGGGCCTGGCCTTGCCGGGCCAGCTCGGCATTGCGCACGGCCGTGCTGCCCAGCACCCGGGCCATCGCGGCACCGTCCTGCAGGTAGCCGGCCACGTCGCCCAGCCATTCACGCTCGAGCAGTTGCGGGAGACGGTGGATCACGACGTTGAGGAAGCTGCCGATCACCAGCCCCAGCAGGGCCAGCACCCAGGGCGACAACAGCACGTCCAGTCCGGGATTGGTCACGTGAGCCCCCAAGGCGGCGGCAAATGCCCGCCACCGACCCCCCAAGGGGGACGAGTCAACTCGGGAGCGGCCGAGCGTGGACGCATCAACGTCAAACCACCGAGCCGATCTTGAAGATCGGCAGGTACATGGCCACCACGATGCCGCCGATGATGGTGCCCAGGATCACGATGATGATGGGCTCCATCAGGCTGGACAGGCCCTTGACCATGTCATCGACCTCGTCCTCGTAGAACTCGGCCGCCTTGGCCAGCATGTGGTCCAGCGAGCCCGACTCCTCGCCGATCGAGGTCATCTGCAGCACCATGTTCGGGAACACGCCGGTGCTCTGCATCGCCGTGGTCAGCGCGCTGCCGGTGGACACATCGCGCTGGATCTTCTGGGTGGCCTCGGCATACACCGCGTTGCCGGCCGAGCCACCCACCGAATCCAGCGCCTCGACCAGTGGCACGCCGGCGGCGAACATCGTGGACAGGGTGCGCGTCCAGCGGGCGATCACCGACTTGTTGATCAGCCCGCCAAAGATCGGGATGCGCAGCAGCAGCCGGTCCATCACCATCTGCATCTTCTCGGACCGGCGCCAGGCTTGCATGAACATATAGCTGCCGCCCACCATCGCCAGCAGGATGAAGGGCCAGGTGGCGACAAAAAACTCCGACATCGCGATCACCACCAGCGTCGGGCCGGGCAGATCAGCGCCGAAGGAGGAGAACACCTCCTTGAAGGCCGGCACCACCTTGACCATGATCACCACCACCACGATGAAGGCCACCAGCAGCACCGCCACCGGGTACATCAGCGCGGCCTTGATCTTGTTCTTCAAGGCGATCGTCTTCTCCTGGTAGATCGACAGGCGCTCCAGCAGTTGCTCCAGGATGCCGCCGGCCTCGCCGGCCTCGACCAGGTTGCAGTAGAGCGCGTCGAACTGCATCGGGTGCTTGCGGAACGCCGCCGACAGGCTGGTACCGGTCTCGACATCGGCGCGGATGTCGCCCAGCAGCTTGGTCAGGCGCGGGTTGACGGCGCCACGGCCGACGATGTCGAAGGCCTGCAGCAGCGGCACGCCGGCCTTCATCATGGTGGCCAACTGGCGGGTGAACAGCGCGATGTCCTTTTGCTTGACCGAGCGCCCGCCACTGGTGCGGCGTTTTTTTAGCTTGGTCAGCAGGATGCCCTGGCGGCGCAGGCTGGCGCTGACCTGCGCCTCGCCGCCGGCGCGGATCTCGCCCCGCACGATCTTGCCGTTCTTGTCCCGGCCCTCCCATTCGAAGACCAGTTCCTTGACGTTTCTTGCGGCTGATGCAGTCGCCATGCGTGCTCCGGCGTGGGCCTAACGGGCGCCGGCGACGTTGCGCCGGGCGGGCAGGGCCCTGAAATAGGGGGTCATTGGTTGGTGACGGCGATCACTTCTTCGAGCGTGGTCATGCCCGACCGCACCTTGATCAGGCCCGACTGGCGCAGGTCGCGCACGCCCTCGCGCTTGGCTTGCTCGGCAATGTCCATCGCCGTGCCCTCCGACAAGATGATGCGCTGGATGGCGTCGGTGATCGGCATCACCTGGTACAGCCCGACCCGGCCCTTGTAGCCGCTGTTGCAGGCGCTGCAGCCCACCGCGCGGAACGGCCGCCAGGCGCCGTCCAGGTCTTCGGGGGCGTAGCCGGCTCGCAGCATCGCCTCGCGCGGGTAGTCGGCCGGGGTCTTGCAGTTTTCGCACAGCCGGCGCGCCAGCCGCTGGGCGGTGATCAGGATCACACTGGACGCGATGTTGAACGGCGCCACGCCCATGTTGAGCAGCCGCGTCAGGGTGGTGGGTGCATCGTTGGTGTGCAGCGTGCTCATCACCATGTGGCCGGTCTGGGCGGCCTTGATGGCGACGTCGGCAGTCTCCAGGTCGCGGATCTCGCCCACCATGATGATGTCCGGGTCCTGGCGCAAAAACGACTTGAGCGCGACCGAAAACGTCATGCCGGCGCGCTCGTTCACGTTGACCTGGTTCACGCCCGGCAAGTTGATTTCAGCTGGGTCCTCGACGGTGGAGATGTTGACGCCCGGCTGGTTCAGGATGTTCAAGCAGGTGTAGAGCGACACCGTCTTGCCCGAGCCGGTCGGGCCGGTCACCAGGATCATGCCGTAGGGCCGTACGATGGCGGTCAGCAGGCGCTCCTTCTCGATCTTTTCGTAACCGAGCGCCTCGATGCCGACCTTGGCCGATGACGGGTCGAGGATCCGGATCACGATCTTCTCGCCAAACAGCGTGGGCAAGGTGCTGACCCGGAAATCGATCGCCTTGTTGCCGAACTTCATCTTCATGCGGCCGTCTTGCGGCACGCGTTTCTCGGAGATGTCCAAGCGGCTGATGATCTTGATGCGCGAGGCCAGCTTGTCCTTGATGGCGATCGGTGGCTGGGTGATCTCGCGCAACTCGCCGTCCACCCGAAAGCGCACCCGGTAGTTGTATTCGTAGGGCTCGAAGTGCAGGTCGGACGCACGCAGGTTGATCGCGTCGATCAGCATCTTTTGCAGGAACCGCACCACCGGCGCGTCCTCGACCTCGGCCACCACCTCGGTTGATTCGGGCGCGCTGGCGTCGTCGGTGACGTCGAACTCGAAGTCGTCTGCGGTCAGCGCCTCCAGCGTTTCATTCGCGGTATTGCCCTGCGCCTCCAACTGGCGTGCGAGCTTGTCGTACTCGACGACCACCCATTCGGGCGACAGCTGGGTGGCGAACTTGATGCGCTCGACCGCTTCCTGGTCGGTGGGGTCGGCGCCGCCGATGAACAACCGGTTGCCGCGGCGCGCCAGCATCACGATCTGGTACTGCGCGGCCAGCTTGCCGTCGACCAGTCCCTTGGGCAGGCGCTCCAGGTCGACCGCCGCCAGGTCCACCAGCGGCAGCGCCAGCGAGGTCGACAGGGTGTGTGCCAGGTCAAACGCCGACACTGCACCCGACGCGATCACCGCGCCGATGAAGCTGATCTTGCGTTCCCGGGCGGACTTGGCCAGGTCCTCGGCGGCCTTGCTGCTGAGCTTGCCGGCGTGCACCAAGACCCTCGCCACACCGGAGAGAGAGGACAGCGGTATTTCGACCAGGGTTTCCAAAGCAGATTCAGTGCTCTCGCAGCAGGGCCATCACGGGGCATCATCGCCGCCGCACCGGCGGACTGTAACCCGAAGGACTGTACTGATTTGGGGCTTGTTCCCGCGCACGCCCGGGGGCAATCGGTAAGCAGATGCAGCTGGGTGCACCCAATGTTCGTCCGGTGCGGTGGGCGGGACGGGCCCGGCGCGATCCGGTGTGGTCTCCAGGACTGCGCAGTGATCTGCAGCGTCGCGAAGACTGGTCGGGGTGAGAGGATTCGAACCTCCGGCCTCTACGTCCCGAACGTAGCGCTCTACCAGGCTAAGCTACACCCCGAATTTTTAGGCCGCACGCGTCATCGAAGTGAACTGATCAACGGGAGCCGGCTTGCAGGTCGGTCAGGAAGATCGCTCTACCGACCGAGCACATAATTCTAGCAGAGCCTGCAAGGCGCTCGAACCAGGCAAGCCTGAAAGTGCATCTCTGGCTTTGTTGGCCTCGGCGCGGGCGGCGTCGCGGGTGGCCTCCAACGCGCCGGTGCGGCGCACGATGGCCAGGATCTCGTCCAGCCTTTCGCTCTCACCATGCTCGATAGAGTGCCGCATCAGCAGCCGCTCATCGTCGGTGCAACGCGCCATTGCCACCAGCAGCGGCAGCGTGGGCTTGCCTTCACGCAGATCGTCACCCACGTTTTTCCCCAGTGCCTGGGTGTCGCCCTCGTAGTCCAGCAGGTCGTCGACCAGTTGGAAGGCGGTGCCCAGTGATCGGCCATAGTCGGCGCAGGCTTCTTCGACCTCTGGCCCGGCGTCGGCCAGCACGGCGCCGAGCCGTGCGCTGGCTTCGAACAGCTTGGCGGTCTTGAAGCGGATTACCCGCAGGTAGTCGTCCACCGCCAGGTCGGGGTCGTGCATGTTCATCAGCTGCAGCACCTCGCCCTCGGCGATCACATTGGTGGCGTCGGCCAGCACCTCCAGCACGCGCATGCGGTTGATGCCCACCATCATCTGAAAGGCGCGTGAGTACAGAAAATCGCCGACCAGCACACTGGCGGCGTTGCCGAACAAGGCGTTGGCGGTCTGGCGGCCGCGCCGCAGCGCGGACTCGTCCACCACGTCGTCATGCAACAGGGTGGCGGTGTGGATGAACTCGACGATGGCAGCCAACTCATGGCGCTCGGGGCCGGCAAAGCCCAGTGCCTCGGCAAACAACAGCACCAGGCGGGGCCGGATGCGCTTGCCGCCGGCGCTGACGATGTAGTGGCCGATCTGGTTGATCAGCGCGACGTCGGAAGCCAGGCGGCGGTGGATCACAAGATCTACCTGCTGCATGTCGGCGGCCATCGGGTCAGCGGCGGTCGATGCGGGGACGGTAGGTTCGGTCAAGGTGGCTCAGCTGAGGGCAGTGGCAAATTATAGGGAGGGCGCCATGAGCAGCCCGGCGGCCAGGGCGGCAGCGCCGTGGGCCGGCGGTTGGCCTGCCTTTACCTCACTTGACGCTGCTATACTCAAAGGTTCTTTCGGCCAAACAGGCCGTTGGAAGACGGTAAGCAGACGACAGACGCAACAGACAGACGCAACAATTTCAGGCAAGTAAAGCAAGCAAAGGCACATATGTACGCGCTCATAAAAACCGGTGGCAAGCAGTTCAAGGTTGCTTCCGGCGAAAAGATCAAGGTAGAACAGATAGCAGCGGACGTGGGCCAAGAGATCGTGATCGACCAGGTTCTGGCAGTCGGCAGCGGCGCAGAATTGACGATCGGGACTCCCTTGGTGGCCGGTGCCACGGTGACCGCCACCGTGGTATCGCACGGCAAGCACGACAAGGTGCGCATCTTCAAGATGCGTCGCCGCAAGCACTATCAGCGGCATGGCGGTCATCGCCAGACCTACACCGAGCTCGAAATCGGCGCCATCGGCGTCTGATCCGGCCCCAGTCCAGCAGGAGTATTCAGCACCATGGCACAGAAAAAAGGCGGCGGCTCTACGCGAAATGGCCGCGACTCACAACCCAAGATGTTGGGCGTCAAGGTCTACGGCGGCCAGGTCATCCCGGCCGGCTCGATCATCGTGCGTCAGCGCGGCACCCGGTTCCATGCGGGCGACAACGTCGGCATGGGCAAGGACCACACGCTGTTTGCACTGGTCAACGGCACCGTGTCGTACGCCATCAAGGGCGCGTTGAACCGCCACATGGTGTTCGTCACGCCGGTCTGACGCGGGCATCAGCAGCTTGCCCCGGCTTGACGCCGGGGTCTTGATCGAGAATTAGGGTTTTCCCTGATTTTTGATCACCAAGCCCCGGCCTGCCGGGGCTTTTGTGTTTTTCTGGGCCGGGTGCCCGAGGGGTTGCCGCATGAAATTTGTCGACGAAGCGACCATCGACATTGCCGCAGGCGATGGCGGAGCGGGCTGCATGAGCTTTCGGCGCGAGAAGTTCATCCCTTTTGGCGGGCCCAATGGCGGCGATGGCGGTCGGGGCGGCAACGTCTTTGCCGTGGCCGACCGCAACATCAACACCTTGATCGATTACCGCTACGCCCGCCGCCATGAGGCGCGCAATGGCGAGGGAGGGCGTGGCTCGGACCAGTTCGGCGCAGCCGCCGAGGACATCGTGCTGCGCATGCCGGTGGGCACCATCGTGCGTGACTTCGAGACCGACGAGGTGCTGGCCGAGTTGCTCGACCCGGACGTCAAGACCTTGCTGGCTAAAGGCGGTGACGGTGGTTTTGGCAACATGCACTTCAAGAGCAGCACCAACCGCGCGCCGCGCCAGAAGACGCCCGGCTGGCCGGGCGAGGCCAAGAAGATCAAGCTCGAATTGCGGGTGCTGGCCGATGTCGGCCTGCTGGGTTTGCCCAACGCCGGCAAATCCACGCTGATCGCGTCGATCTCCAACGCCCGGCCCAAGATTGCCGACTACCCGTTCACCACCTTGCACCCCAACCTGGGCGTGGTGCGGGCCGGCCCAGAGCGCAGCTTTGTGGTGGCCGACCTGCCCGGCTTGATCGAGGGTGCAGCCGAGGGCGCCGGCCTGGGGCATCTGTTCCTGCGGCACCTGCAGCGCACCCGTTTGCTGCTGCATGTGGTGGACATGGCGGCTTTTGACGGCGGTGACCCGGTGGCACAGGCCAAGGCGATCATCCAGGAGTTGCGCAAGTACGACGAGTCGCTGTACCAAAAACCGCGCTGGATCGTGCTGAACAAGCTCGACATGGTGCCGGCCGAGGAGCGTGCCGCGCTGGTCAAGGACTTCATCAAGCGCTTGCGCTGGAAGGGCCCGGTGTTTCAGATTTCGGCGCTGGCGCGCGAGGGGCTGGACCCGATGGTGCAAGCCATCTACGAGCATGTGGCTGCGCAAAAGGTGCAGGCGCCAGCCGAGGTAGACCCGCGTTTTGATGCCAAGCCCGTAGTGCAAGCGCCGGTGGGCTTTGACGATGACTGAGGTGGCGACTGGTGCGGCGGCCGGTTTGCCAACAAGTGCGCCGACCCACCCATCGACCAGCGTCCTGACCAACGCCCGCCGCATCGTCGTCAAGGTCGGCTCCAGCCTGGTCACCAACGAGGGCCGGGGCATTGACGCCGATGCCGTCGGCAACTGGTGCCGGCAGCTGGCGCTGCTGGCGGGCCAGGGCCGCGAAGTGGTGATGGTCAGCTCGGGTGCGATTGCCGAGGGCATGAAGCGGCTGGGCTGGCGCACCCGACCGACCGAGTTGCATGAGCTGCAGGCGGCCGCCGCCGTCGGCCAGATGGGCCTGGCCCAGATGTACGAGACCCAGCTCTCGCTGCACGGCCTGGGCAGCGCCCAGGTGCTGCTGACGCACGCCGATCTGGCCGACCGTGAGCGCTATCTCAATGCCCGCTCGACCCTGCTGACCTTGCTGCGGCTGCAGGTGATCCCGGTGATCAACGAAAACGACACGGTGGTCAACGACGAGATCAAGTTCGGCGACAACGACACCCTGGGTGCGCTGGTGGCCAACCTGGTCGAGGCCGATGCGCTGGTGATCCTGACCGACCAGCGCGGGCTGTATTCGGCCGATCCGCGCCAGGTGGCCGATGCCCGCTTCATCAACACCGCCACGGCGGGCGATCCGGCGCTGGAGCTGATGGCCGGCGGCGCCGGTTCATCGATTGGCCGGGGCGGCATGCTGACCAAGATTCTGGCCGCCAAGCGCGCCGCCGGCAGTGGCGCCAGCACGGTGATCGCCTGGGGCCGCGAGCCCGATGTGCTGCTGCGTCTGGCCGCGGGCGAGGCCATCGGCACCATGCTGTTGGCCGGCACGCCCAAGCTGGCAGCGCGCAAGCAGTGGATGGCCGACCATTTGCAACTGCGCGGCGCAGTGACGGTGGACGCGGGTGCAGTGCTCAAATTGCGCGACGAGGGCAAAAGCCTGCTGCCGATCGGCGTGACCGAGGTCGAGGGTGACTTCCACCGCGGGGATGTGATCGCGGTGCGCACCGGGGCCGGGCTGGAGATTGCCCGCGGCCTGGCCAATTACGCCTCGGGCGAGGCCCGGCTGATCGCCCGCAAACCGTCGTCGCAAATCGCCGGGCTGCTCGGATTCGTCAACGAGCCCGAGCTGATTCACCGCGACAACCTGGTCCTGACCTGACTCGCACCCTGCAGCGGCGCGGGCCAGCCTCGGCCTGGTCAAGCTGAGGCCGGCGACTCAGCTGGCCTGCTGGTAAGCCCCGGCGATCTGGAACAAATGCTCGCGCGATGCGGGCTCCAGGTAAGGCATCAGCAGCGCCAGCACATGGTAGGCGCCGCGCGACAGGGCGGCCGCGGCGCTCTCGGGCTCCAGCGCCCGTCGCGGGTCGCGCACATACTCGTAGCTCAGCCAGTAGGTCAGCACCACCACCATGCTGCTGGCCACCGGCTCGGCCTCACGGCGGTCGATGCGCATGGTGTTGCCACGCGCCAGACCGTCCAGCACCTGGGCCACCGCGCGAGATTTGTTCTTGAGGACAAACTGGAAGTGCGTCTCCAACCGGCGGTTTTTGCTGAGCAGGTCGTTCAGGTCGCGGTACAAGAACCGGTACTGCCAGATCAGCTCGAACAGCATGTGGAAAAACAGCCAGGCGTCCTCGACATTGCGCACGTTGTCCGCCGCTTGCAACAGGTCGTTGAGGGCGCGCTCGTAGCGGTCGAACAGCGAGTTGATCAGCTCGTCCTTGGCCGGGTAGTGGTAGTACAGGTTGCCCGGGCTGATGCCCATCTCGGCCGAGATCAGCGTGGTGCTGACATTGGGCTCACCAAAGCGGTTGAACAGGTCGAGCGTGACCTCCAGAATGCGCTCGGCGGTGCGGCGTGGCTTTTTGGTCGCGGACTTGGCCGTCGGGCTGGACGGCGGCTGTGGCTTGGGCGGGTGGGCATCGTGCATGGCGTAGCGGGAA
>JBBRZR010000003.1:0-41348 GCA_038236495.1 Burkholderiales bacterium
CAGCCCGTACTTCCTTCGTGGCCTTCAAACATCATGTGAGTACACGCTCTCAGCGCAAGCTCGGAGAAACCTGCGATCAGCTCACTGGGCCGGTGACAACATGAAAGATCGAAAGTGACAGCTTGAAGGGAAACCGACACCATCGTCATGCCACCACGCATCCACTGACCGGAGCCCGAGAACTCGCCATGGTTGAACTGGGCCATGCTGCCGTTGCCGCGCACCACGCCATCAAGCATGTGCATCACCGCATCGACACTGAAACCATGCCGCTGCGCCATGCCGGCAATGACCTGCTGGCCAGCCTGTGAGAGTTGCTGCATAAGTACCTTGTTGTGTCGGGTTGCCGCCTGCACGGCCACCATCACGTCGCGACAAACCGGTAATACCCTGAGCTTACCGGGGGCTCGTGATCGCCCTCCGACATGATCGCCCTCTGGCGGCCTTGACCGCGGGCCATCTTGCACCGGCGCCCCACTTGCCACCCACGGTGCCGCCTGTTCGGTAGCGAACAGGCAAGTGCTTGGGCCGGGACGCCGCTTTACAGGGCCGACGCGGCCAGGGCTAGGGCTTGGGCGGCTCGTCGGCCTCCACGCTGCGATCGATTTGCCGCATCGCCCGACGCAGAAAGTCAAACTGCAGATTGACGTTGCGACAGGTTTCGCACAGCACCAGGTGCAGCCGCATGCGGGCGCGCTCGGCCGCCGGCAGCGTCAGGTCTTGGCCGTCGCTGATCAGGCGCGACATGTCCTTGCAATCGAGCCTGAGTTTCATCCTTGCTCCCCGAACCAGTGGCGCCCCAGGCATTCACGCAATTGCATGCGCGCCCGGTAGAGCATCACCCCGCAGTTGTTGCTGGTGATGCCGAGCTCAACGCAGATGTCGTCCACTTCCTTCTCCAGCCATTCACGCATCATGAACGCCCGGCCGATCTTGGCCGGCAGGCGGTCCACGCAGGCCTGCAGAGTTTCAAAGAACTGGCTCTGCTGCAGCGCCTTGTCGGGGTCTTGCCAAGCCGGCGGCGGCTCGGCCCAATGGCCGTCCCTGGCGAACAAGGCGTCCATCGCGTCGTCCATGCTCTGCTCATCGAGGGGTTCGATGTGCACCTCGCGTCCGCGCTTGCGGATGACATCGATGATCTTGAACTTGAGAATGCCGGTCGCGTAGGTGCGCAACGAGCTGCGTCCCTCGAAATTGTCGGGTTTCTCCAAGATGGCGAGCAGGGTCTCCGAGACCACGTCCTCGGCTGCGCTGTCATTGCGCAACTGGAGCATCGCAAACCGGAGCAGGGGTTGGTGGATTGCGGCAAGTTCGGACTCTAAGGTCATGGCGAAGTACTGCGCTGGGGGTGTTGGTCGGGGGTGCAGAAGCGCAATTACAACCGAACGCGGCGACGGCGCCAGTAACAACCCAGCCAGCCAGCCAACCAGCCAATCAGCCAATCAGTCAATCGGCCAATCAGCCGACCAAGCCCATCCCTGACAACGCCAATTCCATCCACCGTGAACAAGCGCCTGAAACCGGCGGATGGCAGGGGGTGGTGGATATTGGCGTTGGTGAGTCCAAACGGGCAGGACCGCTGCAGAGTGACCGCCGGACCCGGCGACCACCCAGCGGAAGCACCGGGGCAGTAGGCGCCAGCACCGGTCAGCAGCCGGTCCCCGGGGTCGAGGGTCTAAAGGCCTGACCGGGGTTGACCGCTGCGCGCGCCGAAACTCACGCCAAAACGCGCGCCGAAACTCACGCCGTGAAGCGGCCGCGTTGCTGCATCGCCACCACCCGAGGCGACTCGACGTCGATCCAGGTCAGGAAGTCGATGGTCCTGAACTCGCGGTCAATGGCCGGCGGCCCACAGATCGCCGCGCCCAGCGCCAGGTAGGCGGACAGCAGGCGCGGAATGTGCACGGCTTCAGGCGCCGGCGTCACCCTGTCACAGGCAAAGGCAGGTTGCGGCCGGGTTTGCCAGACGACAGGCGCAAGATGCCGACTCAGCTGTGAGAACGCGGTGGCGCCCAGCGCCTGGTCTTGCGACGTCAAGGAGCTGCAGCCCATCAGGTAGCGCGCGCCATGGTCCCGTGCATAGGCGGCAATGCCCTTCCACAGCAGGTTCAGCACGCCGAAGTTGCGGTGCTGTAGGTGGATGCAGGCCCGTCCGAGCTCAAGAATCTGTGGGCGCTGGGCCTCAAACGGCGCGAAATCGAACTCGCGCTCACTGTAGTAGCCCAACCCTTGGCGGGCTTGTGTGCCGGTCTGCATGCGGTAGGTGCCCACCACGGCACCGGACGACGTGTCTTCTACGATCAGGTGTGCGCAGATGGCATCAAACGGGTCGACGTCCAAGCCGCTGTCATACGAATGCACCAGCCCCTCGTTGAGTTCGACATTGAAGACCTGGAAACGCAGTGCCTGTGCTGCTGCGATGTCAGACGGCAGACACGCCAGCCGCGCCCGGTATTGACCGCCCGCCAGCGCGGCTGAGGTGTGCGGTGCAGATGCGGTGGCTTGAGGTGTGTTCATGGCGCTGCGACGGATGGGTTGCATGGCTTGGTCGTCCGTGCGGCGCGTTGATTACAAAATTCCAGCGATACCGCCTCACTTGCCCATCGCCTCCCTGGCTTCTGGCTCCGTATTGCCTTGCAAGGCCTTGCAGGTGCCGGCAGGCACGTAGCGCCATTCGTCCGCGCCTTTTTCGACCTTGCTCTGACCGGCGCAACTGTGTGAGCCCGACAGGCTGGCGCAGTCGTTCTGGCCGGCCTTGGCGATACCGAAGCACTTCTCCTTGGGCTTGGCCTGCGCGGCGGCCGGGCCGGCCAGACCAAGCGCAAGTGCAGTAGCCACTGCAGAAGCCAGGGCAGACGACAGCATCAGGGATTTGTTCATGGGCAGACTCCTTGGCAGATTTGAAGGGGGCGACATCAGCACAGCTGCGCCGTCGCCATCGGCACTACAGCAGTGATTCGGGAATGATCGGGGACAAGATCCTGAGTTTCAGGCGCAACCAGAACGATGAATCGGGTTCTTCCGTCAGCACCATTTCCTTGCCGTCGTCCAGGCCCACCCACTCCAGCCCCCGGCCATCGGCCGAGCGCCGCACGCGGTAAGCATTTTGCAGGCGGTCGATGTCAATGACCCGGACAAGCTCTTGCGCCAGCTCGGGGCTGGTGATGACGGCGCCGAGCTCGGTATTGATGGTGGCCGAACGCGGGTCGAGATTCATCGACCCGACAAAAATGGTCTTGCGGTCCACCACCGCCAGCTTGGCATGCAGGCGGCCCAGCGACTCGCCAAACAGGTTCTTGCGTTTGTTGCGCTTGACGCGCGACGAGCTGAGCTCATAGATCTCAACGCCAAGGTCGAGCATCGGCTCTCGGTAGTCGTAGTAGCCCAGGTGCACCACCGGCTCGTCGGTCGCGCCCAAGGAGTTGGTCAGCATCACCACATTGACATTGCGCGCGCGCAGTTCACCGATCAGCGCCATGCCGGCTTTGCCGGGCACGAGGTAAGGCGACGACACCACGATCTCGGTTTGCGCCTTGCGCAAGGCCTCGAAGACGTTGTAGGTGACGCTGGTCTCCATCAGTTCGCCGTCGGCCTCACCGTCGAAAGGCTTGTCCGGGTGGTCGGCAAAGACGTAGGCGTCGGCCCAGATCAGGGCCAGCCGACCCCGGTCCAGGTCTTCGGCAATCGGGCCGTAGCCCAGGATGTCGGTGGCCGGCAGCGGCCCGGGCGGCGGGGTGTTGAGGGCCCCGGTCCAGACCTCGAACTTCTGGCGCAGCACCTCGGCGCTCAACCCGCTGCGGGTAACGGCATGGATCGGGTAGACGGCGTCAGCGTTCCAGTAGCGGTCGAACAAGGCCTGCGCCGGCGCAACGATAAAGCCGACGGTGAAGGCATCGAAGTCGATGAAGTTCTCCCCCATGCTGCGCAGGAAGTATTCATTGGCCACGTTGCGTCCGCCGATCACCGCCATCGCGCCGTCGGCGACAAACAGCTTGTTGTGCATGCGGTGGTTGACACGCTTCCAGTCGCCCACCGACGCCAGAAAACGTGCGGCCTGGCCACGCTCACGCCAACAGCAGAAGGGATTGAAGATGCGCACCTCCACATTCTTGTGGGCGGCAAAGGCGAGGAACAACTCGTCCTGGCCGCCGGTGTAGAAGTCGTCGATCAACAGCCGCACCCGCACGCCGCGCTCGGCGGCGTCGCGCAGCGCACGCAGCAGCCAGCGTCCGGTTTCGTCGTTTTCGAGGTGGTAGTACTGAACGTCGAGAGAGACCTCGGCCCGCCGTGCCAGTTGGATACGGGTGTCGAGCGAGAAATTGCCCAGCGGCATGAGCCGAAAACCTGACTTGTTCTCGCCCACATCGCCTGCGCTGGCAATGCGCCCCAGCGTGGTGTCCTGGGACAGACCGATCGCCTCGCTGGCGCTGCCTTGCCGGTCGACCGCCGCGAACGAGGCGCATCCGCCAAGCAGCGCGAAAAACGTGGCGGCAATCAGCCAGCGACCTGCCCTGAGCCAGGCCGGCGGCGCACGATGGAACAAGGCGAAAATTGTCATGGCAACTCAGGTTGAGGAGCAAATTGGACCGCAGCAAGACCCGCGGCGGCCGTCGCCGCAACTGAACGAGAGCGTTCATTCGATGCTGTTTGAACAGGTACTGGCAACTTCGCAGCCGGTCCCGATGATTGTCAAACGCCTCTTGTGGGTCGCAGTGGCGGGCAAAACCTTACCTGTTCAAGGTGCACAGCATGGGCGCAATTTGCCGCCGGCCGGCAAAACCCCACCTGTATTTTCGTCCGGCCCTGTGACAGCGTGGGGGCCGCGCAAAGCCTGAAAGCGGGTACGCGATGCCCCAGGGATACAGGCCAAGAACATGGATGCGATCAGCCCTTGACAGCGGATGTCCGCTTTGGCGCGGGTCGGTGTTCAGGTGCTCGGCCACCGGGCCAAGGCCAGCGCGGACGTCGCACAGGCCCAGCCGCGTAACATCGCCACGCAGACCGCGCCGGCGCCGACGGGGTCGCTGGCTTCACACGTTTTGGAGTACGTCGATGCTTGACTGGGCCTCAGGGCTGTTGCTGACGTTGGGGGCCTATTTGGGGGTCGGCGCGATCTTTGCGCTGGGCTTTGCCCTCTGGGGCGCGGCGCGGATTGATCCCGCCGGCCACGGCATGCCGATCGCGGTGCGCCTGCTGATCCTGCCTGGCGCGGCGGCGCTGTGGCCGCTGTTGCTTTGGAAGTGCCTGCTGCGGCAGCCGCCCCCGGTGTCATGAAACGCAGCCACCGCCGTTGGCACCGCCTGATCTGGGCGCTGCTGTTGCCGGGCCTGATCGTGCTGCTGGTGTCGGCAAGCCGGGATCGACCCGGGCCGGCGGTCAATGCGGTGCTGCCGCCCGCCCTGGCCAATTCTGCCGCTGAAGGGGGTCTCTGATGTCGCAGGCTTACCGCGCCGTCAACTGGACACCGTTCAAGCTGCGCTTTGACGCCTGGATGCTGGCCGGCCAGGCGGCCTACCTGCTCGCCTTCACGATCGGCAGCATGGCGCTGCTGCCTGCCGATCAGCGCTTCACGGCGCTGCAGGTGCTGATCCGTGCCACCGGCAGTCTGGCCTTTTTGCAATTGAGCTTCCTGCTCTGCATCGGGCCGCTGGCCCGGCTGACGCCGCGCTTCAAACCGTTTTTGTACAACCGCCGCCATCTCGGCGTGGCCACCTTCCTGGTCGCAGCGGTGCACGGCGTCCTGGTCACCGTCTGGTACCACGGCTTTGGTGCACTGAACCCGCTGGTCTCGCTGCTCATCTCCAACCCGCGCTACGGCTCGTTGGCCGGCTTTCCGTTCGAGTCCCTGGGGATGGCGGCCTTGCTGCTGCTGTTCCTGCTGGCGGCCACCAGTCACGACTTCTGGAACTCGAATCTGGGTCCGACCCTTTGGAAGGCGATCCACCTGCTGGTCTACCCGGCCTACGCGCTGCTGGTGGGGCATGTGGTGCTGGGCGCGTTGCAGTCCGAGACCCATCCCGCACTCGCGATCCTGTTTGGCGCGGGCGTGGCGCTGGTCGCCGGCCTGCAAGTGCTGGCTGCTGTGACAGCCTCCGGGCCGGGGCTGCGCAGCGCCGCCGGGTCCGATTGGTTGCGGGTGGGCCGGGTTGACGAGATCGCCCTCAATCACGCGCTGGTGGTCGAGCCCGCAGGGGCCGAGCGCATTGCCGTGTTCCGCTACGACGACAAGGTGGCCGCGGTGTCCAATGTTTGCCGGCACCAGGCCGGGCCGCTGGGCGAGGGGCGCATCATCGACGGCTGCATCACCTGCCCCTGGCATGGCTACCAGTACCGGCCTGAAGACGGTTGCTCGCCGCCGCCCTACACCGAGCGCATCGCCACCTACCGCACCCGCATCGACAAGGGCGTGATCTGGGTCCACCCCGTCGCCCTGCCGCCCGGCACGCGGGTGGAGCCGTCGCGCACCGAGGCACCGTCGCCATGACACGACACCACGAGGACGACGAAGCACCCATGTTCATCGGCTGGGCCGAGACGCCGGCTGCGGACCGCCGGTTTTTTATGCGGGCGGGCTTGGCCCTGACCGCGGCGGCGGGGGTGCTGGGTTTTGGCATGGCCGCCGTTCAGCAGCCACCGGGCAGGGGCAGTTGGGACCCTGACGCGGTACGCGAGTGGCGCGGCGTCGTCAGCGCCGAGCCCTATGCCATGCTGCGGACAAACGATCTCGGCGGCGGCCCGCGCACCGCTCTGCTGTCGTGCCTGGGTAAATGCGGTGTGGCGGCACGTATCGGCGCCTTGGCGGGGCAGGCCGTGGTGGTGAAGGGCAGCCTGATCCAGCGCGGCCAACATACGATGATTGCGGTGGACGAGGTGGCGGACTGGATCCGCCTTGACGAAAGTGCCGCTGCCGACCTGGCCTTGTCGTTTCCGCCTGGGCAGCCGCTGGGAGAGGTGAGCCTGGTCGGCGAGATTCTCGATTCGAAGTGCTGGTTTGGCGCCATGCGGCCCGCCAGCGGCAAGGTGCACAAGGCCTGCGCTTCGCTGTGCATCCGCGGCGGCATTCCACCCGCGTTTTTTGTGCGCGGCAGTGCCGGCCAGGGTGCGCTGATGATCATGACCAGCAGCGGCCGGGCTTACGGTCCGGGGCTGTTGAGTCTGGTGGCTGATACGGTGCGCCTCACTGGCAACATTCAGCGTGTGGGTGACCTGCTGGTGCTCGACGCGCCGTTGCAGCAGATTCAGCGCTTGTGAGCCGCAGCGAGCCCAGCATCGTGCATGGGCACGCAGCCCAACACCCAACACCCACCGCCCACCGCCCACCGCCCACCGCCCACCGCCTGAAGTTGCCCGGGTCGATCGGCACACAAGGCCGCATCGGGCAACGCGGCCCAATCGTGCAGGCGGGGTTGACTCCAGTGCGAAAGTAACTGCCCAACGTTTCCGTAACTGTACTTTTCGCGCGGTCGCTGAAGCCCGATGGCGTTCGAGTCTGCAGCTTTGACATGCTTGGCGTGCTTGATCAAAGGCGGGTTACACGCCATCGTTGAACGGCGGGAAAGCTGCCGGCTTCCGGAGTCTCTTGCCGGCCACAGGACTAAACCGCTCGCGCGGTAGCCGCTCCGGCGAAGTGGGTGGCGATTCGTTATGCCGCTGGATCTGCGATGTTGGTGAATGAGGCAATCCGCCTCGTTCATCGACAGGAGCAGGACCATGGACAACTCCAATCCCACCGTCTCGCCATTGCGCCAACGCATGCTCGACGACATGCGCATGCGCAAGATGGCCGAGCACACCCAGGACGGCTATATCCGAGCTGTCCGCAAGCTCGCCGGCTTTCTCGGCCGCTCGCCGGACACGGCCAGCATCGAAGAACTGCGGCGCTTCCAGCTTCACCTGGTGGATGCCGGTACGGGCCCGGTGACGATCAACGCCACCATCACCGGCCTGAAGTTCTTCTTCGACATCACCCTGGGCCGCCCTGAGCTGTTGGCCAAGATGCAGCACGTCCAGGTGCCGCGTACCCTGCCGGTGGTGCTCAGCCGCGAGGAAGCCGCACGCCTGATCGCCGCAGCCCCCAACCTCAAGCATCAGGCGGCGATGTCGGTGGCCTATGGCGCAGGCTTGCGCGTCAGTGAGATCGTCTCGCTCAAGGTCAGCGACATCGACAGCCAGCGCATGACGCTGCGCGTGGAGCAGGGCAAGGGCCGTAAGGATCGGTACGCCATGCTCAGCCCGGTGCTGCTGGAGAGACTGCGCGCCTGGTGGCGTCTGGGTCATGCCCAAGGCAAGATCCGCGGCGACGCCTGGCTCTTCCCAGGTTTGGACCCCACAGATCCGCTGACCACCCGGCAGGTCAACCGCGCCGTCCACCTTGCCGCTGTTGAGGCCAAGATCGACAAGCGCGTGACACCCCACATCCTGCGCCACAGCTTTGCCACCCACCTGCTCGAGCAGAAGGTCGATATTCGCGTCATCCAGGTGCTGCTGGGCCACAAGAAACTTGAGACGACGGCCCTTTACGCGCAAGTGGCCACCGATCTGCTGCGCAGCGTGATCAGCCCGCTGGACGCACCAGCGCCACAGCCAGCGCCAGGCGTCGGGTAGGTCGCCGGGAGTCGTGGGTGTTGGGGCGGCCCGCCCTTGAGGTCGCCGACATCTTCCGTGAGCATGGCCCGGCCTGGCGCGAGGCCCGGCGCGGCCATCTGAGCCTGGCTCAGCTCAAGGTGATGTCGGCCATCACTCAATGCCGTACGGCGGCACTGGGTGGCCATGTCCTGCGCTGCCAGGGTTGCGGCACCGACGCCGTGTCCTACAACTCTTGCCTTATGGGGACCACTCCGTTACGGGGAGTTGGGAAGCGGCTGATCAGGCCGTATGGGCATCATCCTTTCGGGGAAGGCTGGCAACCCTCCCCATTACCAACGGGCTCTGGGTACTGTGTGTTGGGCCACTCCTGGCTCGACTCACACGGAGACCTCCATGCTCGATGAATTCTTTTGCGCACCCAAGACGCTTCGTCGCCTTCGAGCCGGCCTCAGCGGCCCGTACATTGACGGCTTCGCTGCGGAACTCAGTCGTGCCGGATATTCAGGTTCGACTGCGATCCGTTATCTGCGTGCAGCAGCTCACCTCGGTCTCTTCGTGCACTGCGCGCGAGGACGACTCGAGGCCGTCGACGCAAGCACTCTCAAGGCGTTCGCTCGCCACTTCACCCGTTGCCGCTGTCCCCGATCAGACGGAGACTCAACGGGCTACCACGACTACTTCGGGGCGAAGCTTTTTCAACGGCATCTATCTCAGCTCGGCATCTGTCGCGGCAGCGAGGTCGCCGTTGATCGTGTCGGCGAACTGGCGTTCGTAACGGAGTTTCGCGACTGGCTTCAGGCACATCGCGGCGCCAGCGAATCAACGGTTCGCCTGTACGCTCGCGATGCCACCGAGTTGGTCAAGGAACTCGGTGACGATGTCAGCACCTGGACCGTGCGTGCTTTGCGTGACTTCGTCACCGGCCGCGCTGCTCGATGCGGCGCTGGCACCACCCAGAAGCGAATCACGTCCTTGCGTTCGTTCCTTCGGTTCCTGAACGCTGCGGGTCACTCTCCCACCGATCTCTCGGACGCCGTTCCCGCCGTCGCCAGTTGGCGCCTTGCCCGACTGCCACGCTATCTGTCCGAAGACGAGGTGGCTCGACTCATCGCCACATGCGACGGCACGGCGGCTGGCCTTGTACGCGACCGTGCCATCTTGCTGCTGTTGGCGAGACTGGGACTGCGTGCCGGTGACGTTGCCCAGCTTCGTCTCGGCGACATCGACTGGAGAGGCGGCACGCTGCTCGTTACGGGCAAGGGGCGCTATCAAGTTCGCCTGCCGCTGCCCCAGGACGTCGGCGACGCATTACTTGGATACTTGAATCACCGGCCGAAGACGGAGAGTTCGGATCGGGTGTTCCTGCGCAGCATTGCCCCGGTCGGACCCTTCAAATCGGGCGACGGCGTGTCAGCGGTGGTCAAGCACGCGTTGCAGCGCGCGGGCATCAAGTCACCCGCCAAAGGTGCACATCTGCTGCGCCATACCGCGGCGACGCAGATGCTGCGCCACGGTGTTCCGCTCGATCAGATCGGTCTGGTCCTGCGGCACCGAAGCCTGGACATGACAGCCTATTACGCCAAGGCCGATACCTCGCTGCTTCGCAGCGTCGCGCAGGCATGGCCAGAGGTGCGCTCATGATGGCCGCCGTCGAAGCCTATATCGCCCTGCGTCGCACGGCCGGATTTGCAATGAGCAATGCGGAGTACCTGCTGCGCAGCTTCGGCTGGTTTGCAGAGGCGCGCGGAGAACGACATGTGCGAACGAGAACGCTCATCGAGTGGTCAAGCCTGGGCCCGTCGGTCGCGCAACGGCACGCCCGCTACCAGGCTGTTTGCAAGTTCGCCCGCCTGACGCGCTTGGAAGACCCTGGCCATGACCTGCCGCCGCCGAACTATTTCGGCTACAAGAAGACGCGCCGAATCCCGCACATTTACTCGCCCACCGAGATCGGCCAGCTCATTTTGGCCGCCACCCGGCTTACTCCACGCGGCACTTTGCGGCCGCAGACGTATGCCGCCCTGATCGGCTTGCTGGCCGCCACGGGCATGCGGGTGTCTGAGGCTTTGGGCCTGTGCTTGGGCGACGTCACCGCCGAGGGGCTGCTCATTCGCAAGACCAAGTTTCAGAAGACGCGCATGGTCCCGTTGCACGACACTGCCTCGGCTGCGCTGCGAAGTTACCTACAGCAGCGTCTGAGGATGCACCCTGGCGGCGACCATGTCTTCGTCGGACGCACCGGTCAGCCGCTGACATACGGCACGGTGTATCCGGCCTTTGGAACAGTGCTCAAGGCCGCAGGTGTGCGGGGATCGCAAGGGCACCAACCGCGGCTGCACGAGCTTCGGCATACGTTCGCCGTCAGAGCATTGGAGTCGGCGCCGGCGGGTCGCCAACGCATCGGACATCACATGGTGGCGTTGGCGACCTATCTCGGGCACGTAAACATCGATTCGACGTACTGGTACTTGCAGGCCACGGCGGAGTTGCTGGCGGACATTGCCGCCGCCGGCGAGAGCTTCTTTGCCAAGGAGCCGTCATGAGCTCGGTCGCACCCCATATCGAAGTCTTCCTGCGTGATCACCTGAGTCAGCAGCGCGGTGCAAGTGGCCACACCTGTGACTCCTACGCCTACAGCTTTCAGGCGCTGTTCGAGTTTGCCTCGTCCAAGCTCAAGGTCGCACCGTCGGCCTTGCAGTTGGAGCAACTCGAGGCAACGTTGATCGCAGCCTTTCTGCGGCACCTGGAGGTCGACCGCGGCAACTCAGCGCAGACGCGCAACGTTCGCTTGGCTGCCATTCGAGCATTCTTTCGCTTCCTGCAACATCGCGAACCGGCTGCGCTCGATCAGATTCGCCGAGTCCTCGCGATCCCGTTCAAGCGGACCGATTCGCGGCTGGTCGCGCATTTCGACAAAGACGAGACTCAGGCCTTGCTTGATGCGCCTGACCCGACAACGCGATACGGGATTCGGGATCGGGCAATACTGCATTTGGCGGTATGCGCTGGCCTGCGGGTGTCGGAGTTGACGGGCCTGCGTACTGCCGATGTGGGCGCGCAGGCAGCGAGCGTCCGCGTGCTTGGCAAGGGCCGGCGAGAACGAGCATTGCCGCTATGGAAGCCAGCCGCATCGGCACTACGGGCATGGCTGGCAGTGCGAGGTGGGCTCTTGACGCCCGAGGTGTTCGTCAATGCTCGTGGCGATCCCTTGAGCCGATGGGGCGTGGCCTACATTCTTCGACGCCATGTCCTCACCGCGAGTCAGCGATGTGCGACTTTGGCCAGCAAGCAGGCATCCCCACATGTGTTGAGGCATACCTGCGCACTGATGGTGCTTCAAGCCACGCAAGACATCCGCAAGGTCTCGCTCTGGCTTGGACACGCCAACCTGGCCACAACCGAGGTCTACGTTCGCGCCGACCCCAGTCAGAAGTTGGAGGCCATCGAGATGATGGTGCCGCCCAACCTTCGCAAAGGCACATTCCGACCGCCAGACCGGCTGATCGCGTTACTGAAGACCAAGATGTAATAGAGAGTTCCACGCGCGTCGGAGCCGGCGTTTGCGCAGCTTCGGCGCACGCGCTCCCCGTAACGGAGTGGTCCCCATAAGGCAAGTAATGGAGTGCGCTCCATTACTTGCCGCAACCGCCACTGCCCCAAGTGCCAGAGCACAGCGGCCAAGCGTTGGCTCGACGCCCGGCAGGCCGATCTGCTGCCAGTCGAGTATTACCACGTGGTCTTCACGCTGCCTGCACCCATCGCCGACCTGGCCTATCCGAACAAGGCCGAGATCTACAGCCTGCTGTTCGACATGGCCGCTGAGGTGCTGCAGACCATCGCGGCCGACCCGAAGCACCTGGGCGCGCGCATCGGCGCCACACTGGTGCTGCACACCTGGGGCTCGGCGCTGACGCACCACCCGCATGTTCACGGCATCGTGCCAGGCGGCGGGCTTGCGCCTGACGGCAAGACCTGGGTGGCTTGCCGGCCGGGGTTCTTCCTGCCGGTGCGTGTGCTCTCGAGGCTGTTCCGAAGGCGTTTCGCGGAGGAACTGCAGCGGCTGCACGACGGCGGCAAGCTCAAGTTCCTGGGTGAACACACCGGCTTGGCCGATGCCCAGGCGTTCAAGGATTGGCTCGCGCCGATGCGCCGCTGCGAGTGGGTGGTCTACGCCAAGCGGCCGTTCGCCGGGCCGCAAGCCGTGCTGGCCTACCTGTCGCGCTACACGCACCGGGTGGCCATCTCCAACAGCCGGCTGATCGCCATGGACGAGCGCGGCATCACCTTCAAATGGAAGGATTACCGGGTCAAGGAGGGCACCAAGGGCCAAACGCGCCACAAGACCATGACGCTGGCGCCCGAAGAGTTCATGCGCCGCTTCTTGCTCCACGTATTACCCGGCAGGTTCCACCGCATCCGGCACTACGGCCTGTTGGCCAATGGCAGTCGCAAGGCCAACCTGGCACTGGCGCGCCAGTTGTTGCAGGTCGTCCCGGCGCAAGCCGCCGTGCCCAGCAACGCTGAAACAGCCGGCGCTCTGCCCGGCGCTGCGCCACCGGCCTTCATCTGCCGGCACTGCGGCCACCCTCGCGCACACCGGCGTACAGACGCAGCGATGCCTCCGTCCCGCGCGACGGTGCGTAGGCGAACAACCGGATCGGTGGACCCGCGCCATCGGCACCTGACCTTTCGGCCATCTGCGCCCACATGTAGCTCTTGGTCTGCGCCTTTCGGCCCGGCTCCTTGAGTACCTGGATCTCGGTCTCGTCGCCGTAGATCAGCGGCGCCTCCAGCAGCCGGTCGCGCAAGAAGTTGATGATGGGTTGAACTGCCTGGCCCACTCGCACGACGCTGGCCGCCAGCGTGTTGCGCGAGATGTCGGTGCCGCCGAAGCGCCCGAGCAGCGCGGCCTGGCGGTACAGCGGCAGGCCATCCATGTACTTGGAGGTGATGACCCAGGCCAGCAAGGACTCGGTGAACAAGCCCTTGGGGATCACCTGCGCCGGCTTGGCCGCCAGGCGCATCCCGGCGTCACAGCACGGGCATGCGTACTTGACCCGCTCGTGGCGGATCACGCGCACCTGCTGCGGGATGATGTCGAGCTGCTCGGTGGCCTCCACGCCGATCTCCTGCAGCGCAGCGCCGTCATGCGGACACACACGCTCGGACTCGGGCAGCTCATGGCGCACCACCTCGCGAGGCAGTGCAGGATCCAGCGGCTTGCGACCGCGCTTGGCGCGCTTGTGGCCAGGTACGTCGATGGTCTTGTCGTCAACGCCTTCCTCAGCGGCCGGCTCGGCGGTGGCACCAAGCTGCTCGGCTTCGTTGAAGAACATGTCCTTCTGGTCCGTGCCGAGCGCCTCGCCGGTCTTCTCGCTCTTGGCTGCGAACAGCTGGCGCTTGAACTTCTCCAGCTGCTCCTTCAGGAGGTCGCGCTCGTTGCGCAATACACGCATTTCACCAATGAGCGCGAGGTTGCGAACAGCGGCTTCTTCGCTTCGTCGAGCGGCCTCCGCCAGCGCCTGCTGCAGGGCTTGGAACTGTTCGGCAAAGGGCATTTGAACCATCGCCTACTTTGATCTATATGGCGCTGCGGTGTTCCTCGAACATCACATATTCCAGCAGTATTTTCGTGACCACCGCCATCTCATCGCGCCCGTGACATAACCCCGTGCGAGTGCTCAGGCAACGCGCTCGTAGACGCGCCGGGGGTGCCTTTGCGTGAGCGTCAGATCAATGCCGTCGAGCAGCCAGTGCAACTGCTCTACCGTCACGCTGGGCACCGCAGTCTCGTCGGGCCAGACGAAGCGGTCCTGCTCCAGGCGCTTGATCAGAAGCCAGAAGCCGTTGCGGTCCCAGCCCAGGATCTTCACCCGGTTACGCCGGCGGTTGCTGAACACGTACACGGCCGCTGCGAACGGGTCCAGGCCCAGGGCCTGCTCCACCACGATGGACAGTCCGTTGATGCCCATGCGGAAGTCGATGGCAGGGCGGTGCAGGTACACCGTCAGCGCGCTGTTGAACTGGAACATGGCAAGCTGCTGAGTAGCCGGATGACGGACGACAACTCCGCGGGGCCGGCTTCGCCGAGGTCGAACTCCACACCATTGGCAAGCCGCACATGCAACTGCAGCGTCCCAGCCTGCAGCGTCCCAGCCTGCACCGCCTTGGACTGCACCCGATCAGCCTCCAATTGCAGCGGCACGAACGCCGCATCCGAATCCCGCAGGTTCAGCGGCGCCACAGGTCGCTGCGCACCAGCCACGCGCTGGCGCTCGCCAATCCAGCGTCGCAACAGGTTGGCATTGATGCCGCACTGCATCCCGATCTTGGCCACCGACACCCCGGGCTGCAGGCATGCCTGCACAACCTCTGCCTTCGCTTTGGGATCGTAGGTGCACCGACCGTCCAACTTCCGTCCGATAACCAATCGGCTCAACAACTCTGTGCTGATCTCTGACATACGCGTCCACCTTGTTGTACATGGACACGTAGCATCCCCGCTCAGCCTCGAACGCGAAAGACGTGGTTTATTGACCGCTTACGATGCACTCGGCAACAGCGGCTTGGAGCTTGCGATCATGGTGCAGAACCTGAGCACGGGCCAACAGACGCGTGTCACCCCGCTGCTGAGCACCTTCCCCAATGTGAGCGGGTACCAGTTTGCTGGCGTGTCGGACGATGGCTCACGCGTGGCGTTCATTGCACAGCCCACCGCCATATGCAGCGGCTACGACTGCTCAGCCAATGGGCCGGCGCGCATGCTTTTGCGTGACCTGGCCAGCGGCTTGCTCATCAACTTGGAAAACCAAGTGCGCTTCACCACGTCGCAAGGCAGGGCTGATGGCAACGCCTGGCTTTCGCCGAATGGCCGAACGCTTGCTTTTTCCAGCCGTGCGGCCTACCCGCAAGCCGGTGACGCCACGGCGGGGAGCGACGTCTATGCGTTTGACATCGCCAGCGGCGGCGTCCGTCTGGTCAGCACTGATGCCGCGGGGCGCCAACTCACCTTCCCGGGCTTCCAGGGCCCCGGCCCGTCTATGGGCGTGCAGACCTTTCTGGCCGACAGCACCAAGATCGCTTTCTTCTCGGACTACGACACCAGTGCGGGACCAGGCGGCGTGTATGTGAAGGATCTTGCAACGGGCGCACTCAACCGCGTCCTGGACCGCAACCTGACAGCCGGCGACGGTTATCGGGCATTCCTGAGTTTTTCCGATGACGGCCGCAAAGTAGGCTACGTGGAAGGCAGCGGCGGCGGCCAAGACTACCGAGCCCTCCCGAGGGTGCTTGATCTCGTCACAGGCGCAAGACTGAATGCGGCGACGCTGACCAACGGCACGGTGGGCAACGGAAACACCACCACAAACCTGCTGTTGTCCCGTGACGGCAAGGCGGCGGCGTTCGGCAACAACTCCACCAACCTGCTTGGCGGGCCGGCGCCCTTTGGCGGTGCGGAGCTTCGCGCCTATCGCAAGCTGCTGCCCTGATCGGCAAGAGCGGCGTCAAGGCGTCAATGGAGAGCGGCCGGGTGGCACCACGTCTGGCCTGTTCATCTTTGACGCTGAGGGCTGCGGGTTTCATCGGCTTGGGCAGCAATGTGCTCGGTGCATGGCATCAGTACAAGGTGCGTTGGGCCAAAGAAACTGTTTGAGCTGGGGCATCAGCGCAGGGACTCTTCCTCCAATCTTCGGCGCGGCAAGGTGCGGCTGGCGTGCCCACAAGCAGGCTTGACCCGCCAAGGCCGACACCGATTCACCGGCAGCTTGAGGGGCGCAAATCGATTGCGACGAATGTCGCTGACGGGTCGCTATGCGTCGATCAACTCGCCCATTTCGCCGCCACGCAACAGACCGTGCCCATAGCCCGCGGCGCCCACGCCCAGAGCGCCGACTATCAGAACACCGACCAGCCCGTGCGCCGCGACAGGCTCTCAAGCGCCAATGCCCCGACCAGCGAGTTGCCTGCGTCGTTCAGCCCCGGCGCCCACACTGCGATGGACGCCTTGCGCGGTGCAATCGCCAGGATGCCGCCACCCACGCCGCTCTTGCCCGGCAGGCCGACCCGGAAGGCGAAGTCGCCCGAGGCGTCGTAGTGCCCGCAGGTCATCATCAGCGCGTTGATGCGCCGCGCCGCCTGCGGGTCGATCACGCGCTGGCGGGTGACCGGGTCAACCCCGCCATGGGCCAGGAACAAGCCGGCCCGCGCCAGTTGCACGCAGGTCATGCGCAGCGCGCACTGGTTGAAATAGGTCTCCAGCACGCAGGCCACCGGGTTTTGCAGGTTGCCAAACGCGCGTATGAAGTTGGCCAGGCTGGCGTTACGAAAGCCGGTGTCGGCCTCGGACTGCGCCACCTCGTGGTCAACGCTGACGGCGGGGTCGTCGCACAACTCACGCAGGTAGGCCAGGATCTCGGCCACCGCCACCTGCGGCGGCCGGCCGGCCAGGATGGCGTCGGTGACCACCAGGGCGCCAGCGTTGATGAAGGGGTTGCGTGGAATGCCCTTCTCGCGTTCGAGCTGAACGATGGAATTGAAGGGCGAGCCCGAGGGTTCGCGTCCCACACGCTGCCACAGCGCTTCGCCCACCCGCCCCAGGGCCAGCGTCAGCGTGAATACCTTTGACACACTCTGAACTGAAAATGCCTGCAGGCAGTCGCCGACGGCGGCACGTTCGTCGCTGCAGGTGTGGATGGCCAGACCGAACTGCTGCGGGTCGACACGCGCCAGCGCGGGGATGTAGTCGGCCACGCGGCCGGCGCCAATCTGGGCCTGGACGTCTTGCAAGACAGCAACGGCAAGGTCGGTCAGCGCTGGGGATGGTGTCATGCGTCGGATGTCGGTAATGTCGAGGTGGCGGTGGCGACCAAGCCACTTGGGCAATGCGCATCGGCATGGTCTGCAAGCACAAACCGGGTGAAAAAATGACCTACTGTCTTGGAATCTTGCTGCCTGGCGGCCTGGTGCTGGCCTCTGATTCTCGTTCGAATGCCGGCGTCGACCAGGTCGCCCTGGTCAAGAAGCTGGCGTTGTTTGAAGTGCCAGGTCAGCGTGTGATTGCGGTGCTGTCGGCCGGCAATCTGGCCACCACCCAGGCCGTGGTCACGGGGCTGCGCGAGGCCGCGGGCAGTGGCAGTTTTGGTCATGACATCCACAGCGCCCGAACCCTGTTCGACGTGGCCGCGATGGTGGGCAGCAAATTGCGCGAGGTCATTGCACGCGACGGCCACTTTGTGCAGCCCTATGGCGACCCGGGTGGCAGCTTTTTGGTGGGCGGCCAGATCGCCGGTGAAACCACCCGGCTGTTCCAGATCTACCCGGCGGGCAACTTTGTCGAGGCGTCCGACCGCTCGCGATTTTTGCAGCTGGGTGAGACCAAATACGGCAAGCCCATCCTCGACCGGGCGCTGACCGGCAGCACCACACTGGACGAAGCGGCCAAGCTCTCGCTGCTGTCGTTTGACGCCACCATGCGCAGCAACCTGTCGGTCGATGCGCCCATCGACTTGCTGCGCTACGCAGCCAACAGTTTTAACGCCAGAAATTTCGCCACGCTGGAGAAGGACGACGCCTACTGGATGCAATTGCGCAGCCAGTACGCTGACGGCCTGTCCAGCCTGGTGGCGCGCATCCCGCCGCCACCGCAATGGCGCTGACCCACCCTGCAGCCCGATGATTGCCACCAAAACTGGAGACGCCTTGCACAAGACTGCCATTGCCCGCTACGACCAACTTGCCGACCGTCAACCGGCGCATGCACTGATCGGCGAGGTCGATCTCGTGATCGTTCGCCATGATGACGCCGTGACCGTGCTCTACGGCCGCTGCCTGCACCGCGGCGCGCTGATGGCCGATGGCCATGTCGAAGGCAACAACCTGGTCTGCGGCGTACACCACTGGGACTACCGCCTCGACAGCGGCGTCTCGGCCTACAACAACGCTGAGGCCTTGCAAAAGTTCAGCACCTGGCTGGACGACGGCCAGGTCTGGGTCGATGCCGACGAGATCGCAGCCTGGGGCCAGGCGCACCCCCAGCCTTTTGACCGCCAGGCGTACCTGGGCGTCTATGCCGACACCGCCCACGGCACTGCTGAAGAGCCGCACAACCAGCTGATCCAGATCTATGCCCGGGACGGCCTGAAAAAAACCGGCCACCACGGCGCAGTAGAAGCCATGGGCGTGCCGCGCGACCACCTGCCCAGCTGGGACGACATCCAGATCCTGCCCGCGCAGTTGCACCGCCCGCCCCTGCTGGACGAGCACCCGGTGGGCACCGACGTGGTCATCGGTCCAAATGCCCATCGCCCCTTGCGCCTGGCCATTCCGCTGATCGTGTCGGACATGAGCTTTGGCTCGCTGTCGGCATCGGCCAAGGTGGCCTTGGCGCAGGGCGCTGAGCTGGTCGGCACCGGCATCTGCTCGGGTGAAGGCGGCATGCTGCCCGAGGAGCAACAGGCCAACTCGCGTTACTTCTACCAGCTGGCCTCGGCCCGTTTCGGCTTTGGCTGGGACAAGGTGGAGCGGGCGCAGGCCTTCCACTTCAAGGGCGGCCAGGGTGCAAAAACCGGCACCGGCGGGCACTTGCCCGGGCCCAAGGTCAGCGCAAGGATTGCCGAAGTACGCGGCCTGACGGCGGGTGAAGCTGCGATCTCGCCGGCCCGCTTTCCGGACTGGACCGAGCCGCGCCAGATGCGCGAATTTGCCGCCGAGGTGCGCCAGCGCACTGGGGGCATTCCGGTGGGCTACAAGCTGTCGGCCCAGCATATCGAGCGCGACATCGACGCGGCCCTCGAGGTGGGCGTTGACTACATCATCCTGGATGGCCGTGGCGGTGGCACCGGCGCCGCGCCAACGCTGTTCCGCGACAACATCTCGGTGCCGACCATTCCGGCGCTGGCGCGCGCGCGCCGGCACCTCGACCGGTCGGGCCAGCGCGACATCACCCTGGTCATCACCGGGGGTCTGCGCACGCCCGCTGACTTTGTCAAAGCATTGGCGCTGGGTGCCGACGCGATTGCGCTGTCCAACGCCGCTTTGCAGGCCATCGGTTGCATCGCCATGCGGGCCTGCCACACCAACAACTGCCCCGTCGGCATCGCCACCCAAAAGCCCCACCTGGTGGCCCGGTTGGTGGTGGACAAATCTGCCCGGCAACTGGCGAACTTCCTGGGCGCATCTGTCGAGCTGATGCAGGTGATGGCGCGCGCCTGCGGGCATGACCATGTGGCCAAGTTCGAGCTGGACGACCTGACCACCTGGAAGCGCGAAATGGCGCATCTCTCGGGCGTCAGCTATGGCGGCATTGGCTGATCCCGCTGCGTCAATCTTTGCCGTGCCCCTTTTTGGCAGACCCCATGGGCAAACCCAGGGGCAGTCCCCTTTTGACATCGGAGACAGCATGAACGAGAAGCCACTCGAATGGGTTCGCGTGGGCGGTGTGGCTGACCTGCCCGAGGGCCGCGTGAAGACGGTGACGCCACGCAACCAGTCGATCTGCCTGACCCACTTCAAGGGCCAGTGGGCGGCGATGGACAACCGCTGCCCGCACCAGGGCGGCCCGCTGGGCGAGGGCTCGATTGAACCGGGGGCGGACGGCCAATGCTGGGTCCGCTGCCCCTGGCATGGTTGGGACTTTGACCCCCTGACCGGCAAGCCACCCGGCGGCCATGAGGACAGCGGCCAGCGCCTGTACCCGATCAAGGTCGACGTCGACGGGGTGTTCATCGGCCTTGAACCCGAGCCGGACCACCAGCGCACGGTAACCGACGTGATGGCGCAGACGCTGGTGAACTGGGGCGTCAGGCATGTGTTCGGCATGGTGGGCCATTCCAACCTGGGGCTGGCCGACGCCATTCGTCGCCGGGTGGTGGCAGGCGAGATGCGTTTTGTCGGCGTGCGCCATGAAGGCGCGGCCTCATTTGCCGCATCGGCCTACGGCAAGCTGACCGGTCAGGCCGCAGCCTGTCTGACCATCGCCGGGCCGGGCGCCACCAATCTGTTGACGGGGCTGTGGGACGCCAAGGTCGACCGCGCGCCGGTGCTGGCCCTGACCGGCCAGGTGCAGACCCAGGTCTTCGGCCCGGGTGCGTTCCAGGACATTGATTTGAAATCGGCCTTCCAGGCCGTGTCGCGCTTCTCGCAGACCGTGTTGCCCACGTCGAACCCTGCGGAACTGACCAGTCTGGCCTGCAAAGCGGCGGGGGTGGAGCGCGATGTGGCGCACCTCATCGTGCCCGACGATGTGCAAACCCTGCCCAGCCAGGCCAAAGCCGGCGGCCCACAAGGGCGTGTGGGTGGCGCGGTGGTGGTGCCCGCCGAGGCCGATCTGGCGCAGGCCGCAGCCATGATCAATGCTGCACGCCGCCCCTTGATCGTCATCGGCCACGGCGCCGTCGCAGCGCGTGAGGCGGTGATCGCGCTGGCCGTGCAGATGGGCGCGGCGGTGGTCACCACCTTCAAGGGCAAGGGCCTGATCGCCGACAGCCATACCAACGCGGGCGGCGTGCTGGGGCGCTCGGGCACGCCCATCGCCAGCTGGTTCATGAACGAGGCCGACCTGATCATTGCGCTGGGTTCATCGTTTGCCAACCACACCGGCATTGACCGTGCCAAACCCATCATCCAGGTTGATTTTGAGCGCATGCAACTGGGCCGCTTCCACCCGGTGGCGCTGCCCGTGTGGGGCGAGATCGGCGCCTTTTGCGCGGCCATCTCGCCCCGCCTGAGCCGGCCTGCTGACGCACCAGACCAGCGCACCGAGCTGGCCCAGCGCTGGGCCCTGTGGCGCGACGAGAAGCGCCGGCGGCTGGGTGAAACCCGTGGCCAAGGCATCCACGCCGCCGCCGTCTTTGACGCGCTGACGCGGCTGTGCCCGGCCGACGCCATCATCGCGGTGGACGTGGGCAACAACACCTACTCTTTCGGCCGCTACTTCGAAAGCCAGGGCCAACGGGTGTTGATGTCGGGCTACCTGGGGTCGATCGGCTTCAGCTTTCCGGCGGCCATCGGCGCCTGGGCGGCCACCCAGGACTTCGACGCCTTGCGCGGCCGCAAGGTGGTGTCGATCTCGGGTGACGGCGGCTTTGGCCAGTACGCGATGGAGTTCACCACGGCGGTGAAGTACGGCATGGACATCACCCATGTGCTGCTCAACAACGGGCAGCTCGGCAAGATCACCAAGGAGCAGCGGGCGGGCGAATTGCCAGTGTGGGAGACCAGCCTGCACAACCCGTCGTTTGCGATGTTTGCCAAGCAATGTGGCGGGCATGGGGCCAAGGTCAATGCGGTAGAGGAACTCGATCAGGCGCTGCGCAACGCGCTTGCCGTTTCCGGCCCTGCGCTGGTTGAGGTGATGACCGACGCTGAGCTGGTCTGACGGCATCGCGGGCGTGTAAGCAAAGAGCCGCCTGCACGACTCAGGTGGATGCCAAGCCACTCACCCTTCATCCGTGCCAGCCGTGCGATTGCCAGCCGTGTAATTGCCAGCCGTGTAATTGCCAGCCGTGCAAGTGTCAGCCTGGCGCTGGCGATTTCGGTGTCTGCGGCCCTTGTGCCCAGCGCCTCCCGAGCTGATCAGCCCTTGTGGGAACTGGGTCTGGGTGTGGGCCTGTTGCACCTGCCGCACTACCGTGGCAGCGACCAGTACCGCAACTGGCTGTTGCCCATTCCGTACTTCCAGTACCGCGGCGAGGTCTTCCGCGCCGACCGCGAGGGTGCGCATGCACTGCTGGTCGACAACGAGCGCCTGAAATTCGACCTGAGCCTGGCCGTCAACACGCCCACCCGCAGCAGCGACAACCGCGCCCGCGTCGGGCTGCCCAACCTGTCGCCCACACTCGAAGCCGGGCCCAGCGTGAAGTGGATTCTGGGTGCCGGCCGCGCTGGCCCGGGTGAGTGGGCGCTGGATCTGCGCCTGCCCGTGCGCGCCGTCTTCACGGTGGAACGCAACGCACGTTTGATCGGTTATACCGCCAGCCCGGTATTGAACCTGGATTGGTCTTCGCAGGGCTGGGACACGAGCTGGCAAGTCGGTCCTGTGGCCGCCTCTAGCGGCTACAACCGCTACTTCTACGGCGTGCCGGCTGCCTACGCGACAGCGTCGCGCCGCGCCTTCGAGGCGCATGGCGGCGCCGGCGGCTGGGCCGCGACGGTTCTGGCGTCACGGCGCCTGGGCGACTTTTGGCTGGGGACGTTTGCGCAATACGACAGCCTGGCCGGTGCCAGCTTCGACCCGAGCCCGCTGGTGCGCTCGCGCCAGAACCTCAGCTTCGGCCTCGGCCTGAGTTACGTGTTCGCGGTCTCGCAAACCCGCGTGCCGGGTGATCGCTGACCGGTTCAAGCCAAGCGTTTCTCAGCAAGGACTTCATCACTCGAGGGCGGCGAGTTACTAAGTCATGACAGACGCCGAACGGGTGTGATGCCGGACTCGGGCCCTGATCCGAGAAGCCCGACGAACGATCCGTTCCTGGCGTCAGTTGCCGGCGCGATCAACGCGCCGATCCCATGCCCTGTCCATCGGCCCCGCGCAGGACGCACGGGGCCTGCCGTCGTCAAGGCTTGCCCTGGCCGACAACGCGTTCAGCGCGCAGTGCAGCCTGCGGCCGCAAGCCCTTGAACGACAGCGTGCGAACGATGCTCTGGGTCGGCATCACGCCGTCGGACAACAAGCTGCCATCAACTCACACTTCAACCAGCTCATACAACGAATTGGTCAGGGTGTGGCTGGGCTCTCTTCCAATCAGGCTAGAGTTTGCCCTGGCCAGAGAGTAACTTGAGCTGGTAAGAACTGCTCGATCCCCCGGTCCGGACGATTTTCACCGACGTCGACGCGCCCCTGTTGAGCACGCCTTCAGGCAGGAATACTCGATAGACCGGCTGACCAGCAGCTTCACCCGAAGCGACGCCACCTGGGAGCGCCTGGTTCAGGGTCTGCTCGGTGGCGTTGACAGTCACGCCCGCGGCCAAGCCCTTCACGACCACGAGCAGGTGAGTGTCGATCACCGAAGCGCTGTTGTTCGTGATGACCCACGTATCGGTTGAACCCGAGGTTGTCACTTTCATTGCCGTCCGGGTGGTCACGTCGAGGAAAGAAAGGCCCTGGTCTCGGCGCGACAGCGGATCGTTGCTGTCGATGGCGAAGCCGCTCAGGAGCATGCCATCCTTTGCGCCCTTAGCCGCGAGGCTGGGGTGCTTGGCGCTGTAGTTCAGGTCGTCTTTCGTCGGCTGGAAGGACGCCGAGAAGGTCGGATCGTAAAGCCCGTTCTCGAGGAAGTCGGTGAGAAAGCCGACCTGTTCCGGTGTGAGGCCAAGACCCTTGGTCCCAGCGCCGCGCGGGCTTGTGAACCGCACATCCAGGGTCGGTTCAGCGCCCGCCGTCCGGTCTTGAGGAATGCCAGCGTTGAAATACTCCACCACGCTGCGGACACTGGTCATCGATCCGTTGTGGAAGAACTGACCGGCATCGCGGAGCTGTCGAAGCGTGAGACTGCGGAACTTGTATTTGTCCGAAGCCTTACCGGTGACTTCCTCGCGACCCGTGTCTTCTGCGTGGTAGTCCGTGGCCTTACCGCGCGCCAAGGCATTCAGCGCCTGCACGGGGTGGTCACCAATGCCAACGTTGGAGAAATTCTCCTCGACCAACGATCCAACCCCCTTGAGATCAGGATCGTTCGGTTGCTTGTTGAGCATGGGCCCACTGTGGCAAGCAACGCAACCAGCTCCGCCTTGGGTTGCTTTGGTGAAGAACAGAGTCGCGCCTTTTTGCTGCGAGGACGTGAGCGCCGCGTTGTCGCCTGCGAGGAACCGGTCATAAGGCGTATTCCGGGTGACGACTGTCCTCAAGAACGTGGTGGTCGCGCGCGCCACCGTGAAGTCGTTAATGAGGTCGTTGGGTGTACCACCGGCGCCGTCAGCTTTTGCCGCCTCGGCTGGAAACGCTTCGCGGAAGGCCTGTACAAACGCCGGGATCGCCTGCAGGGCCGGGATTTGACTGCCCAGCTGCCGGTGCGCATCGAGCAAGAGGAACGTGAGGTTCTCCTGCGCAGGATCGTCAAACGGCGGGTTGAGGAGAATCGATGACGGCTGGAGGGACCCGGCGACTGTTGAAGCCTCACCGGCAAAGCCGCCGAACAGTAGGCGGTTGTTGAACGCAAAGCCGACCATCGAAGGGGACAGGCGCCCCACACTGTCGATTTGGTCGAGGCGCCCTGACTGAAGGATGGTCAGGTTGGGTGAGGGGGGAAGGTTGTGATAAAAAAGTGCCGGTGTGGTCACTGTGCGCTGGCCGGCAAGCACGAAGATGTCGGTCAGGGTCGGTAGCGCATCCACCAGTGCATCGCCCTGGAAAAGCGGCTCTTGCCGCAGCTTGATCAGCGAGTCCATCGGTCGCCGGCGAGGTATGAACCGGCCCGTCTCGTCGGTATAGCCGCGGCCCTCACCGCCGGTGTTGAAGTTCAAAACCTGGCCAGCCTTGCCGCTCGACTCTCCGATGTGGCAGGAGCCGCAGCTGCCCGTCCCGACGGTCTGCATCCGCACCGCTTCGACCTGCGCAGCCGTGCCGCTCCCGAAGGTGCCGGCAGGAGCCGGGCCATCGGCCGAGTCGGTGACGCCGATCGTCCCGCCAAATGCCGTCGCCTTGGGGAAGTCCAGCGGCTGACCGGTATTGAGGTTGACGCGTTGGGTACGGACCGGGTCATGAAAAATCAGCTTGCCCAGGAAGCGCTTCGCTTCGGTGGTGTCGAACCGGCCGGGATAGCCCGCCGGCGCTGGTGGCACGGGAATTCCGGCGTCGGTCGCCGGCACCACCAAATTCGGAATTCCACCCGGCGTCTCGCTCGTGATCAGCGCTCGCAAAGCATTCGCGGTTGCGTCGCTGGCAGATACGTTGTCTGACGACCCGCCGCCGCAGGCATACAACGTCGAAGCCACCGCGGTCGCCATCACGATCACAGCCAGTCCGGGTCGGCGTCTCGAACCAATAACTTGTTTCATAGGAATTCCATAAAAATATTACAGGTTAAATAAATATACGTTACCTACCCTGCGCGGGGCGTGTATTACAAAAGTCTGCTTGCATTGCCGCCAAAAGGGCTGACTCTTGCAAAGCCTGCAGTACGACAACCAATATCGCGCAGATGAGTTACTTTGTTCCTTCAGCGCGGAACGGACATAGAACAAAGCAAATCTATCGCCACGCGATGAGGCCAGACCCCTCCTAAACTCCACCTCGCCCCACTGACGCCATAGACCGTTTTCGCAGCCACTTTGCAGGGTCGCCGCCAGCCACGGTCATGGTTTTATTATCCGTTTGAGACAGAATGTCTTCACTTCGTGGCAGCTAAGCAAGATTACTGCCGCTGCAGCCGCATTTTTCACCAGCATCATTCTCGGTCGCCGGTCCGCCTCATGCCAGCGAGACCGCAAACGCGGCCACCGCCGCACGCCAGGGATTGAATCTGGCATGGTCAGCATTCGGTCGACCAAGTTTCATGGGCATCTTTCTTTTGGAAGAAATTTGGTCGTTGACGCAGCACGAATATCGCGCAACTGGCTGGGCAACGGCTCGCGATTGCGGGAATGCGCTCATCTGTCTCGAGATGCGGCCGTTTTTTGCAAAGCTTCGCCGCGCACCGCCAATGGCGTTTTGCCCAGTCGTTCGCTCAACACATGGGTCATGTGCTGCTGGCTCGAGAAGCCGCAGGCGGCGGCCACCTCGCTCAGGCTGAGCGGACCGTGGTGCAGCAGGTTTTTGGCCCGCTCGACGCGTCGCGCCAAGACAAACTGGTGCGGCGAGCGGCCGGTGTATCGCAAATAGGCCTTGGCAAACGTCTGCGCCGGCAACCGGACTGCATCGGCCATGTCGGCGACCAGGATGCGGCGAGTCAGGTTGGCATCGACGTAGTCCTCAAGCCGCCGCAGCACTTCAGCCGACATTCGCAGCGGGCTTGTGCCACGGCCAGACCGTCTGGCAAAGGCAACCAGCAGCAGACGCGCCAGGGAGTCGACCGCTTCTGTTGCAAACAGACCGGGCGCGGTCATCTCTGCCTCGAGCCGCTCGATGAGCGTGGCGCATTCGGGCAGAGTGACATTGAAGATATGACCGCAACGCTGCAAGTGGTCGGCGCACTCACTCTCTTCTTCGAGCAACTGCGGGCGAAAGTAGATCGTCAGATGACGGCTCGGCGACTGCTTTCGCCATTGCACGGCAGCCGACGGTGGCGTCAAGAACATGGAATGGCGCTTGGCTTCGAAGCTGCGGCGGCGCTCCGACTCGACGCCACCGAAGACGCTGGAGGCGGTGAGGTTGATCGACAGGCGCGGCATGTTCATTTCCAGCACCTGAAGGTCATAGGGCGGCGATCGGTACAAGACCACCGACAACGTTGGCTGCTCGACCGGGCGACAAGCCAAGGCCAATTGCTCGCCGCCGGCGCGGCCCAGAAGGTTGCCGTACGCCGTGACACCCACCGCCATGGTGCTGGCAGGGTGAAGTTGATTCGGTTCGGTCACCTTCGTGGCCCTCCCTTGGTCGACACTGTTCGTCGCTGGAATCGAGTCACTTCTTGCTCAGTCCAGCGCTGGCCACGCCGGCGACGCAGGCGAATGGCTCTCTGCTTGCTGCGGATCGAAACCGTGCGCGCAGCTACGCGGAGTTGTTCAAGTAGCCTTGCCGCGCGGCCGACTGGCCCACCCGGCGCTGCTGATCTGCATCGCCAACACAATCGCGCCGACCATGCTGGCGAAGGCCAACCAGGCGTAAGGGTGCAACAGCGGCATGCCGATCAGGATCAGCCCGTCGTTCGACCCGGGGATCAGCAAACTGCCCCAAGCCATGACAACACCCCCGGCAAAGCACCTGCGCAATTGCGCTGCGGACACCCGGGTGGACTGCCAGCGCCCTGCGGTGAGGCCGCCGACCAGCGCGCCGACGTAGAGCGCAAGCAACAGCAGCACCGGCAACAGCGAGACCGCGCCGGCGGCGGTCTTGAGGTCCATCGCCCGCGCCAGGTCAGCCAGCACATCGGTATAGGCCCAGCGGCCGGCCAACAGCAGCGTGATGACAAAGCTCACGCCGATGACCACGGTGGCGGCATGAGGTGTCCAGTCCTTCTGGCGCAGCCCGCTGATGCGGTCGGGCCTGCGCAAGGCCCACAGGTCGGGCCACAGCCGCCAGAGCACAAAGGCCACGAACAGCAGAGCGACCGGCGCCGAGGCCTGGAACAGCGGTGACGGGTCGGTCAACTGGGTAGCCGCCGGACGTGAGAAGACGGCCATCACGCTGAGGCAGCCCAGGTAGAAGCCCAGCGGTGTGGCGGCATAGGCCCATTCACCCGACCCCAGGCGCGCCACGGCACCAAACACGCAAGCCCGGTTGATCCAGGCGCCCAAGCCCAGCAAGGCGCCACCGATGACGGTCCACGCGCTGACCTCATAGCCGGACGGCATGCTGCCGGCCAGATTCGCCAACTGCGCCAGTGCCAGCCCACCGGCCACCCACAGCGACGCTTCGAGCATCGCCAGCAAGCGGTGCGCGCGGCGCTTGCTCAAAACCTCATCCACCGCCGCTACGGTGCAGGTGGCACCGCGTTGGATGGCAAAGCCCATCACACCCACCGACCCGATCACCACCAGCCAGACGCCAATCAGGGTGGTCACGACGCTGCGCCCGACTTGGCGCTGCGCACCCCACCGCCGAGCAGCATGACCGGCTGATGCGCGACGCAGTGCTTGCGTACGTCAGCCGCAGCAGCGGATACCTCAAACATACTCGACCACGCCTTCGATCGGGTCGGTCGGCGCACGCCAGGGCGCACGCTCGATCATCTTCTGCGTGTCGGCGTAGCCGGCCTCGCGGCGCGCCCTGACGCCGGCGGCAGAGAAATCGATGTCCTTGGTGTTGTCTTCGCCCTCCAGGCGCGGCGCCAGCAGGTGGGCCACATGCATGGTGGTGCCACAGCCCCACGAGGCCAGCTCCTTCACCACCGGGTCGGCCAGCTTGCCAGCCGGCAACTGCTGCGTCAGCTCGCGGATCACATGGCGCAACCGGTGGATTTGCTTTTGCCGCGCAATGTGGCTGTCGGCACGGCTGGCGAACTGGATGTCCTTTTGCCGGCCCATCACCTGCCAGATCGATTCGGGCTCCGGCGCGGTCTGGTGCCAGACGTTGACGGCAAAAATCAGCGAATCGCGTCGCGGCTTGTCGTCAAGCACGGCTTCGATCGGGGTGTTGGAGTAGATGCCACCGTCCCAGTACGGCTCGCCGCCGATGCGCACCGCCGGGAAGGCCGGGGGCAGCGCGCCCGAGGCCATCACATGCTCAACACCCAGCGGCTCATCCCGGCTGTCGAAATAGCGCATGGCACCACTGCAAGCATTGACCGCACCCACCGTCAGCCGCGTCGGTCCGCCCTCCAGGCTTTTGAAATCCACCAGATCACCCAGCGTGTGGCGCAGCGGCTCGGTGCTGTAGTACGAGGCCTTCTCGACGCCCACTTTGGCGCGCGTGCCGCGCAGCGAGGCCAGGTTGGGCTCGAAAAATGCCGGGATGCCGCGCATCACCGTCGTCATGTTGGCCATCATGTTGCCCATGCCAAGCCAGTCCATTGGGCCGGCGACGGTGGACGGTGTTTCGACGTGTTGCCAAAACGCGTTCAAGTGCGCCATCCGGTTCGCCCTGGTGTTGCCGGCGATCAGCGCGGCGTTGATCGCGCCGATGGAGGTGCCGATCACCCACTCCGGCTCGATGCCGGCGTCATGCAAGGCCTCGTAAACGCCGACCTGGTAAGCACCCAGGGCGCCGCCGCCCTGCAGCACCAGCACCACTTGGCCGGGCAGGCCGTGGTCAGGCGTTGCGCGGGCTCGTCGGCTGGCGGCAGGTTTGGCTGGGGTCACTTTCATGGGGGGTCTCCTGGAAACAAGGTCTTGTTGGGGTCGGCGCTTGCACCCTGGCTTGGCGCCGGCTGGGCAGAGCACGCGGTCAACCACCCACCGTCAGCCACGCCAGCCTGCGCTCACATCATCCGGTGCATCGCAGCCGATGGTCACAGCGGGCCGTCTCGCCGGCCCGGTGCAGGTTTGCCGGCTTGGCCACGGCCGGCTAATCAAGGCACGACCGTGATAGGCACCGGGCGGGACGTAGGGGTCGATACCGGTGATCTGCTGGACAGGCGGCGGGCGGCGCGTCAATGCGCCGTCCAGCCACCCTCGATCGGCAGGATTGCACCGGTGATCGAAGCGGCATCGTTGGTACACAGAAAGCAGGTCAGCGCCGCCACTTGCTCCACGGTCACGAATTTCTTGGTGGGTTGAGCCGCCAGCAGCACATTGCGAATGACGTCCTCAACGCTGATGCCACGCGCCCTGGCGGTGTCGGGAATCTGGGCCTCGACCAGCGGCGTCAACACGTAGCCCGGGCAGACGGCATTGACGGTGATGCCACTCTCGGCCACTTCCAGTGCCACGGTCTTGGTGAACCCGGCAACACCGTGCTTGGCGGTCACATAGGCCGACTTGTAGGGGCTGGCGACCAGCGCATGGGCCGAGGCGATGTTGACGATGCGGCCGAAGCCATTTTTCTTCATCGCCGGCAGCGCCAGCCGCGTGGTGTGGAAGCCGGCCGACAGATTGATCGCCAGGATCGCGTACCACTTCTCGACCGGAAATTCATCCACCGGCGCCACATGCTGGATGCCGGCGTTGTTGATGAGCAGGTCGATGCAAGCAAACTCCGCCAAGGCCTTGGCCATCATGGCTTCGATGGCTTCGGGCTTGCTCATGTCGGCGCCGTCGTAGCGCACCTGGACACCGGTCTGCTCGGCAAGCTCTTGCTGCAGCCGCAAGATCGTGTCGGCGTCACCAAAGCCGTTGAGGATGACGTTGGCGCCTTGCGCTGCCAGGCTGCGCGCAATGCCCAGGCCGATGCCCGAGGTGGAGCCGGTAACCAGTGCAGTTTTGCCATTGAACATGGTGGATGCTTCTTTCGGTGGGGGTTGATCAGGGAGCGCCGGACCACGGCACAGTTGCCAGCATCGGTCGAGGTGCGGCAGAGCGACTTACGCCGGAATTTCTTCTTTTTCGGGCTGTAAGGGGCAACCCAGCTGGCCGACTATGGCGCGGGGAAAACCGGTCCGGCGGCGCAGGTTCTGTGAGGGATTCGTACCGGCGAGGCCGGCCATCTGAACTGCCCGACAAGCAAAGGCTTCGGGCGTCAATCCGGGCCTTCACAGGCCCCAAGCAAGTGCGCTTCGAGGGTCAATAGATCAAAGCGCTGGGCCCGTCACCACCAGAGTCGGGCGTTTCAGCCCGCGTCCTCGGTCGCGGGCCGTGGCCTGCAGTTCTTCGCTCGCCGGTCGCCAGCGACAAGCTTGGCAGCACGCTGGCTGTCGATCAAGGCAAGGGCCATTTCAACCAGTGCGCCAAAGTCTGAAAAAACAAGGCATACAACGCGATCGGCAGCGGCAGCCCCAGCAGCGTACCGATCACATAGCTGCGCATCCGGATGCCCGACATGGCCAGCGCGTAGTTCAGCGCTGGCACGGTCTGGAACAACATCCGCAAGAGCGCAACGCTTTGCACCGGATGGGTGTCGAGTCGCGCAAAGATGCGCTGCGCCAGCGGGCCCTGGAAACCGCGCAACGCATTGCCGCCCAGCAGCCGGATCAACATAAACGTGACGCAGCAGGACACGCTGGCCGCCACGTAGGTGGCGATGCCGCCCCAGACCTGACCCAGGGTCAGCACCGCAGCCGCCAGAAACACCCAACCCGGGATCTGGATCAGGTTGCCCACCACGAACAGCGCCACAAAAAAGAGCAGCCCAACAATCGGGTGCGAAGCAAAAGCATCATGGACAAACTGCAGCGTGAAGTGGTCCCGGACACCCGAGAAATAGACGATTGCCCACACCGAAGCGAGAAAAGCCAGTACGGAGAAGAGTCGGGCATGGCGCATGGGTGGTGGATTCTGCTGGCAATTGATGACAGCCGGGCGTTAGTCTGTAAGGGCGCCCAGGTGTCGCACGACACAATTCAAGGGGCAGCGCCCTCCACACCCTCTTTCGAGAACCCGATGCCCGAGCCGTCCGTCCCTGTCAGCGCGCACAGCAAGCTTGCCCAACGGCGGTTTGCGCTGCGCCACCGCGCGCACGCCGGCAGCCGGGGCCCGATGTGGAGCGCCCTGAGCGTGTTGCTCGCCGCCGCCGGCTGTGCGCCGCCCGGGGCCAACGCGCCCGAGGCGGCGACCGAGCCCTTGCGGGCCGAGCTCAAATTGGGCGCACCCAGTTTTGCCACAGTGAGCTACCTGCGCGCGGGCGACCGCAGTGGCACGCGCCTGATCCTGGTGCACGGCACGCCCGGCTCGGCCACGGCATGGTCGGACTATGTGCTGTCGCCGCCACCGGGCATGGACGTGCTGGCCATCGACCGCCCTGGCTTTGGCCGCAGTGGCCCGGACAGCGCGATGGTCAGCCTGGCCGACCAGGCTGCCGCTGTGCTGGCCTTGATGCCAACTGATGGCCGGCCGGTGGTGCTGCTCGGGCATTCACTGGGCGGGCCGATCGTGGCACGGGTGGCGGCGGACCACCCTGAGCGCGTGGCCGGCCTGGTGCTGCTGGCCGCGTCAATGGACCCGGCCCAGGAGGCCATCCATCCCATGCAGTACGTCGGTGCCTGGGGGCTGGTCAAGCCGCTGCTGCCGCGCATGCTGCGCAATGCCAATGCTGAGCTGATGGCCTTGAAGCCGGAGCTCGAAGCCCTGGCACTGGCGCTGCCCCGCATCACGGCCAAGGTGGTGATCGTGCACGGCACCAAAGACGATCTGGTGCCGGTGGCCAACGTGCACTTCATGCAGGCGCACCTGACCGGCGCCCGCTGCGTGAAGACGGTGTTGCTGGAGGGCCAGAACCACTTCCTGCCCTGGAACTCCGAAGCCACGGTGCGCGAGGCTGTCCGCATGGCGATGGACCCGTCGTGCTGAGTGATCTCGTCTCCGGCTGGGCGGCCGCTGTTGATTGGACACAAGCCGTGCTGTCGGGCATGGGCACGCCCGGCGTCATCGCCCTGGTGCTGGCACTGACCACGCTGCTGGTCGAAGACCTGGCCATCGCAGCCGGTGTAGCACTGGCCACGCAGGGTGCGATCTCCTGGGGTTTGTCGCTGGGTGCGGTCGGCGGCGGCATCGCCATTGGCGACCTGGGTTTGTATGGGCTGGGCCTGGCCGCCACACGGGTGCCCTGGCTGAAGCGGCGCTACCTGGGCGCCAAGTCGGACTGGGCGCGCGGCCAGATCGCGCAGCGCCTGAGCAGCGCCGTGCTGGTGGCGCGTGTGGTGCCCGGCCTGCGGCTGCTGACCTACACCACCTGCGGCTTTGTGCGCATCCCGCTGCTGCCGTTCACCGCCTGGGTGCTGCTGGCGGTGTCGCTGTGGACCGTGGGGCTTTACGCGCTGAGTGTGGCCATCGGCCAGACCTTGGCCCGCACGCTGGGCGTCCCGCCGGCGGTGGCGGTGGCCCTGCCCATCATCGTCCTGGCGCTGGCAGTTCCGCTGCTGCGCAAGGCCCGTCAACGCTTTCAACGCATCACACCATGACTGCCGTGTCACCCACCCTGCCTGTGTTGCCCGCCGTTCGCCTCAACGACGTACCGCGTCCTGAGGCGCAGACGCCCCCGGATGCCCAGCCCCATCAAGGCATGCCGCCGCTGGAGACGGACGGCCCGGCGCTGAGTTTTTTCGAGTTCTGGCCGATGTGAGCGTTCTACCCGCCGGTGATGCTGTACGCCGCCTGGTTGATGCTGCGCTACCGCGGCGCCTTGTTGCCGACGGTGGCCAATCCTTCGTTTCCGGGCGGCGGCTTCTACGGCGAGTCCAAGGCCGAGATCCTGGCGCTGGCAACCCGGCATGTGCCGCAGTGGGTCGCACCCTTCATCCGGCTGCAGCGCCCCGAGACGCCAGGCGCAAGCGGTGCGGCATCCGAGCGCGATGCAGCGCTGGCCGCGCTGGCCACGGCGGGGCTTGCGCTGCCGGTGGTCGCCAAGCCCGACCTGGGCTGCCGCGGCGCGGGGGTCAAGCTGGTGCGCACAACGGCAGACCTGCTGGCCTACATCGACGGCTTTCCGCAAGGCGCTGCCTACCTGCTGCAACGCCTGGTGCCGCACCAAGGCGAAGCGGGCATCTTCTACTGCCGCCGGCCCGGCCAGCAGCAGGGGCGCATCGTGTCGATAACGCTCAAATACTTCCCGCACGTCACCGGCGATGGCCAGCGCAGCTTGCGCGAGCTGATCCTGGCCGACCCGCGCGCCGGACAACTGTCGCACCTGTACCTGCGCCGGCACACCGCGCGGCTGGATGAGGTGCCGCGCGCGGATGAGTCAATCCGGCTGGCCTTTGCCGGCAGCCACAGCCGCGGCGCCATCTTCCGCAACGGCACGCACCTGGTCACGCCCGAGATGGAGGCGCGTTTTGACGCCATCGCGCAGGCCATGCCCGAATTCCACTTCGGCCGCTTTGACGTGCGCTTCGAGGACTTTGCCCAGGTTCAGCGCGGCGAAGGTTTCACGATCCTGGAGGTCAATGGCGCCGGGGCAGAAAGCACCCACATCTGGGACCGCCGCACGGGCCTGCTGCAGGCCTGGGGCGATCTAATGCGGCAATACCGCTGGCTGTTCGAGATCGGCGCGGCCAACCGGGCGCGCGGCTTCAAGCCGATGAGCCTGGCCGCTTTCATGCGCGATTACCGCCGCGAGAAGCTGCTGACGCCGCAATACCCGGCCACCGATTGAGTCGGTCGTAATTTTTCGGTCGTGAGGTCGACTGTGAGAGAGCACCCACGCTGTCCCACCATGTCACCCCAACAAGATTCACAAACGCAAGGCCTGCTGCAGTTCAGCATCGACGTTCTGGACCAGGCTTTGTCGCTGGTGGCTTGGCACGAGCGGCCCGGCGCTCCGGACTACGCCTTGCCGGTGGGCGCCCACCTGCGCCACGTCATCGAGCACTGCGAGGCGCTGGTCTTCCCGGTGGCGCCCGGCGTGGTGGACTACGACCAGCGGCCCCGTGACCGCGAACTGGAGCGCCAGCCCACCGTGGCGCGAGTCCGGCTCACAGCACTGAAAAAACGTTTGCTGGCTTGGACCGATGCACAACTCGCTGCCGCCCGACAGGTGCGCGGGCTGGGTGGTCTGGCAGGCGATTTCGGCTTTGCTGTGCAGTCCACAGTGGGCCGCGAACTTGTTTTCGTGGCCAGCCACGCGATTCATCACTATGCCTTGCTGCAGGCCCATTGCAGGCAGCACGGCATCCTCACCGGCGCGCAGTTTGGGCGCGCCCCCGCCACGGTGGCGCACGAACGCTCGACGCCGCCCGTCACTTTCCAGCTTCCATCGAAGGAAACCCCATGCACCGCTTCACCCAGCCCCACTTGAGCCGCCGCAGCGCACTGCTGATTGGCGCGGCCGCCGCCTTGTTCAGCGCCACCGCGTGGGCAGCGGAGCCGCCCATCAACACCCTGAAGAACAGCCTGTTTGGTGGCCGAACCGACACTGCCATCAACGGCTACGACCCGGTGGCCTACTTCACCGTTGGCAAGCCGGTCAAGGGCCAGGACGGCCTGGTCACCGAATGGATGGGTGCGAAATGGAAGTTCTCATCGCAGGCCAACCTGAACCTCTTCAAATCCAACCCTGAGAAGTACGCGCCGCAGTACGGCGGCTACTGCGCCTACGGTGTCACGCAGGGATCGCTGGTGAAGGTGGAGCCTGAGCAGTTCACCCTGCGTGACGGCAAGTTGTACCTGAACTACGACGCCGACGTGCAGGCCAAGTGGCTGAAGGACCCGGCGGGTTACATCAAGGATGCCGACGCCAAGTTCCAGGCGCTGTTGAAGAAGTAAGACACGATGAACTCACTTGCCCTGTCCGATGAAAGGTCACCCATGAACTGGCTTCGCCGTCACGGCCACTGGCTGCTCACGCTGTTTGTGGCATTTGTCTTCATCCAGTCCTTGTTCTTCAAGTTCACCGGCTCGCCCGAAACGGTGTACATCTTCCAGGGCAAGCTCGATCCCTGGGCCGCGTCGCTGGGCTTTGCGGGTGTGTTCGCGCCGGGTGGCATCTTCTCGGCCAAGGTCGTGGGCACCTTCGAGCTGATTGCATCGGTGCTGCTGCTGGCCGGCGCTGCGGTGCCACGTCAGCGGGCCGTTCAGGTGCTGGGTGCAGCCTTGGGTCTGGGCGTCATCAGCGGCGCAATCTTCTTCCATCTGTTCACACCACTGGGGGTGGCCGTGGTCAACACCGACGGCAGCAGCGACGGCGGTGAGCTCTTCATGCTGGCCTGCGGCGTGTGGCTGTCTTGCGCGCTGCTGCTGTGGATTCGGCGTGCAGTCTGGCTGGGCTGGCTGGCGCGCCTGACGGGCCGTTGAGTGTGACAGGCCGCCGTGTCTCACCATCTGGGCCGGAGTTGCCGGAGCAGGTCGTGCTGGTGCTTCAAGGCAGTGGCGCCTTGGGCGCCTACCAGTGGGGTATCAGCAGGCCGACTGCGCCTGCATGCCCAGCGCGAAACGGTGGACAGTCTGACCGGCGTTGGCGCCGGCTGCGTCAAAGCGGCGTTCGAAAACATGCACCCAGCGGTCACAAGTGATTGCTGCTTGACCACTGTGCTTGTCCCCCTGGAGGGGCGGACGGCAAATGTCGGCGGCCTCGGGGCGTTGATGCGCCAAGACTTCGATCACCACCACGGTCGAACAGCGTGTGCCATAGGCGCCCGTGGGCGGTGTGCCGGTGGCCGGGATGTGGATGAATGGCGATGACAGCTGCCGCTCACGCTGCTGGGGAATCCCGGTGCTGGGCAGCAATTCATCAGGCGCAGGGCTGCGGTCGCCCAATGCGGCGAAGCAGTCGGTGGCCAGTTGGTCGGCTGAGCTGTGCGCTGTGATCAAGGCCGCGAGCGCGCACTTGAGGCGGCTCACCTTCGGCCACGGCGTGTCGAGCGATGCGTTCGACAGGCCGTAGATGTCCGTGCCCAGCGCACGCTGTTGCGCGGGCCGGTTGGTCGCCCACACCGCTTGGTCGGTGCCCAGATCAGCCAGCAACAAATTGAACCCGTTGCAAGAGGCAGCGCACACCTCGCGCAGCCACAAGGTGTCAGCCGGTCCGGCCCTCAGTCCGTCCGCGACCAAGCGGCCGCGTGAGCTGGCGGTGGGGTCGAAGCGTCCGGGCTCACGCACGTTGGTGATCAGCGCCAGGCGACCGTCTGCGCGCAGCGCCAGCCAACTGCCGCCAGCCGCCAGATCGCGGCCACCGAGCACGGCAGTGCTGTCGCCCTCGGGCAACCACCAGGCCAGTGGCGCGGTCGGGCGGTCGTGAAACTCGTCCCGGTTCGACGCCAGCAACCAAGGGAAGCGGGCGCTCTGCCCGATGGCGACTGCGGCCAGGCACATGGTGTTGGTGCTGTCTCAGGCGCGAGCCGGCAACGAGCTGGCCACACGCCCACGGTCATGGCGCTTGGCGGCGTTCACTGCCTGGCTGCCCGGAATTCGCAAATGCGTGATGTCGGTCGGAACGAACCTGCCCCAGGTCCATTCCACAAAGATGCGCAGCTTGCGGCACGGTGTCGGGTAGTCGGCATCAGCAACTCGCGCAATGGGGCTGCGGCTGCGCTGGGCAGACCGGCGCACCCCACGGACTCTGGCAACAGCGGCTTGAAGGTGGTGCAGCTCGCCACCGACACCGTGTGAGGACGGCATCTGCCGGCAGGCGCCCTGCCGGCAGATGCGCCACGGACGTGCCTGCCGAAAAACCAACCCCTGCGATGGCGACCGAGCGTCGATGTTTCATGTCTGTCTTCTGCTGGCCTGTCGGTGACCAGCCTCACCTTGGTCGTGCAGCGCAGCCTGCCATTACGAAAGCGCAAGGGCCCACCGCTTTGCGGCCGAGCAAGTGGCCCGTCGTGAGCAACTCAGAGAAGGCCGCTCACTGTAGATGCGTTTACGCCCGCTCCCTGGGCCACGCCAATCGCCTTTGCGGCCCGTTCGAATGAAAGCAAAAGATGCGCTCACGAGGGCTGGGCTACTGGGAGCCGAGCAGTCTTCTCATCCGCTTTTTGGCGAGGCGGGATACCAGGGCCCGGCTGACGACGTTGCCATCGGCGAGCATCGTTCGCCCTTCCTCCGCGCACAAAGTCTGACGCGAAGACAGCTCTTCACTGGACAAGGTTTTTTGGGCCTCGATGGCAGACGCGAGCAGCGACTGCGAGCGGGCCTCGTCGCGCTCACCTCGAATATACGCATCACCAATGAACGCGGCACCGAACTCCAGCGTCGAAAGCAGCTCAGACTTCAACTCGGCATGCCCGGCCTTGACCTGCCTGGCCAATTCATCGGTGCTTGTCTCGAGCGCGGCAACACATTCTGCGGTGTGAAGCTCGCGTGCGGCAGGCGCTGGCGCTGCTGCGCTTGACGGCAACGCCAAAATGCCGCCCGAGACAAAAAGCCACAACGAGGCGCAGCTGCGCCGAATCTGCCTGCGCCCAATGATGTGCCGGCACTGTGTGAAGGAACGCAAGCTGTACATCCCCGGCCGCGCAGAGAGAAGACTCAAGTGGCTGAGACCTCAGCCCTGAGGAGAAGGTCCTCGGGTTTCTTGCCGCCCTCAACCGCAGCCTTGAACCAGCCCGGGCGCTTGCCGTGGCCCGTCCAGGCATTGCCAGCATCATCGCGATACTTGATGACACCCAGCAGCTTCTGTCGGTTTCCCTTCAAGCTGTCACTTTTGCTCTTTCAATTGGCACCACTGACCCTTTCATCGTGTCACCTGCCTGTCGCCGTACCGGTGTCAGGCCACGGCGTCATCGATTTCTTGCTCTGCGGGGAGCTTGAAGATGCCGGCAGCCGCTGCGTCTATCAGCAAGTCCAGACTGATCGATTCGGTCTTCCGGCGAATGGCCAGTTCTGCGGCCTGAGCCAACAGGGTCGTGATCTTGCCGGTCAAACCATCACTGTGAACCATGAGCTTCTGGATCATCGCTTTGTCGCCGAAAGGCGAAGGCTTGTGCAGCGGTAACAGGCGACCGAAACCCACCACGAACTCGCGTAAGGCGGCGCTCTCATGCCACCGGGGCAGTGCAAACGGCTCGAAGCGCGATGCAATCTGGGGGTCAGCCTGCATCGCATATAGCGCCTCGCTCGTCCCTAGCGCCACGACCGGCATGCGCAGTTCATTGCTCAGGAACTTCAGCTGGTTCAACGATTGGCGTTGCTCCCGCACCGAACCCGCCAGCAGGTGCTGCACCTCGTCGACGATCATCAGCCGCGGTGGATGTTGGTGAAGCAATCGCAGCGACAGGATTTCGAGGTCCGTCCCTCGGCGTGTGTATGGCGCCTTGTGCCCGAGCCCGTCAATGATCTGGGCGTACAGCCTGCCGTCGTTCGGCTTGGACGGCATCTGCAAACGAAGCACCTTTCGCGCTTCGACTTCGCCGCACTGGTTGCAGATGTTCGGATGGTCGCGCACGAACTTGTCGACGATCATCGTCTTGCCAATGTCGCTGTCGCCGTAGAGCAGCATGCTGGGCATGCGGCTGCAGGGCGGGTACCGCAGCAGGTGCTCCATTCTTGCCAGCGCTTCACTGGCGCCCGCATAAGAGACCCATTTGGGCATGTACAGCCGCGTGATCCGCTCCTCCTGAGATTCGTCGAGGAATGACCAGACGCCGGTGTGAAGATGATCAAAGGTCTGCGCCACGACTTAATCGTCCCAAATCTCAGATTCGGCGGGCTTCACGGGCTTTGAGTAGTCCACAGCGCCCTTCGCCTTCTTGGCCTTGTCGGTGGTCGCGTTAGAAGCGTCATTGCGCCGCTGAACGCTGCGTCGCGCCGCCTTGGTCTTTGCGGTTGCCTGGTCAACCAGCGCTCGTTGATCGAGCACCGCCTCGAACATCTTGGCCTGTGCCGGCGCATTGTCACCGTCGACGCGCAGCTTGACCATCGCCGCTCGCTGCTCCCACAGCGTGATGGGCGGCAAAGTCAGATCGGCGTAGGGGATCGGGTGGTAGCGCTCGTCGGAGCCAGCAACATAGACCTTCGACAAATTGCGCGGGTCATAGCGCACGAACACAGACTCGCCAAGCTTGACGATGACCGGCAGCACCGAGTCCCAATAGCGGATATTGAACAGGTGCAGGCCGTCGCGGCGAAGTGTCCGCCGCTCGAAGGGCAAGAAACTCCAGGCGAATTGTTCAGGTTGATCGGGCAGTGGCCCCAAGCCACCGCCGGCTTGGCGCAGCGCATCCTGCCAAGCGGCCATTGGCGTGCGACGCAGGCCACGGTGAACACGCTGGTGGTACTGCTCGCAAATCTCAATTGCGAGCCAGCGCTCCAGTTCTGCCATCGTCAGGATCGACTCGGATTCGGCCGGGTAGGCGCCCTTGTCCTGCGTATTCGACCCGGTCGTGCCAGGCAGCAGATGCACACGTCCCATGATCGTGCCGATCAGGCGCTCGATGTGCCCGCCATAGTGCGGCGTGGCCACTGGGCGCAGGATCAGCTTGATGCCGTATTCGTCGCAACCTCGACGCAAGGCAGCGCTGGTGAAATCCGGGCCGTTATCGGCGTGCAGGGCGCGTGGCAGCCCCCAGACAGGCCACACGCATGCCAAGGCCCGGGCCTTCAGCCAGGGTTCCTTGGGCAGGACGGCCTGCGTGAGGCACAGGGCCACCGAAGTGGAGGAGGGCGCCTCCAGCGAAACGTAAAAGCCCACGACGACCCGGGTGGCTACATCGATAGCCAGGGTCAACCAGGGTCTGCCGATTGGCAGGCGGTGAACCTCGTCGACGATGATGACGTCGACGGGCGTGTGATCGATCTGGACAACCTCCAGCGCGCGGTCAACGTGGTAAGTCCCTGGAACCGAGTCGACAAGCGACGCCGCCTCCGACGGCTGCAAGCGAGCCTTGGCCACTTGGCGCTTGTCGAGTGCGCGCACGCGGGCGAGGATGGCCTTGCGTGATGGCGGCGTCATCTTCATCGACGCGCAACGCAGGCCGACTTGCCGCACCACTTCTTCCTTCTTGGCCCTCACCTTGGTGAGGTACACATCTAGGATGACTTCGGCAATCAAGTCTTCGAGACCCGCGTCGATGCGGCGCGCGCCCGTGGGGGTACCGCGCGGACGTGTCAGCAGTGACGACGTCTGCGGTGCGTCGCGGTAGGCAGCTAGCCATCGGAACACGGTACGACGAGAGACGCCGAGCCCAACAGCTGTGCGGGTCACCTTGTCCGCAAGATCACTGGCATCGACGAGTTTGGCGATCACCGTTTCCCGGCGCCGGGCAATCTCCCACTGGGCGTCAGTTGCGTGCACCAAGGATGACGCGGGTGTTGCAGTCGGATCAGCCAGTGTCGGCGGCGCGCGGAGTTCCGCGGCGGAGATCGTAGACAGCCCGCCATTAGCCAGGTCGCGCACCACGACGCCACCGTCGCTGCCAACGTGCACGACGGCAACCAATCGGTCGACGGCGACAGCTACGGCGTCAGGAAGCGCGTGGAAATGACCCATCTGGGTAGCCCCTCACTCTGCTGTGCAGATGGTGCCAGATTGAAAGGGTCAAAAGCAAGGTTGTGCCAAATGAAAGGAGCAAACCAGCCCGTACTTCCTTCGTGGCCTTCAAACATCATGTGAGTACACGCTCTCAGCGCAAGCTCGGAGAAACCTGCGATCAGCTCACTGGGCCGGTGACAACATGAAAGATCGAAAGTGACAGCTTGAAGGGAAACCGACA
>JBBRZR010000004.1:0-39103 GCA_038236495.1 Burkholderiales bacterium
AAGACGACGGCAAGGGCGGTTGCAGACATGCCGGAATGCTCGAAGGTCGAAACGCTAACTACCAGGCCGGCGCCATGCGCACCTGCGCTGGCAAGGCGTGATGCCGTACTGGCAGCATGTACAGACGGGCAAAGGTCCAGAACCCGGCAACCGCACAGCCGGCCTGCTGCAAGCGCCCCATCACGCCGCCACGCGCCTTGGCCTTGTCGAGTGCGGTCTGGATGACGAACAGCCGTGCCAGACCAGCGCGAAACGCGGGCGCATCGATATCGAGCGAAACCGGAAACACCTGCTTGGAGATTTCGTTGGTGATGCGAAAGACCTCGTAGTCGTAAGCGGTCGACTCGAAACCCATCGCCTGGTGCAACATCGGCCGCGTGTGGTCGCGAACGTACATGGTGGCGTAGACCGCGAGCAGGAAAAATCGGATCCACAGCACGTTCGCGCCACGCAGCAAATTCGGCTGGGTGCGCATGATCAGCGCAAACGATTCACCGTGGCGAAACTCGTCGTTGCACCAGCGTTCAAACCACCGAAAGATCGGGTGAAAGCGTTTGTCGGGGTGACGTTCGAGCTGTCGGAAGATGGTGATGTAACGGGCATAACCAATCTTCTCGGACAGATAGGTCGCATAGAAGATGTACTTGGGCTTGAAGTAGGTGTAGGCCTTGGTGCGCTTCAAGTTGGGCAGGTCCAGACCGATGCCAAAGTCCTTGAGGCTCTGGTTGATGAAACCGGCATGGCGCGACTCGTCGCGCGTCATGAACCGCATCAGGGCTTTGATGTCCGGGTTGGTGACGTTTTTCTGGATCTCGTTGTAGAGAATGCAACCGGAGTACTCACTGGTCACTGAACTGATCAGAAAGTCGAGAAACTCCTGGCGCAACGCAGGCGAGACTTGGGAGAACACCGTCTCGACTTCGGCGGCAAACTCAGGCGTGCGTTGAAAGTGGTCGTGGTTGTTGTCGCCCTCGTACTCGGCCAGCATGGTGTCCCACTCCGCGCGCAGCGGTGACACATCGATCCGGTCCATGGCCGCGAAGTCGGTGGTGTAGAAGCGTGGGCTGAGCAGAGAGTTCGCGGTCGCCTTGGCGGCTGCGTCGGCGGCACTGACGGTCGGCTCAGTATTGGCCGTAGAGGCTTGCATTTCAGGGTCCTTGAAAGAAGGTGTCAGGGGCGGGGCGCGACGCCTGCCGTGAGCAGGCGGGCAAAGGCACCGGCGTTGGTCGGACCGAAGGATTCGAGGTCGATGCGCTTTTCAGTGGCCGGGTCGTACAGCGTGAGCCTGCCGTCGGTGCGCGCTATCAGCTCGAAGGGCCGCTCCGAGCCGAGCCCACGGGCGCGTCGCTCGCGCGCAAGCGCACGCAGTGCACCCCGAACAAAGGGTTGCTCGCCTTTCACCGTATCCACCGCAGCGCCGGTGTTGCCGTCGATGACCGCGATGCTCCCATCGGGACGGTCTTCGAAACGCAAAGGCCGCTCCAGCGCAGCCGGTGCGAGCCGCTGGTCGGGGCCGTTGCCGGTGAGGCGCACCAGCCCGACGCTGCACAGCGTAAACAGCAGAATGCCACCCGCGCCATACAAGAACCAGCGCGGAAAACTGTCGGGTGCGCCCGGGGTCGCATGCTGGCGGACGGTCATGTGGGGCTCGTCTGCCATTGCGGCTGTGCGGGTGCACGCACCTCGTGGTCGGCAGCAGCGACGTGCGTGACCGCAACGCCGTTTCTGGCCGACCAAGCCTCGGACAGCAAGGCAGCTACCGCTGCGGGATCGGGCAGCGAACGCAGCATCGGCTCGGTGTGATTCACGCGCCAGGGGCGTACGTGTGGCCAGAGCTGGAACCAGGCAATGCAATCCGTCCCGCGCAGCTTGAGCACGATGTCGCCGCCGCTGCCGGTGGTGGCGCGCATTGAGGCGGATGCTATGCGTGTAAGCGGCAGATTAAAGGTCAAGGTGAGGACGATGCCGACACGCATGACGATGCGTTTGTCGGTCAGCGTGTAGACCGTCGTGCGGGCGCTGAGCCAGGCCAACAGGGCCACGCTGGCCAGCGCCGTCAGCACCATGAGCAGGGGCAAGCGCAGCGCCACCAGCAGTTCGACCACCGAGCCCGCTGTGGGCAGCAGCGCGGCAACGCCAAGCGCCAGCATCACGGCAAAGTACAAAGCCAGCTTGCGCAAGTGAAAGGCCTGCAACGCCAGCATGCGGGGGTCAGGCGCGCCCTGCCAGATTATCCGTTCGCCTTCCGGCAAGAGTTCAGGCAAGCCGTATTGCGGCTCAAACTCGTGTTCATGTCCGCGATTCTGGTTGTTCATGGCAACTCCGGCGAAGTGTGCGTCAAAGCAGCGGCTCGCTGCGCTGGGGGTCAGCGTACAGGGTGCCGGCGCCATAGAAGGCCGATATCTTGTCTTCTTCCAGGAAGGTCACCTGGTCCGGGTTGCCAAGACCAGGCACCAGCGCGAAGTGATGGCCGTAGATCGAGTTCACGTCAATCTGGCTGCGCCTGATGCGGGCAAACGGTATCGGCAGCAGCACGCGCCGGGTGCCGCCCGCCACCGGCGTCTCGACCTCGAGGTAGCGGAACAGCATCTCCGATTGGTCGAGCCACAAGTCACGCACCACACCGCCGGACATGCCGTCGCCGCCAATCACGGTCAGCCCGCGGGGGTCGGGGTCGTTGGCAGAAACGCTGTAGTCCTTGGCCACTCGCAGGGGCACGATCTTCACGTGACCGTGCGCCGTAAGGTCGGGCTTGTCGGCGCGCAGCGCGTAGGCGCCGGGCCCCGCGCCCGAGCGCATCGGGTCACCCGTGGGCTCGATCGGGGACCCGGGCGAGACGTCCATGCTGACAGCCGAAAACATAGGTTCCGGCCGGTGCAACTCGGGTACGGTGACCGAGCTGCCGTCGGACAGCTTGAAGGTCTTGGGCGACGGAATCGGCCAGCCTTTGATGACGGCACGACCCAGGCTGTCGGACTCCATCGGATAGCCCTCACGATGACCCTCGCGCACAAGATAGAAGATCAGGCCGAAGAAAAACAGCCAGAACATGTAGAGAAGGATCTGTGCGAGATCCACGTACCGAGTGATGGCGCCGAATTCCATGGTGAATGCTCCTGTCTCGCAGTGGTTTAACCCGGCAGTTCGGCCAGGCCGAACTTGCGTGGGGTCGTGAAGGTGCCGGGCTGGCGGCCGACCAGCGGACCGATCGCCGCCAAGGTGACGAACAACAACAACATTTCAAGGTGGTAAACGACGCTGTAACCCGTGGCGGGGGCTGCCAGCGCGATGCCCAGCGCACCCTCGGTAGCCAGGGTCGAGACCACATCGCGGATGCCGCCGCCCATAAAAGTAGACAACCCGATCCCGGTCGCTTGCACCGCGCCCCAGGCGCCGAGCGCCATGCCCACAAAGCCGCCTTCTTCCATGCGCATCGCCGCGGACAGCGTGCCAACAGAGAACAAGCCGCCGCCAAACCCAATGCCCCAGGCGCCCGCACGAAACAACCAGCCTGCATCCATCGGCGCTGAAAAAATGACGGCAGAAAAGGCAGGCAAGCCTGCCAGGGCGCCGTAGGCGGCCAGGCGCAACGGATCGGCGCCACGCGCCAGTTTGTGGCCGGCCAAAACAAATCCGATCAGTGCGCCGCCTGCCAGCATCGCAGTGAGCGCGCTGGTAGCGCCGACGCTCAAATGCAGGATCTCGCCGCCGTAGGGTTCGAGAATGATGTCTTGCATGTAGAAGGCCATGGTGCCCAGGCCCGTGGCCCAAAGGAAGCGGCGCGCGCGCCTGTTGGCAATGAAGCGCCGCCATACCGTGGCAAAGGACGGGGGTGGGGGCGCAGCCTTCATCGCCGCAGCGCGCACAGGATCGCGCGGCTCCTGCTTCCACAAGGCAATGGCGTTGAGCGCCAGCACCACCAGCGCAAAGCCCTGGACGGTCTGCACCAGGCGCTGCGGTGAGAACTCGGCCAGCAAGATGCTGAAGATCAGGCTGCCACTGACGGCGCCAACGAGCAGCATGACATACATCAGTGCCACCACCCGGGGCCGGGTGGCGGCGCTTGCCTGATCGGTGGCCAGCGCCAGGCCAGCGGTCTGCGAGGTCTGCAGACCGGCACCCACCATCAGGAACGAAGCCGCTGCCGCTGCCGGGCCGAACCAGTCGGGAACGGCTACCGCATTGCCGCCCGACAGCACGAGCAGCGCAAACGGCATCACCGCCAGACCGAAGAACTGCACCAACGTGCCGCCCCACATATATGGAACACGGCGCCAGCCAAAGGCCGAGCGGTGGGTGTCGGAGTGGTAGCCGGTTGCAGCACGGAAAGGGGCCACCAGCATCGGCAGTGCAGCCATCAGGGCCACCAGCCAGGCCGCCACACCGAGTTCCACGATCATCACGCGGTTCAGCGTGCCGACCATCAAAGCCGTGGTCATGCCCATGGTGACTTTGAACAAGGACAGGCGCAACAGCCGCGACAAGGGCAGGTCTGCGCTGGCGACGTCAGCAAACGGCAGCCACTCCATCGGCATGCGCCGCGCCCACTTGCTGAAGGTCGGCGCTCTCATTTCCGACTCCACTCGAGTGCCTGCGAGGTGTAGAAGCCACTGGAGACACGCTCGGTCCGGCCGGCCTGCCAATGGCGCAGCGTGGTGTCGCGCGACATCAGCTCGTTGAGCTTGGCCGACGCCATGGGGTTGAGCCAAGGCGCGCGATCGCCGCGCGGGAAGAAGCGGCCGACGGCAATCAGGCTGGCCAGAAGCGGGGTCCGCGGCGCATAGGTGAAAACAAGCGAACCCGAGGTGCGTTCGGCCAGACGCGAGAGCGCGGCCACCGCGTCTTCGGTGCCGTAGTGGATGACTGAATCCATGGCGACGACATGGTCGAAGAGGCCGAGCTCCGGGGCCAGCATGTCGCCGCTTCGGAAGTCGATGCAACCCGGCCCGCTTCCTTTGCCGATGTGAGCGGGCAGGCGTTCACGCGCCAGGTCCACCAAGGTGGGCGACAGGTCGACGGCGACCACCTCAGCGCCGCGCAGCGCCGCCTCGATGGCCAGGGCGCCGGTGCCGCAGCCGGCGTCCAGCACCCGCTTGCCGTGCAGGTCCTGGGGGAGCCAGGACAAGAGTGTGCTGCGCATGCGTTCGCGACCTGCGCGAACTGTCGCCCGGATGCGGCCCACCGGCGCATCCGACGTCAGGCGGGCCCAGGCCGCCACCGCGGTGCGGTCGAAGTACTTTTCGATCTCGCCGCGGCGGTTGAGATAGGTGGCGTGGTCCATGGCGTGCTTGTCCTTGCGTGGCGGGCCGGCTCAGTCGTAACCCAACAGGTCGAAGATGTCGCGATCCTTCATGGCCACAGCGGACATCGGCTCGCCGCCCACCCACAGCGCAGCGGCCAGGCGCATGTACTCCTTCTGCACGGCCTCGAGTTCCGGCGAATGCTCCATCTCGAACAGCGTGCACTTCTTCAAGCGGCTGCGGCGGATCACGTCCAGGTCGGGAAAATGCGCCGCCAGCTTCAGGCCGATCTGTTGGTTGTACTTGTCGATCTGATCGGTGGCTGCGCTGCGGTTGGCGATCACCCCGCCCAGGCGCACGTTGTAGTTCTTGGCCTTGGCGCCGATGGCCTGGACGATGCGGTTCATCGCGAAGATCGAGTCGAAGTCGTTGGCCGTGACGATCATGGCGCGGTCAGCATGCTGCAGCGGCGCGGCAAAGCCGCCGCACACCACGTCGCCCAAGACGTCGAAGATGACCACGTCGGTGTCTTCCAGCAGGTGGTGCTCCTTGAGCAGCTTGACCGTCTGCCCGACCACGTAGCCACCGCAGCCGGTGCCCGCAGGCGGTCCGCCGGCTTCGACGCACATGACGCCATTGAAGCCCGGGAAGACAAAGTCCTCGGGGCGCAACTCTTCGGCATGGAAGTCCACCGTCTCGAGCACGTCGATCACGGTCGGCAGCATCTTCTTGGTGAGGGTGAACGTGGAGTCGTGCTTCGGGTCGCAACCAATTTGCAGCACCCGCTTGCCCATCATCGAAAAGGCGGCAGACAAGTTGGAGCTGGTGGTGCTCTTGCCAATGCCGCCTTTGCCGTAAACGGCAAAGACCTTGGCCGTGCCGATCTTGTCTCTCGGGTCGAGCTGGACCTGGACGCTGCCATCGCCATCGAGCTCGATGCCGCGCTTCGCGGGACGGCCGCGCCCGATGTTTGCCAAGGGAATTTCTGCGAGATTCATACATCGACCTTTTCGTAAACGCCTTCGAGGCGGTCTTCCAGTTCATCGCCAGCGCGTTGCAGCGCGCCCAGCATGTCAGCGTCGGGTTGCCAGTAGTTGCGCCTGGAGGCTTCCAGCAAGCGGTTGGCCACGCGGGCCGAAGCGGTCGGGTTTAGCCGGGCCAGGCGCTCCCGCATCGCGGGGTCGAGCATGAAGGTTTCGGTCAGCTGCTTGTAGACCCAGGGTTGTACTTGCCCGGTGGTCGCGGACCAGCCCATGGTGTTGGTGACGTGCACCTCGATCTGCCGCACGCCCTCATAACCGTGTTCAAGCATGCCTTCGTACCACTTGGGGTTGAGCATGCGGGTGCGGGCTTCGAGCGAAACCTGTTCCTGCAGCGACCTGACCGCACCATCGCCCATGGTCTGGTCGCCGATGTAGACCGGCGGCGTGGCGCCACCATTGCCGCCGTTCTTCGCGCGCTTCACCGCCTGGGTGATGCCGCCCAAGGTATCGAAGTAGTTGTCGACCGTGGTCACGCCCAGTTCGACCGAGTCGAGGTTCTGGTAGGTCAACTGCACATCGGCGAGCATGCTTTGCAGCAAAGCGCTCTGCTGCACTGAACGACCGCTGCGGCCGTAAGCGAAGCCTTTGCGGCGCGAGTAGGTCTCGGCCAGTTCATCGTCCTGGTCCCAGCGGCTGCTTTCGACCAGGTTGTTGACATTGGAGCCGTAGGCGCCTTCTGCGTTGCCGAACACCCGCAACGCAGCAATCTCCAGCGTGCAGCCGTGCTCGAGCTGGTAGGCCAGCGCGTGCTTGCGGACCGAGTTGCGCTCGGTCGGCTCGTCGGCCGATGCGCAGAGGAACGCAGCTTCGGCCAGCAGCTTGATCTGCAGCGGCATCAGATCACGGAAAATCCCCGACAGCGTGATCACGACGTCGATGCGAGCGCGGCCCAATTCGTCCAGCGGGATCAGCGTGGCGCCTGCAATGCGGCCGTAGCTGTCGAAACGCGGCAGTACTCCCATCAAGGCCAGAGCCTGCGCGATGGGCGCGCCTTCGTTCTTCAGGTTGTCGCTGCCCCACAGCACCATCGCGATCGACTCGGGCAATGCATGGCCATCGGCAACATAGCGATCAAGCAAGCGCTGCGCCTGTTGCGCGCCGTCTTTGACGGCGAAGGCACTGGGAATCCGGAACGGGTCGAAACCATGCAGGTTGCGGCCGGTGGGCAGCACGGCCGGTGTGCGCAGGATATCGCCGCCGGGTGCCGGGCGTGTGAAGTGGCCGTCCAGCGCACCCAGGATGGCATCGACTTCCGTATCGACTGCGAGCAGCCGATTGGTGTCCGCCAGCTCGGCCATCAAGGCCAGATGGGTCTCATCGCGGGGCAGGTGGCCGGCCAGCAGTGCGCGCTCGATGCCCAGGCCGTCGACCAGCGCTTGCACCGTGGCCCGGTCCAGCGTGCGGCCGTGGCTGGCCTCGGCCAGGGCGAGCAGCATGTCCACACGCTCTTCGGCGCTGGGCGCACGGCCAGTGACGTGCAGGCCGTGCGGGATGAGCGTGTACTCCAGCTCCAGCATCTGCTCGGCCAGGCGCATGACACGCATGTCGGCATCGCCACCTCTGGTGGCATCCCACGGCGGCTCGGCATCGGTCAGATCCAGGCTGGCGGCTTGCGCTTGCAGCAGCGTGGCCATGGCAGCACGCTCGGTGGCCTGCGGGTCCATGGTGCGCCAGCGCTCAATCGACGCCTTCAGGTCGTTCAAACCCTTGTACAGGCCGGCCTGAGCGACAGGGGGTGTGAGGTAGCTGATGAGCGTGGCGCCTGAACGGCGTTTGGCAATCGCACCCTCTGAAGGGTTGTTGGACGCATAGAGATAGAGGTTCGGCAGGTCGCCGATCAATCGGTCGGGCCAGCAACTGCCCGACATGCCACTTTGCTTGCCGGGCATGAATTCGAGCGCACCGTGCGTGCCGAAGTGCAGCACGGCATCGGCCTGGAAGTCTTCGCGCAGGTAGCGGTAAAACGCTGAAAACGCATGGGTAGGGGCCAGCCCCTTCTCGAACAGCAGGCGCATCGGATCGCCTTCGTAGCCGAAGGCCGGTTGCACGGCGATCAGCACGTTACCGAACTGTTTGCCGAGCACGAAGATCGAGCTGCCGTTGCTCAGCTGGCGGCCGGGCGCCGGGCCCCACTGGGCTTCGATTTCTTTCAGCCAGGGGTCACGCCGCACGTGGTCATCGGCACTGATCAGCCGGTGCACATTGGCGTCGGCGCCGTGATCGGCGGCGTTGCCGTGCAACACGGCCTGGCGCAGCGCGTCCACGCTCTCAGGCATGTCCACGGTGTAGCCCTGGTCCCGCATGCCGGCCAGGGTGTGGAACATCGACTCGAACACCGACAGGTAGGCGGCACTGCCGACGTTGCCGGCGTTGGGCGGAAAGTTGAAGATCACCACGGCAACCTTGCGCCGTGCGCGGTCGCCGCGGCGCAGCGCCACCAGTTTGGACACCCGCGCTGCCAGCATGATGGCGCGCTCGGGGCAGGAATGCATGTCCTGCGCCTGGTCTGTCGCCTTGAAGGTGCAGGCATGGTGGCAGCCGGTGCAGGTGACACCGGCGGCGCCCGGTCGGCCGCCGAAGACGATCGGGCTGGTGGCGCCGTCGAGCTCAGGGATGGCCACCATGATGGTGCTCTCCACCGGCAGCAGGCCACGGTCTGAGCCGCCCCACTGCGCCAGCGTCTGAAACTCCACCGGGTGTGCCGCCACATACGGCACATTGAGCCGGGCCAGAATGTCTTCGGCGGCTTTCGCGTCGTTGTAGGCCGGGCCGCCGACCAGCGAAAAGCCGGTCAGCGAGACCACGGCGTCCACGGTCACCTCGCCGTTCTGGATGAAGAACCGCTCGATGGCCGGGCGGGAGTCCAGACCGGAGGCAAAGGCCGGAATCACCCGCAGGCCCCTGGCCTCGAGCGCTGCGATGGCGCCATCGTAGTGGCCGGCATTGTTCGACAACAGGTAGGAGCGCAACAGCAGCACGCCTACCGTGCCCTTGTACTGGCCCACTGCCGGGTACGGCAGCGCGGTGGCGTCTTCCGACAGCCGGCCGGGCATGCGCGGGTGGTAGACGCCGACTTCAGGGTACTCCACCGGCGCTGCCACCTTGGGCAGGCCGCGCAACACCCGCCGTGGGCCGTCCGCGCCGCGGCTGACCACATGGCGCAAGAGGTTGAGCATGTTCTCGTCGGAGCCGCCGAGCCAGTACTGCATCGTGACGAAATAGGCGCGTACGTCCTGCGCCGTACCGGGGATGAAGCGCAGCATCTGCGGCAAACGGCGCAGCATCTTCATCTGCGCTGCGCCGCCCGGGGCCGGCTTGTCTTTGCCAGCCTTCTCGCCACGCAGCTTCTTGAGCAGCGCCATCGGGCCGCTGGCCGGCTTGCTCATGTCGAACTTGCCCAGACGGGTCAGCTTGACGACTTCGGTCGCGGAAACCATGCAGATCATGGCGTCGCAGTGCTCGCGGCGCGCTTGCAGGTCGGGCAGGATGGGCAGGAAGTGGTCTTCCAGGAACAGCATGCCGGCAACGATCACATCGGCCTGGGCGATGTCGGCGCGGCAGCGTGCCAGTGCGGCGTCGTTGCCGGCGTACTCTGAAGCCGCGTGCAGGCTGATCGCCAGACCGGGCAGTTCTTGGGCCAAGGTCCGGCGCGCGCGCTCGGTGGCACTGGCCAGGTGCGTGTCCATCGTGACCAGCACCACCCGCAGCGGCGTGTGGGCCTGAGGCGGCAGCGCGTCAGCGTCCGAAGTGCGCCTTGGCGTCATAGAGCGTCTCCACGGTGATATGCGCCAGTCCGCGGTCAGCGGCAAAGCGTTCGGTGTTGCGTCGTGCCTTACCGCGCACGAAGAACGGGATCTTCTGCAGCTCTTTCTGCGCATCCGCGGCCCAGGCTGCGCCGGTGGCCGGCTGCGGCAGTGCCGCGCTTGATTCGACCGGGCTGTGGGCTGAGACCTCGGCCTCGGATGCCGTTGCCAGCCGCAGGGGCGCGGCGGCGGGGGCGCCGGCGTGTGACAGGTGCGAGGCGGCTGCACTTTCATTGAACTCGAAGTCGTCGCGGAACATGGTCAGCAGGTGCTCTTCCAGGCCCATCATCAGCGGGTGTACCCAGCTGTCGAAGAGCACGTTGGCACCTTCGAAGCCCATCTGCGGCGAGTAGCGCGCCGGGAAGTCCTGCACATGCACCGGCGCGCTGATGACCGCACACGGCAGCTTCAGGCGCTTGGCGATATGCCGCTCCATCTGCGTGCCCAGCACCAGCTCGACGTTGAGCTCGGCGATGCGCGCTTCGACTTCGAGGTAGTCGTCGGTGATCAGTGCCTCGACGCCGTACAGCTTGGCCGCCTCGCGCACTTCACGTGCGAACTCGCGGCTGTAGGTGCCCAGGCCGACGACCTCGAAGCCCAGCTCTTTGGCAGCGATGCGGGCGGCCGCCACTGCGTGCGTGGCATCACCGAAGACGAAGACGCGCTTGCCGGTGAGATAGGTCGAGTCCACCGAGCGCGCGTACCAGGGCGCGCGTGCGCTGGCATCGTTCAGCACCGCTGCGGCATCGAGACCAGCCAGTGCGGCGACTTCGAGGATGAACTCGCGCGTGGCGCCCATGCCCAGGGGCACCGTCTTGACCATGGGCATGCCGTGCTCGCGCGCCAGCCAGGATGCGGCCACGGAAGCAACTTCGGGGTAGAGCACGACGTTGAAATCGGCTTCTGGCAGACGGGCGATATCGGCCACTGTGGCATCTAGCGGTGCAGTGACGTGCACATCGACACCCAGCTTGTGCAACAGCTGCGTGATCTCGGTCACGTCATCCCGGTGGCGAAAGCCCAGCGCCGTGGGGCCGAGCAAGTTGCAGCGTGGGCGTTGGCCCGGCTGCCGATCAGCGCGCGGCGCGCCGGTCCTGGGTGCCAAGGTGCGCACGAGCTGGTAAAAGGTTTCGGCCGCGCCCCAGTTTTCCTTGCGCTGGTAAGCCGGCAAGTCCAGCGGCACCACGGGCACCGGCAGGTTCAGTGCCAGCGCCAAGCCGCCCGGGTCGTCCTGGATAAGCTCGGCCGTGCAGGAGGCACCCACCAGCAGGGCCTTGGGCTTGAAGCGCTCATAGGCTTCGCGCGCGGCGGTCTTGAAGAGCTCTGCCGTATCGCCTCCCAGGTCGCGTGCCTGGAAGGTGGTGTAGGTCACTGGCGGGCGCTTGCTGCGCCGCTCGATCATCGTGAACAGCAGATCGGCGTAGGTGTCGCCTTGCGGTGCGTGCAGCACGTAGTGAACGTCCTGCATCGCCGTGGCCACACGCATGGCCCCCACATGCGGTGGGCCTTCATAGGTCCAGAGCGTCAACTGCATGGTCAGGCCGCCAGAAGCGCCGCGCGGCGCAGTGGGCGGGCGAACAGCTCGGCCAGGTCGGCGGCCTGTTCGTAGCCGTGAATGGGGGTGAACACCAACTCGATAGCCCACTTGGTGGTCAGTCCTTCGGCCTCCAAAGGGTTGGCCAGGCCCAGTCCGCAGACCGTGATATCGGGCCTCAAGGCACGGCAGCGGTCGAGCTGGTTCTCCACATGCTGGCCCTCGCTCAACCGCGCTTCGACCGGCAGCCAGGCCAACTCTTGCGCCATGTGCTCGCGGTGCAGGTAGGGTGTGCCGACCTCGGTCAGGCACATGCCGAGTTCACGCGCCAAGAAGCGTGCAATGGGAATTTCGAGTTGCGAGTCCGGAAAGAAGAACACGCTGCGTCCGGCCAGCGCCGCACGCTGACGCGCCAGAGCAGACTGCGCCCGCTGACGTGCCGGCGCAGTGACTTCAGCCACCTTGGCCGCCGTGATGCCGAAGGCTTCGGCTGCCGCTTCGAGCCAGGCTGTCGTGCCTTCAACACCGATCGGGAACGGCGCGGCAATGCGGGTAGCGCCGCGCGCCTCGATGGCCCGGGCGGTGTCGGCCAGAAAGGGCTGGGCCAGCAGGTACCGGGTGTTGGCACCCACGGCGGGCATGTCGTGGCTGTGGCGGGCGGGCAGAAAACCCACCTGGGGTATGCCGATCTGGGCAAGCAGGCGGCCCAGTTGGTCTTCCACCACGTCCGGCAGCGCACCGACCACCATGAGTTGGGCAGCCGCGCTACTTGGCAACACCGGCACCAGCGCCGCCAGGCAGGCATCTTCGCCTTGCGTGAAAGTGGTCTCGATGCCACTGCCCGAATAGTTCAGTACCCGCACCGAGGGCATGAACCGCTGCGACAGGCGCTGCGCGGCACGCGACAAGTCGAGCTTGATGACCTCCGAAGGGCAGGAGCCCACCAGAAAAAGCGTCTTGATGTCTGGCCGGCGCTCCAACAGGCGTTGAACCACCCGATCCAGTTCTTCATTGGCATCGACCAAGCCCGCGAGATCACGCTCGTCGAGGATGGCCGTGGCAAAGCGGGGCTCGGCGAAGATCATCACACCAGCCGCCGACTGGATCAGGTGTGCGCAGGTACGCGAACCGACGACGAGGAAAAAAGCGTCCTGAATCTTGCGGTGCAGCCAGACGATGCCGGTGAGTCCGCAGAACACTTCACGCTGGCCGCGCTCGCGCAGGATCGGCGCATCGGCGCACCCGCCCGCATCAGCGGCAACCAGCGCGATGACCGCGCTCATACTGCGTGCACCCCTGCGGTAGGGGTCGCGGGCGCTGCGGCGCCCAGGCGCGCAGCCCGCAACTTCAGGATGAACTGCGCGGCGTTGATCACATAGCTGGCATAGGCGGCCAGAGCCAGGAGCATCAGGCCGCGGGCGTCCAGCGACCCGGTTGCCAAGGCCGCCAGATAGGCCGTGTGAAGTGCCAGCACCAACATACTGAACACGTCTTCCCAAAAGAAAGCCGGGGCGAAGAGCCACCGCCCGAAGACAACCTTCTCCCAAATCGAACCGGTAACCATGATCGTGTAAAGGACAACCGTCTTCAACACCACCGAGGCGTTTGCCTCCATGTACCCCTGGCCGGTCCAGAGCCACCGCAGCACCAGTGCCAAGCTCACCAGGAAGACGAGAAACTGGACTGGCGCGAGGATGCCTTGCACCAGCGTCCACACGGTGGCGTCACGGCGTTTGCGCTCGAGCGGCGTGTACAGCGGCGCCCGACTGGGCGCGGTCTTCATGCTTGGGTTGGGTTCACCCAAACGCCGTTGTTCTTGCAAGCGATTCATGACGCCAAGATTAGAGCGTCGGATCGCGTGTGTCAATCGAGATTGACGTATGTCGTGATTGACACTCGGGGATTCCGGTCGATGACGGTTTTATGTCGCCAGCCTTGCCGCGCGGTACAGCTGAGAAGCCTGTCATTGCCACGCTTCGGTTCTTCGCCATGAGTGGAAACACCGACGCCTTGCCTTTTGACGCCGCCCGCCGGCCGAGGTAAAAATGCAAAGCGTCGGGCTGGCGGTGTAAGTTCTTTCGAAGCATCCGAGTGAGACCAGCTAAGTCGCCGGGCATGCGCCTTGGCAGACCGCCCATGCGACGCAGTAAATGCCACGGATACCGCGCGGACTCGGAGGAGGCGCATGGACACCACAACGCAAGCGGCCACAGGAGACATCCATGCAATTTGAAGCGCGCAGTGTTGCGGCGGCCCCGGACCTCGATGACGGCAGGCGCGATCAGCGGCAAGTGGGCACAAAGGTGTGGTCCAGCCTGGTGTCGAACAACAACGCCGCTAAAGAGCACATCGCCCGACTCGCCCGCGCCATCGAAGTGGATGTCATCCCCCGATTGGTGCAGGCTCATCGGCCTCCGACGACAACAGTGCATGCGCCTTCGGTCTTGCCGGTGCTGCCTGCCGACGGGGTTGCAAGATTCGTTCAGCTGATCATTGGTGACAGCGAGTCCGGAATCCAGACGGCTGTTGCGGGTCACCGCCAGGCAGGACTCACGGTTGAGGCGCTCTGTCTCGACCTGTTTGCGCCGGCAGCTCGGCAGCTCGGTGAAATGTGGGACGACGATCTCTGCGACTTCGCGGCTGTCACGGTTGGGTTGGGCCGGATGCAGCGGCTGCTTCGTGAACTGAGTCCGGCCTTCGGCGCTGAAGTCGAGCATCCGGCAAACGGCCGACGTGCGCTGTTTGCCCAACCCGCCGATGAGCAGCACAGCCTTGGGCTATCTATGGTCGCCGAGTTTTTCCGGCGTGAAGGCTGGGACGTTGCTGTTGCCGCTGGTGGCTCCGCTGAAGACCCTGCGGCGCGGGTGCGCAAGGAGTGGTTCGACGTGGTGGGCTTCTCGATCGGCTACGAGAAAAGGCTGGAATGGTTGCGCGAACGAATCGGTGTCGTGCGCGCGACCTCTCGCAACCCCGACGTGGTCGTTTTGGTCGGCGGCCCTTTGTTCGCGCTCAATCCAACTTTCGTGACCCAGGTTGGCGCCGACGGCACCGCCAACGATGCCAAGGAGGCACCGCGCGTGGCCGCCCGCATGCTTCTAACAATAAGCAAACAGGCCTGAAGTCGCAGTCGCAGTGTGCGTTTTCAGTTGACAATGGGGAGCGTAAACCCTAGATATACGAGCGCACACCATGGCACGGAGCACGAAAGACGCGAAGAACCAGATCGGCAAACTTGATGCCGGCGCGGTATCGCGGTTGGTGGAAGCCTCCAGCGACATTGCCCTCGTGCTCGATGACGCCGGCACGATCATCGAAGTCGTCGCCCAAGCCAATGACTTGGCCGCGCGCGGTGCGCGCGAGTGGCTCGGTCGTCCGTGGGTGCAGACGGTGACGGCTGAGAGTCGCCAAAAAGTCGAGGCTTTGCTGCGCGACGCGCAGGCTGCTGCCGACGCCGCAGGGCGCTGGCGGCAGGTCAACCATCCGGTCAAGGATGGCGACGACCTGCCGCTGCTGTATTCGGCGCTGCGCGTTGTCAGCGACGCCAGCAACCCCGCCAGAGGCCGCATCGTCGCTTTCGGGCGCGATCTGCGCGACAGCGTGGCGCTGCAACGGCGGCTGATCGAATCCCAACAGGCAATGGAGCGTGACTACTGGCGCTACCGAGAAGCCGAAACGCGCTATCGCCATCTCTATGAAACCACGTCGGAAGCCGTTTTGATCGTTGATGGCTCGACGCAAAAGGTGATCGAAGCCAACCCGGCGGCGCGCGCGCTGTGCGGCGCACGCCGTACGCGCCTCGTCGGCGCCGCCTTGGCTTCGGTTTTCGAGTCGATCCACGCCGAACGCCTGCAGAACCTCGTGGCCGCGGCGCGGACGGTCGGGCGCCAGGACCCGTTGCGCGCCCAACTGGTCAACGGCGGCCCCGATGTGTCGGTATCGGCATCGGTCTTTCGGCAAGACGATGCAGCGTTTGTGCTCGTGCGGCTGGCGCCGGTTCGGGCCGAGTTACTGGCGCGGGGCTCTCGCCGAAGCGCGGACCAGCCCTTGGACGGTGCCGGTGACACTGTTGCTGATCCGATGTTGCGGGCCTACCTGCGCGACTCGCCCGATGGTCTTGTCTTTTGCAATGAAGCCGGGCGCGTGCTGTCTGCCAATCGCGCCTTTGTCACACTGGTCCAGCTCAGCGCTGAGGAGCAGATTCGCGGGCAGCCGCTGGATCGATGGGTTGGCCGCTCAGGGGTGGAACTCGGCGTTTTGATCGCCACCTTGCGCCAGCGTGGCAGTGTCGGCTTGTTCGTCACCACGGTACGTGGTGACTATGGTGGCCGCACCGAGGTCGAGATCGCGGCTACGGTGCTGGCCCTGAGCGAAGAACCCGTGCTGGCGTTTGCCGTGCGGGATATCGAACGTCGTCTCAAACCGGAGTCCAAGTCTGCGTCCACGACCATGTCGCGCTCGGCAGCCGAACTGGCCGAACTCGTGGGGCGAACGCCGCTGAAGGCGATCATCACCGAGACCACCGACCTCATCGAGCAGCTGTGCATACAGACGGCGCTGGACATGACCGGTGACAACCGGGCTTCAGCAGCCCTGCTGCTCGGGCTCTCGCGGCAGAGCCTGTACGTCAAGCTGCGCCGCCACGGCATGGTTTCAGCGAACGCCGGCGAAGACGAGGACGAGGCCTGACCCATCGCAAGGCGGGTGCTGCCGGCGCCCCAGGCGACTCGATCAGAAAGTCTGATTCGGCGCGACCCCGTGTAAATGGTAGTTGACGTTTCATTGTGTCCCATTCATTATTGAACCATGACCTACCCGGCGCCATCGGCTGTCGCCGAGCTTCTCAAACCGATCACCTGGTTTCCACCGATGTGGGCCTTTGCCTGCGGCGTCGTCGCCTCGGGTGAGCCGCTGGCGCAGCGTTGGGTACTGATCCTGATCGGCGTCTTGCTTGCCGGGCCTCTGGTCTGTGCCACCAGCCAGGCGGTGAACGACTGGTTCGACCGCCATGTCGACGCCATCAACGAACCGAACCGTCCCATCCCCTCTGGGCGCATGCCGGGACGCTGGGGCTTGTATGTGGCCATCGGCTGGACCGCGCTGTCGTTGCTGGTCGCGCTCGCGCTTGGACCCTGGGGATTTGGTGCCGCTGTCTTCGGGCTGTTGCTGGCCTGGGCCTACAGCGCCCCACCGGTCCGCTTGAAGCGCAATGGCTGGTGGGGCAATGCCGCCTGTGGGTTGTGTTACGAGGGCCTGGCCTGGACGACGGGCGCGGCCGTGATGGCATTCGGCACGATGCCGGGCGGACGGTCTCTCGCGTTGGCAGCGCTCTACAGTGCCGGCGCTCACGGCATCATGACTTTGAACGACTTCAAGTCGGTCAAGGGTGATCGCCAGATGGGGATCGGCTCCTTGCCGGTGCGCCTGGGCATCGACGGCGCAGCGCGGGCCGCCTGTCTGGTGATGGTGGCCCCGCAACTTGTCGTGATCGGGCTGCTGCTGTCTTGGGGCGCACCCCTGCATGCCGCCGGCATCGGAATATTGTTGCTCTTTCAGGGCGTCCTGATGGCGCGCTTCCTCAAGGATCCGGTGCGGCAGGCCATCTTTTACAGCGGCTTCGGCGTGCCACTGTTCGTTGCCGGCATGATGATCAGTGCCTTTGCCTTGAGGGCGACCAGCGGGGCCGCCGCTTGAATACCCAAGCGGCTTTGCTTGGGCTTGAAGGCGCCGGGCCATCACGCCAGGCGCTGCGACGTTCACTACTGTGGCGATTTGTCGCCTGACTTCTACGGTGCTTGTACGGGGCTGGTTGTCTCTTGATGCGGATCGTCCGCAGTCCTGGAAACCCCCTCTTCCACAAACCCGGTGGATGGGCTTGAATAAGGGATTCGCCAACCCTCTCCAAGGACGTCACCGTGACACGCCAATCATCGGAGCTTGAAAAATTTGGCGCCTTCTCCGGCTGCGCTACCGAGCTGGCAGATGCCTTCGTATCGCTGGCCAGCGACATTGTCCTGGTGATCGACGAAGACGGCAGGATCCAGAGTGTCTCCCAAGGCGCCAGCAAACCGATCGACGCGCAGGCCGCACGCTGGGTGGGCCGGCCATGGATCGACACGGTTACTGGCGAAACCCGCCACAAGATCGAATCGATGCTCACCGACATCAAGTCCAGCGGCGTTGCGCGCAGGCGCGAAGTCAACCTCCTGGGCACCGGCGAAGGTGATGTCCCGATCGCGTTTTCCGCCCTGCGCCTGGGTGTGGGCGGGCCGGTGTTGGCCGTGGGACGCGATCTGCGTGCGGTCTCGGCGATACAGCAGCGGTTTGTCGATGCCCAGCAGGAGCTCGAACGCGGCTACTGGCGGGCGCGCCAGGCCGAGTCTCGCTACCGGCTGCTGTTTCAGGTGGCGACCGATGCCGTGCTGACGGTAGACGCAGCCTCACTGCGTGTCATTGAAGGCAATCACGCCGCCGCCAAACTGCTCGGCGCCGCGCTAGCCGGGCGGGAGACAGCGGACTTGTTCGAACACGCTTCGCGCGGTGCTGCCCGTGAGATGCTGCACAACGCCCGTGCCAGCGGGCGGTCGTTGGAGGTTCTTCTTCGCCCGGGCAACACCTTGGTCGCTGTTGCAGTGTCCGCAACACCGTTTCGTGCTGAGGACGGCCTGCGCCTGTTGCTCAGATTGCGCTCGGCGGCGGCGCCGCAGACCGCCGGATCCGATTCGAACAAGACGTTCCCGCTGCGGGTAGACAACACGCACGATGGCGTGGTCGTCACGGATTCGAACGGGCGCATCCTGGTCGCCAACCCGGCCTTCGCGGCGCTCGTCAATGCCAGCAACGAAGACGACTTGCGTGGCCACTTGATCTCCTCGTGGATCGGCCGGGTCGATACGGACGTGGCCGCACTGCTTGCCGGCGCGCAAGGGCATGGCATCGCACACCTGGTGCGCTCACGCCTGCGCCAGGGCGCTGGCGGGGGTGTCGATATCGACGTCACAGCAGCCCTGCTGGTCGATGGCGAGCAAGAGTGTGTGGGTTTCACGATTCAGCGCTGCACTGCCAGGCCCAAGCCAGGCGCCGACCTGGCACTGTCTCTGGCGATGCTCGATGAACGCATCGGGCAAGTGGACTTGGCTGAATTGATGGCCAATTCCAAACGGCTGCTCGAAGACCACTTCATGGGCAGCGCTTTGGCCCGGGCCCGAGGGGACACCACATCCGCGGCGGCCATGCTGGGCATTGCGGTCGATGACCTGCTGCAATGGCAGGCACGCAGGCAGCGTACCGCTATCGAGCATTCGGCGAAGCCGGATTAGGCACCGCCGTGTCGAGCAGTCCTGCGTTTGGTCAGGCAGACCTGACCAATTGTGAGCGCGAGCAGATCCACCTTGCAGGGTCGATCCAGCCGCACGGTTTGTTGCTGGTCCTGCGCGAGCCGGGCCTTCGGATCATCCAGGCCAGTGGCACGGCAGGGCAATTGCTGGGTCGGCCGCTGGAGTCGCTGTTGCTGTCCAACCTGCGCGATCTGGGCAGCGACGTCGAGGCCCGTATGCGCCAGATCCTGGCCGCAAGCCGTGAGACCCAGCCACAGCCCTTTGCTTGCAGTGTCAAGACTGCGGCAGGAGACGCGTTTTTCGAGGGCACCGTGCACCGCGCCGGCCCGGACACGCTGGTGCTTGAACTGGAACCCGTGAATCCCGCGCCGGACGGTGCGCAGACCGTCGATGTCGACCGTGCCATTTTGATGGAAATGCTGCGTGACGCGGTCAGGTGCGCCAGCGAAACCTCGTCCATTGGCACGCTCGCCGACGTCACCGTGAGGTGCGTGCGCGACCTCGTCGGCTACGACCGGGTCATGGTCTACCGTTTTGATCCCGATGGCCACGGCAGGATCATTGCCGAGGCGCGCGACCCGCGGCTCGAACCCTTGCTGGGTCACCGCTACCCGGCCACCGACATCCCGCAACGCGCCCGCGAGTTGTACCTGCGCACACGCGTCCGGGTGCTCAGGGATGCGCACTATGAGCCGTCTGCCCTCGTTCCCCACTTGCTGCCCGGCGGCTCGGATGACACGCAAGGCGAACTCGACATGTCCCTGTGCTACCTGCGCAGCATGTCCCCGCTGCATTTGCAGTACTTGCAAAACATGGGCGTCACGGCGACCCTCGTGATTTCGCTGGTACGCGAGGGCAAGCTCTGGGGCCTGATCGCCTGCCACCACTACTCGCCGCGCAATCTGCGCTTTGCGGTGCGTGCGGCCTGCGAATTGCTGGGCGAAGTGATCTCCACCCGTATCGCCGCCATCGAGAACTACGCTCGGGCACAGATGGCGATCCAGGTCAGGCGCCTGGAGCAGCGGCTGGTCGAGGCCACGTCCAACGAAGGCGATTGGCGTCTGGCACTGTTTCGCAATCAACGCACGCTGCTGCAGCCGCTCGATGCCACGGGTGCAGTGCTCTTTCACGAAGGCGAGATCCTGACCTGCGGTGAAGTGCCTTCGACTGCCGAGTTGCGCGAGCTCGCGGCCTGGATCGCTGGCAAATCAGAAGCCGGTGCCTGGTGCACGGCTGCGATTGCGCTCGACAACCCGGTGCTGGCGCGCCTGACACCCACTGCCAGCGGCGTGCTGGCCGTAAGGCTTTCGTCCGTGCAGCCCGACTTTCTGATTTGGCTGCGCAAGGAACAGCTGCAAAGCTACACCTGGGCCGGCGATCCGAACAAGCCCATCATCGACAACGACCCACTGAAACTGTCACCGCGGCGGTCCTTTGCCGCCTGGTCGGAGATCGTGCGCGGCACGGCGGTACCTTGGACACAGACCGAGATCGAACTGGCTGAGGCGTTCGGCGAGGCACTGATCGACATCATCGTTCAGGTTCATGCCGTGCGGCTGCTCATCGCCGAACACCAGCTTGCCCATGTGCGGGCCACGGTGGCCGCCTCCAAAGAGGCCGTGATCGTCGCGCCCGCCAACGGAGCGGCCTTGTTTGCCAATGATGCTTTCCTGGCGCTGGCCGGGCGCGCGCGCAGTGAGTGCAGCTCGCTGGACGGCATGGTGGCGCTATTCGATTCGACGAGCGCGGCCCGCCAGATGATCGGCCACGTTCGCGCCGAACAACGGCCGTGGCGGGGCGAACTGGCGCTGTCCATGCGGGGCGGTGCGCCACTGCCGGTCTCGCTGCGCGCCGAGCCCGTGCCGGCACGCGACGGCTCGCTGTTGGGCTTCATCTTCATCTTCGGCGACCTCACCCACCTCAAGCTGGCACAGCAAGCTCGAACCCAGCTGGAGGCGTCATTGTCCCGGGTGAGTCTGGGCCTGACGACCCGTGAGGGTGGCGAATTGATCGGCGCCATCATCGCCAATGCCAGTCTGGCGGCGATGGACATCTCTGACGGGGGCGCCGTGACCTCGGTGGGCCCGCTGCTGCGTGAGGTGGAGGTCGCCACCGCGAGGGCGACCACGCTCTTCGAACACATCCGCGCGTTTGCAGCGTTGCGCGCTTGAGCGCAAGCAATCAGCGTCCAGTGGCAACGCAGTTTTTCCCGCCGTCGCCGAGCCCAGGCTGCCATCGCCGCGCATGACAGTTGCCCCGTCCCCACGGTCATCATCACCGGCGCTTCTTCTGGTATTGGTCTCTGCGCCGCCCAGGCCATGGCGGAGCGCGGCTGGTTCGTCGTCATGGCCTGCCGCGACCTCGTCAAGGCGGCTGAGGCCGCAAAGTCGCTGGGCATCGCGGCGGAGCGTTACGCGCTGCTCAAAATAGACCTGGGCTCACAACGCAGTGTGCGCACTTTCGTCGGTGACTTCCGAAGCCTGCACCGGCCGTTGCGGGCCTTGGACAACAATGCCGCCGTTTACCTGCCGCGGCTCGAGGCACCGCAGCGCTCGCCCGAGGGCTATCAGATCAGCGTGGCAACCCATCACCTGGGCCACTTCCTGCTTAGCCGTTTGCTGCTCGACGACCTGCGCCACGACGCCAAGGCGAGTTTGGTGACGCTGGGCACCGTCACCGCCAACTCCGAGGAGTTCGGCGGCAAGGTGCCCATTCCGGCCCCGGCCGACCTTGGCGAATTGCAGGGTTTGGCCGCAGGTTTTCAGGCGCCGCTGGCCATGATCGACGGCAAGCCCTTCAAGGCCGGCAAGGCCTACAAGGACAGCAAGCTGTGCAACATGATCGTCAGCCGTGAATTGCACCGCCGCTACCATGCCGAAACCGGTGTCGTCTTCAGCACCGTGTATCCGGGCTGCGTGGCTGACACGGCACTCTTCCGCCATACACCAGCGGCTTTCCGGCGAATCTTGCCGTGGTTCCAGAAGACCATCATCAAGGGCTACGTGACTCAGGCGCTGGCGGGCAAGCGCGTCGCGGAGGTCGTAGCCGACGATGCTTTTGCGCAATCCGGCGTGCACTGGAGTTGGGGCAACCGCCAGCAAGCGGGGCGCCAGGCCTTTTCGCAGCCGCTGTCTGCCAAGGCCAACGACGTGGCGCGTGCCAGCAGCCTTTGGGACTTGAGCGAGCAACTCGTCGGCCTCGACTGAAAGCGGGCTTTGATCGCTATTTGAAGCGCATGCCTGATTCCCGAGGGCCTGGTTGGGCTCCGTGCAGCGCCATGATCCCCAGGTGCCGCGCTTCTGCCGCCAACCAGGGTTGCGCACGCGCAAATATTGCTGGGCCACCTTGTCTGACCCCCGCCGTGCGCGGGCGGCTTCTGCTGTCTTGGGGTGCGCTCAAGAAAATGCTGCTTGGCCACTTTTCTTGATCCCCGCGGGGGCCGGGCCTGGGTGCAGCCCGGCCTTGGGGGTGCTCATGACGAACATGGGCAACGCGTATTCGGCTTGCCACACACGACGGTGTCGAACCCGTGCAATCGCCGTGACAGGGCCGCCAGGCTCAAACGTTTCCGTGCCCAGGCGGCGGGCTGCGACAGCCCGCCTCCCGCGCTGCGATTTGCCACCGCCATCGACTGCGGCTTGCGGGCGGCGAAGTGCGAAGCAGCCAACTCGATCATCTCGCCCGCTCCGACACGCAGCACATGCCGGGCGGCGTCGCAGTGCCGTGTCACCTGCGCGTGCCGCATCAGGTCCGAAGCGCCCGGCCCGCCCTGCGCGGCCAGCCAATCGGTGGTGGGTTGCAAAAGTGCCGCCTGAGCTCCGGCAGCACCAGCACTGGACGCCACGTAAAGCTCGGTGCGGTTGCATGTCGACAGTTGCGTCACTTCAGGCGGGCAACGGCCCAGCCAAGCTTGCAGCGAGTGCAGTGCCGCGGGCAGTCGGCGCTGTGAGAACGCGAACCGACTGCGCAGGTTCACCGGCGCGCTGTGGTGATTCAGGCTGACGGTGAACAGGCTCATTGGGGGCAGGCAACCGGCCCGGCAAGACCGCATTGACGCAAAGTGCACACAGACCTATCCTGTTCGTGTACTTTAAATTTGACAATACGGAGTGACATGCCTAATTTACATCGGGAACAAGGACTGGACCCCGCTTCGACTGCACTGGTGTCCTGGGCTGCCGTGGCGGCCAAGCGTATCGAGGCTGGCTTGCGGGACGCACTGGCCCTTGGAGAGTCCAGCGGAGGGCCGCCGATCCTGGCCGCGGCCATTCGCCATGCCGTGTTTCCCGGGGGCGCACGCATCCGACCACAACTGTGCCTGGCCGTGGCGCGGGCCTGCGGCGACCCTCACCCCGGGCTGGCCGTCGCCGCGGCGTCCGCCATCGAGTTGTTGCACTGCGCATCACTGGTGCACGATGACCTGCCCTGCTTCGACGCCGCTGCCACGCGGCGCGGTGTGCCCTCGGTCCATGCCGCCTTTGGCGAGCGCATCGCTGTGCTCAGCGGCGACGCGCTCATCGTGCTGGCCTTTCAGGCCGTGGCAGCGGCGGCGGCGCACAACCCGCAGCTGCTCGGGCCCTTGCTGTTGAACATCGCGCGGTCTGTAGGCACACCCAACGGCATAGTCGCTGGGCAGGCCTGGGAGTGCGAAACGCGCGTCACGCTTGCGGCCTACCACCAGGCCAAAACCGGTTCGCTGTTCGCGGCCTGCACCGAAGGCGGAGCGCTGGCGGCCGGCGCCGATCCGGCCGCCTGGCGTGCCTTCGGTTTGGCGCTGGGCGAGGCCTATCAGGTCGCCGACGATGTTCGCGATGTGGTCGCTACCAGCCAGGCACTTGGCAAGCCGGCCGGCCGTGACCGCGACCTCCAGCGGCCCAGTTCGGCGTCGGAGCTGGGCCTGGGCGGCGCGATCCATTACTTCGACCGCCTGGTGGCGCGTGCCATCGACGCCATCCCGGCCTGCGACGGAACCCAGGTCCTGCGGGCTCTGGTGCGCGCGGAATCAGATCGGCTGGTACCGCAGCACAGCGTGCGCGAACTCGCTCTTGCGGCTTAGCCCTCCATGACCTGCACCGACTTGCCGAAGGCTGCCCCGCTGTTGAATGCTGACGCGCCGGTTCCTGGATGGCGCACGCGCTGGCGCCAGCGCTGGTGCGCTTGGCGCGACAGCCGGCTCACAGACCCCGAGTTCAGACGCCGCGCCTCCCGCTCGCTGTTGACACGCTTCATCGCCCGCCGCCGCGCGCGCGCGCTGTTCGATCTGGTGGCGGGCTTTGTCTACTCGCAAGTGCTGTTTGCCTGCGTACGCCTGCGCGCTTTCGAGATCCTGGCCGAGGGCCCGCAGACCGGTGCTGCGCTGGCCAGGCGCTTCGATTTGCCACTCGACGCCGCCGAGCGCCTGTTGGCGGCTGCGGTGGCGTTGGAGCTGATCGAAGCACGCGATGGTGGCCGCTACGGCCTGGGTCCACTGGGCGCGCCGCTGGTGGGCAACGTGGCCGTCACTGCGATGGTCGAACACCACGCGGTGCTGTACGCCGACCTCCAGGACCCCGTCGCCTTGCTTCGGGGCAGTGGTCATGCACCGGCCTTGTCACGCTATTGGGCCTACGCCACGGCCGATACGCCTGGGGCGTTGCCTGACAGCGAAGTCAGCGAATATTCCGCATTGATGTCGGCCTCGCAGCCACTGGTGGCGCAAGAGGTGCTCGACACCTACCCTCTCGCAGGCCACCGCTGCTTGCTGGACGTGGGCGGCGGCGAGGGACGCTTCCTCATTGCAGCGGGTTTGCACACGCCAGCGCTGCGGCTGATGTTGTTCGACCTGCCGGCAGTGGTGGCCAAGGCCGCAGCAGCCTTCGCCAGCAACGGCCTTGCCGAGCGAGCGCAGGTGTTCGGCGGTGACTTCTCTCGCGACCCTCTGCCCAGTGGGGCAGACATCGTTTCTCTGGTGCGCGTGATCTACGACCACAGTGACGAACGTGCGCTGGCCATCTTGCGCGCGGTGCACCGCGCTCTGCCGGCGGGCGGCACCCTGCTGCTGGCCGAGCCGATGGCAGGCGCACGAGACGCGCCCCGCATGGGAGACGCTTACTTCGGCATGTACCTGCTGGCCATGCGTGGCGGACGGGCTCGCACAGCGAAAGAGCTGGCCGCTCTGCTGCAGGCGGCGGGCTTTGATCAGGTGCGCGAGTTGGCCACTCCGGTTCCGCTGCAGGTCGGCGTGATCGTCGCCAAAAGATCTTCGGGCAACCTCTAGGGTCTACCCGACGTAAACCTCGCTTGACACTTTAAAAAGTCTGCTTAAGATGACACTCACTGAACGCCACACGTACCCGGAGCAAGCAAGCGAACCTGCCCGGGCCCGATGAGAAACGAGACCATGAACACGACCGTGACCCGTACCGACCGACTGCCGCCCGCAGCCACGATTCGAGGCATGAACGCTCCGATGGTCGTGCTCGAACAGCGCGAGCGGCTTGTGCCGAGTCAACTCGATTTCGAGACACCTGGTGGGTCGGAGGGCTTGGTAAAGCATCGCGACCTGCCAGCTCTTGCCGCCATGACAAACCCGCCTGCATCTGGTGATGCGGCCGACCTGAAGATGACTTTCGACTGGAGAACGCTCTCATGAGTGCAAACGGCACGGCCCCCACCGTGGCAACGGTGCAATTCATGCAGATGGCGCAACTGCGCACCGAGGCCGCCATCGAGCCCGATGCAGTCGCCACCGGTCCGGTCACCAAAGAGACGCAGATCATCGCGATCTACGGCAAGGGGGGCATTGGCAAGAGCTTCACGCTGGCCAACCTGAGCTACATGATGGCGCAGCAAGGCAAAAAGGTGTTGCTGATTGGATGTGACCCGAAGAGCGACACGACCTCCTTGCTGTTCGGTGGTCGCGCATGCCCAACGATCATCGAAACCTCGTCGAAGAAGAAGCTCGCCGGCGAAGCGGTGGCCATTGGCGATGTCTGCTTCAAGCGCGACGGCGTTTACGCCATGGAGCTGGGTGGCCCGGAGGTCGGTCGCGGCTGCGGTGGGCGCGGCATCATCCACGGCTTCGAATTGCTCGAGAAGCTGGGCTTCCACGAATGGGGTTTCGACTACGTCTTGCTGGATTTTCTGGGCGACGTGGTCTGTGGTGGTTTCGGCCTGCCCATTGCGCGCGACATGTGCCAGAAGGTCATCGTCGTGGCCAGCAACGACCTGCAGTCGCTCTATGTGGCCAACAATGTTTGCTCGGCGGTGGAGTATTTCCGCAAGCTCGGTGGCAACGTCGGTGTCGCCGGCATGGTGATCAACCGCGACGACGGCACGGGCGAGGCAGCGGCCTTCGCCGAGAAGGTCGGCATACCTGTGCTCTCGACCATTCCCGCCAACGACGACATCCGCCGCAAGAGCGCCAGCTACGAAATCATCGGCCGGCCCGGTTCGGTTTGGGGCCCGATGTTTGCGGAGCTCGCCGAGAACGTCGGCACATCGCAGCCGATGCGCCCCAAGCCGATGACACAAGACCAATTGCTCGGCCTGTTTTCAGCCGATGTCGTTGGGCGCAACGTCGTGCTCGAGCCGGCCACGCAGTTCGACATGTGCGGCAAGACCGAGACCCAGCGTGAAACGCTCGAAGTGGTCTACGACGCGGCCTGAGCAAATCCCGATGAACACGCCCGTGATCCCTATCGTCCCCGTGCCCGCTGCGCTGCAGAGCGACGGCCACGGTTGCCACTCGGGCAAGGACACGATGCTGGCCGCTGCCAAGAGCGCCGGCAAGAGCGAGACCTTGGCGCAATACGCCAAGGACTACCCGAAGGGCCCCCACGACCAACCGCAGAGCATGTGCCCGGCATTCGGCGCGCTGCGTGTCGGCCTGCGCATGCGGCGCACCTCGACCATCTTGTCGGGTTCGGCATGCTGTGTGTACGGTCTGACCTTCACGTCCCACTTCTACGGCGCCCGCCGCAGCGTCGGCTATGTACCGTTCAACAGCGAGTCGCTGGTGACGGGCAAGCTGTTCGAGGACATCCGCGAGGCGGTCCACAAAGAAGCCGACCCGGCGCTGTACGACACCGTCGTCATCATCAATCTGTGCGTGCCGACGGCCAGCGGTGTGCCGCTTCAAATCTTGCCCAAGGCTATCAACGGCGTGCGCATCATCGGCATCGACGTGCCAGGATTCGGCGTGCCTACCCATGCCGAGGCGAAAGATGTGCTGGCCGGCGCCATGCTGAAGTACGCCCGCAACGAGGCCACCGCCGGCCCGGTGCAGGCGCCGCGCAACGGCCGGTCGGCCAAGCCGACGATCACCCTGCTGGGCGAGATGTTCCCCGCTGACCCTGTGGTCATCGGCATGATGCTGGAGCCGCTTGGCCTGGCCGCCGGTCCGGCGGTGCCTACCCGCGAATGGCGCGAGCTGTATGCGGCGTTGGACTGCGCAGCCGTCGCAGCCATTCACCCGTTTTACACCGCCAGTGTGCGCGAGTTCGAAGCTTCAGGGCGGGCGATTGTCGGCTCGGCGCCTGTCGGGTATGAAGGCACGGCAGCCTGGCTCCAGGCCATTGGCGCCGCGACCAACACCGCGCAGGACAAGATCGACGCGGCCAAGAACCGCTTCCTGCCGATGATCAAGGGCGCACTCGCAAAGATGCCGATCAAGGGTCGCATCACGCTGAGTGGCTACGAGGGCTCCGAATTGCTTGTCGGCCGCCTGCTGGTGGAAAGCGGCGCCGATCTGCGTTATGTCGGCACCGCCTGCCCGCGCACCGCGTGGAGTGCAGCCGACTGCGACTGGCTCGAATCGCATGGGGTGAACGTGCAGTACCGCGCGTCGCTGGAGCAAGACTTGGCTGCGATGCACGAGTTCAAACCCGACCTGGTTGTCGGCACCACACCGGTCGTTCAGGCCGCCAAACAGGCGTCGATTCCGGCGCTGTACTTCACCAACCTCATCTCCGCCCGCCCCTTGATGGGCCCGGCCGGCGCGGGCTCTTTGGCGCAGGTGATCAACGCAGCCATTGGCAACAAGCTGCGCTTCGAGCAGATGCGAGACTTTTTCGGTACCACCGGGACCGGCCATGCCACGGGGGTGTGGGAGAACACGCCGCAAGACCGTCCCGAGTTCAAGGCCGAGACTCGCCGCCAGCTGGCCAAGGCCATCGCACGCCGCAAGGCTGAGGCGATGGGGACATGATGATTCTCGACCACGACCGTGCTGGCGGCTACTGGGGTGCCGTCTACGTGTTCACCGCGATCAAGGGCCTGCAGGTCGTGATCGACGGGCCGGTCGGTTGCGAGAACCTGCCGGTGACATCCGTGCTGCATTACACCGATGCCCTGCCGCCGCACGAACTGCCGATCGTTGTGACTGGCCTGGCAGAGGAGCAACTCGGCCGCGAAGGCACTGAAGGCAGCATGCGTCGCGCGCACGCCGCGCTCGACCCGGACCTGCCATCGGTGGTGGTCACCGGCTCGATCGCCGAGATGATCGGCGGCGGTGTCACTCCCGAAGGCACCAACATCCTGCGGTTTCTGCCCCGCACCATCGACGAAGACCAGTGGCAGTGCGCCAACCGGGCGATGTTCTGGCTGTGGTCCGAGTACGGCATGAAGAAGGTGCCCGCACGCAAGCCCTTTGCCGATCGCCCGTTGGGTGAGAAGCCTCGCGTGAACATCATCGGCCCGTGTTATGGCACCTTCAACATGCCCAGCGACCTGGCCGAGATCCGCAGGTTGGTGCAAGGCATAGGCGCCGAAGTGAACATGGTGTTTCCACTCGGCAGCCACTTGGCGGACGTGTCGCGGCTGGTCGAAGCCGACGTGAACATCTGCATGTACCGGGAGTTCGGCCGCATGCTGTGCGAAGCGCTTGACCGGCCGTATCTGCAAGCACCGATTGGCCTGCACAGCACGACGAAGTTCCTGCGTGCTCTGGGCGAGATACTGCATGTCGATCCCGAGCCCTTCATCGAGCGCGAGAAGCACACCACGATCAAGCCGATCTGGGACCTGTGGCGTTCAGTCACCCAAGACTTCTTTGGCACTGCGAGTTTTGCCGTCGTTGCCAATGAGACCTATACCCGAGGCATTCGCAGCTTCTTCGAAGACGAGATGGGTCTGCCGTGCAACTTTGCGGTGGCACGCAAACCGGGCGAAAAGACAGACAACCAAGCGGTTCGAAAACTGGTGCACGAGAAGGCGCCACTGGTGATGTACGGCAGCTACAACGAGCGCATCTACCTGGCAGAGAGCAGCGCTGGAGCCGGCGGCTCGCCGATGCGTCCGACTTTCATCCCGGCTTCGTTTCCGCTGCCCATCATTCGGCGCCACACTGGTACGCCCTTCATGGGTTATGCAGGCGCCACCTACCTGATCCAAGAGTTCTGCAACGCGCTGTTCGATGCGCTCTTTCACATCCTGCCTCTGGGGACCGAGCTCGACCGCATCGAAGCCACGCCCAGCCGCGCCCAGCGTGATGCGGCAGTGCCCTGGGACGACGACGCGCAGGACCTGTTGCAAGAACTTATCGAATCTCAGCCCGTGCTGGTGAGGATCTCGGCCGCCAAGCGCATGCGCGACAGCGCGGAGGCCGACGCACGTGCCAGTGGCCGATCAAGGGTTCAAGCCGATCGGCTCGCAGAGTTGTTCGGGCGTTCCAAGGAAGGGCAAACCGCATGACCTGCGGCTATCCCCGACTCTGGTCGCCCGGATGCACGGGTCCGGGAAACCGGGCTCAGGTTACCGCAGCAGCTTTACCGCTGTGGTGTGTTCAAGCCGCAGCTGCGGCTTGGGTCTTGGCCGAAAGGCCGTTCAGGAAAGGCTAATCAGATGGCTGAAAAAATGAATCCGTCTGGGTTGACGGACGAAGAGTGCCAGGAGTTCCACAAGTACTACATACAGGGTTATCTCCTGTGGGCCGTGGGAGCATTTGTCGCCCACAGCCTGGTGTGGGTCTGGCGTCCCTGGTTCTGACAACACTTTGATCACGGAGGTGGCAATGGCACACGAACATGCAGTGCGTCTGATGCCGGCTGGCGAGAGTCCTCTCAAGGGTCTTCACGCGGTCTTCATCACGACTTTCTTCGTCTTCCTGCTGCTCGCTCTGGTTTCACAGATCTTCACGTGGAACTGGCGTGCCTGGCTGCCCGGTGCGGAAGGCACTTCATCGCTTTGGGATGGTGTGCAGGCCGCGACGTATACCGTGATTTCCCAAATCGTCTAAAGAAAGGAATCCAACATGTGGCGTTACTGGCGAATTGTCGATCCGCGCAAAGCGATCATCCTCACGGGGCTCTTGATTGCGTTTGTCTCGACGAGCATCCACCTGATCCAGATCAGTGGCGATCGATACAACATCAACACCTGGCATCCCGACACGGTCAAGGCCGCGAAGGCTGCACAGAACGCGGCGCTACCACCGGCCAAGTAAAGGCGGCTTGCGGGCCGCTGCGGCGGGCCGAGCTCTGAACCCTTCACTGGGTCAGCCTCGCCCGCCGATCTCCAGCACCATTGCTGCCAGCAAGCAGACACACACAGCCCGGGCCGCGACATCGGCCCCGAGGAGCCAACATGGCCATGCTGAGTTTCGAGAAAAAATATCGGGTTCGCGGCGGCACGCTTGTCGGCGGCGACCTTTTTGACTTCTGGATTGGGCCGTTCTACGTCGGCTTCTTCGGGGTCACCACGGCGTTCTTTTCGCTGGTCGGCACGGCCATGATCGTGTGGGGCGCAGCCATGGGTCCGACCTGGAACCTGTGGCAGATCAGCATCGCCCCACCGGACCTGAGCTACGGTCTGAAGCTCGCGCCGATGATGGAAGGCGGGCTGTGGCAGATCATCACCGTTTGCGCCCTGGGTGCCTTTGGGTCCTGGGCCCTGCGCGAGGTCGAGATCTGCCGCAAGCTGGGCATGGGGCTGCACGTTCCCTTTGCCTTCGCCTTCGCGATCCTGGCCTATGCCACCTTGCAGGTGATACGCCCGGTGCTGCTGGGCGCCTGGGGGCATGCTTTTCCCTACGGCATCTACAGCCACCTGGATTGGGTGAGCAACGTCGCCTACCAGTACCTTCACTTCCACTACAACCCGGCGCACATGATCGCCGTGAGCCTGTTCTTCGCCACGGTGCTGGCGCTGTCGCTGCACGGCGGCCTCGTGCTGTCGTCGACGAACCCGAAAGCGGGTGAGGCAGTCAAGACGCCGGAGCACGAAGACACCTTCTTCCGCGACTTCATCGGCTACTCGGTCGGCACGCTGGGCATCCACCGTGTAGGCCTGTTTCTGGCGCTGTCGGCGGTCTGGTTTGCCGCGCTCTGCATCGTCATCAGCGGACCGTTCTGGACTCGCGGATGGCCTGAATGGTGGGGCTGGTGGCTCAACCTGCCGATTTGGATGTAGAGCGAACGCTGGAGACACAACATGGCGCAATTCAAACCTCTGTTCTCGTTGGAAAACCAGAACCTGTTCACCGCGGTGCAGCCGGTCGGCCCGCTACACGACGGCCTGCCATTGCCCAGCGACGACTGGCGCCGCACCGGCAAGCCGCTTCTAGTGCACTTGCTCGGCCGTATCGGCAATGCGCAGATCGGTCCGATCTACTTGGGTGGGCTCGGCGTGGCGTCGCTGGTGTTCGGCACGCTCGCCTTCAACATCATCGGCTTCAACATGTTGGCTTCGGTGGACTGGAGCCCGATGCAGCTGATCCGACAGCTCTTCTGGCTGGCACTGGAGCCGCCGCCGCCGGCCTTTGGTCTGAGTTTTCCGCCACTGGCTCAGGGCGGGTGGTGGCTCATCGTCGGCTTCCTGTTGACGACGTCGCTGCTGCTGTGGTGGGCGCGCACCTACCGCCGCGCTCGGCAGATGGGGTTGGGAACGCATGTGGCCTGGGCCTTTGCGGCGGCCATCTGGTTGTACCTGGTGTGTGGCTTCTTCCGGCCCATCATGATGGGCAGCTGGTCAGAGGCCGTGCCCTTCGGCATTTTCCCGCACCTGGACTGGGTCTCGGCCCTCTCGCTGCGTCATGGCAACCTGTTCTACAACCCGTTCCACGCCCTGTCCATCGTTTTCCTGTACGGCTCGGTCCTGCTGTTCGCCATGCACGGCGCCACCATTTTGGCGGTGGGACGCTATGGCGGTGAGCGCGAAATCGAACAGATCGTCGACCGCGGCACGGCCAGCGAACGTGCGGCGCTGTTCTGGCGCTGGACCATGGGTTTCAACGCCACGATGGAGTCGATCCACCGCTGGGCCTGGTGGTTCGCCGTGTTGTGCCCGCTGGTGGGCGGCATCGGCATCCTGCTGACGGGCCCGGTGGTCGACAACTGGTACCTGTGGTCCATGAAGCACCACGTCGTGCCGGCCTACCCGCAGGTGTACCCCGTCAGCATCGACCCTGCCCTGTTGGGAGCCAAGCCATGAGCCGACCGGTGATCTTTACCCTCCGCACCTTGCACGTCTGGACCATCAGTCTGGCCCTGGCGGCATTGGCGGGCTGCGGCGAGCGGCCACCGATCGAGACCAAACAACTGGGCTATCGCGGCACCGGCATGCAGCAGAATGTCAACCCGCGTCTGGAGGCAGTGAAACTGGCGGCCAACCAGGCGCCCGCTGCGGCCGAGGAGGCCAGTGCCGACGGCCCGAAGGCGTCGCAGATTTACCAGAACGTCAAAGTCCTGGGTCACCTCAGCGTTGCCCAGTTCTCTCGTCACATGGCCGCCATCACGCAGTGGGTGGCTCCCAACGAGGGCTGTACCTATTGCCATGTCGGTAACAACTTTGCAGACGACAGCAAGTACACCAAGGTGGTGGCGCGGCGAATGATCCAGATGACGCAGCGCGTCAACCAGGACTGGCAGAAGCACGTCGCAGCGACCGGTGTCACCTGTTACACCTGCCACCGCGGCAACAACATTCCTGTCAACGTTTGGTACCAGCCAGCCGATCGCAAATACACCGAGAACTCGGTCATGGGCGACCTGGCTGGGCAGAACCAGCCGTCCAAGTCGGTGGGGCTGAGTTCGCTGCCCTATGACCCTTTCACACCTTACTTGCTCGAGGACAAGCCGATCCGGGTCAACGGCAACGAGGCCCTCAAGTTCACTGGTGCAGCCGCCAACAACAAGAGCACCAAACAAGCCGAGCACACCTACGCGCTGATGATTCACATGTCCCAGGGTCTGGGCGTGAATTGCACCACATGCCACAACACGCGTAACTGGCAGGAATGGACCAACGCACCGCCGCAACGCGTGACGGCCTGGTACGGCATCCGCATGGCGCGCGACTTGAACAACGCTTACATGGTGCCCTTGACCGACACCTTCCCGGCCAACCGCAAGGGTGTGCACGGCGATGTGGCCAAGGTCAACTGCGCGACCTGCCACCAAGGCGTTCAGAAGCCGCTGTATGGCGCCGCCATGGCCAAGGCCTACCCTGAACTGCAGACGGCTTCGCCGGCTGCGGATGCTGCATCGGCCCCGGCGGCCCCGGCCTCTGCGGCCACGGCGGGCACGCCTGCACCGACCGTGGTGACCGCGACCGCCGGAGGCACGGCAACGGTTGCCGTTGCCAGTGCTGCAGCAAAGCCGGTGGCCTTGAAGTAGTTTTTGCCCCGGCGTTCGGCCCGGGCCTGTTCCAAGCAGTATGGTCAGTCCATGAACAGGCCCGCCCCGCTTCCGAAGTCAAACCTGGCGCGCGCGGCGGTCAATGCGGGCGGCAAGCTGGACAGCGTGCCGGCCTTGATGCCGGACACCAGGTCTTCGGGCGAACGCTCTCCCCACGCCGATGATGTCGTGGTGGTGGTGCTCATCGACCTGGCCCCGGGAAGCCTGCTGTGGGGCTGGTCCCGGGTGGTCTTCGGCCATCGGGTCTTGCGCGATGTGCGCGGCCTGCGCTTTGCCAAGGCCATGGGCAGCGGCGAGGGTGGCGGATTCGGCCTCTGGCCCAGCGCGACGAGACAGTCGCTGTTGGCGGTCTTCGACGGCGAGCCTGCAGCAGACGACTTTTTGGCCACGTCACCGACGATGGCCGCCTACCGCTCCCACGCCCGCGAATGTTGCATCGCGGTATTGCGCGCCACGTCCAGTCGTGGCAGTTGGGACGGCAGCAGCATCGCCCCGACCGCCGCATCCGATCTGGCTGGTGCCGCTCCGGTGGCGGCGCTGACAAGGGCCTCCATCCGCTTGAGCCGGGCCTGGAAGTTCTGGCGCCACTCACCGGCATCCGAACACGCGCTCGGGCAGGCGGTCGGGTGCCGCCTGGCTGCCGGCATGGGTGAAGCGCCGCTGCTGCGCCAAGCCACTTTCAGCGTCTGGGACTGCCAGGCCGATATGGACGCCTACGCCCGCGCGGGCCCGCACCTGGATGCCATCCGGGCCGCGCGGCGCGAGGGCTACTTCAGCGAGTCGATGTTCGTGCGCTTCAAGGTCCTCCGTCTCGAAGGTCAGTTCAAGGGCCGGCCGCATGGCGGAGTCTGACCCGTTGCGCAGCGAGCACCGGGTTGTCGTCATCGGCGCTGGCGTCGGCGGTCTCGTCAGCGCCTTGCTGCTGGCCTGCCGCGGGCTCGATGTCACCTTGGTCGAGGCGGCCGCCGAACCCGGCGGCAAGATGCGCCAGATCGAGGTCGATGGCGCCCGCATCGACGCCGGCCCCACGGTGTTCACGATGCGCTGGGTGTTCGACCAGATCCTGGCCCAAGCGGGCAGTTCGGTCGAGAGCCTGCTGGTGCTGCAGCCGCTGTCGGTGCTGGCGCGCCATGCCTGGCGTCGCAGCGAGGCCCGGCTCGACCTGCTGGCCGACCTGCAAGCGTCAGCCGATGCCATCGCGCGCTTCGCGGGCCCGGACGAGGCCCGCCGCTACCTGCGCTTCTGCGCCGAGGCGCGCCGGGTCTACGAGAGCCTGGAAGCGGCCCATATCCGCGCGTCACGACCGAGTTTGGCGGGCATCGTGCCCAGGCTCGGTCCGTCTGGCCTGGCGACGCTGGCCCGACTGGGGCCGTTCGCGTCGATGTGGCGGCGGCTGGCCCATCACTTCCACGACCCGCGCCTGCGGCAACTCTTTGGCCGCTACGCCACCTACTGCGGCACCTCGCCCTGGGTGGCACCGGCCACTTTGATGTTGGTGGCGCACGTCGAGCAGTGCGGGGTCTGGAGCCTGGGTGGCGGCATGCACGCACTCGCCCGTGCGCTGGCGGAGTTGGCGCAACGGCGCGGCGCACGCCTGGTATTCAACCAGCGCTGCGAACGCATTGAGCTCAATGGCGGCCGCGTCAGCGGCGTCCGGCTGGCCGACGGCCAGGTGCTCAAGGCCGATTCGGTGGTCTTTAACGGCGATGCCGGTGCGCTGTCATGCGGCCTGCTCGGTGATGGCGTGGCGCAGGCGGCGCGGCCTGTGCCGGTGGCGCAGCGCTCGTTGTCGGCACTGACTTGGGCGGTCCACGCACCGACCACAGGGTTCCCGCTGGTTCGCCACAATGTCTTTTTCGACGACGACTACGCCTCGGAGTTCGACGATGTCTTCCGCCTGCGGCGTCTGCCGCGCCGCGGCACGGTCTATGTCTGCGCGCAGGACCGTGACGACAAGGCCACCGCAGCCCCTGGGCCCGAGCGGTTGCTGTGCCTCGTGAATGCCCCCGCCGATGGCGACCACAGCCCCCTGGATGATTCGGAGATCGCCTCATGCCAAACCCGCAGCCTGGCCTTGCTGCAGCACTGCGGGCTTCGGCTCGCCCCGCAACCGCACCAGGTGCAGATCACCACACCGACGGATTTCAACCGCCTGTTCCCGGGCACGGGCGGAGCGCTGTACGGACCGGCCAGCCAGGGCTGGATGGCAGTGTTCCGGAGGTCGGGCGCGAAGACACCGGTGGCCGGCCTGTACCTGGCGGGCGGCAGTGTGCATCCGGGACCGGGCGTGCCGATGGCGGCACTGTCGGGCTGGCAGGCGGCCGAGACACTGATGGCTCACCTCGATTCGACCAGCCGGTCGAAGACGGTGGCTACCTTTGGTGGTACCTCGACGCCCTCAGCGACGACGGCCGGCACGGCCTGACGATCATCGCCTTTGTCGGCAGCGTTTTTTCGCCTTACTACGCCTGGGCGCGAGCACATGGCCGAGGCGACCCCGAAAACCACTGTGCACTCAACATCGCACTGTACGGCGCCGGTGGCGAGCGCTGGACCATGACCGAACGGGGCCGACAATCGGTCGAGCGCAGCGCGCACCGGTTTCGCATCGGCCCGAGCAGCATCAACTGGGGGGGCCAGGCCCTTACTGTGGACATCGACGAGATCGGCGCGCCGCTGCCGCACCGCGTGCGCGGACGCGTCGTCGTGCACACCGCAGGCCTGTGCAGCTTCACCACGGCGCTCGACGCAGCCGGCCGGCACCGCTGGGGTCCTATCGCGCCATGTGCCCGGGTCGATGTGGACCTGCAGCACCCGGCCATGCGCTGGAGCGGTAACGCCTACATGGACAGCAACGAAGGCAGCGAACCTATTGATCGGGCCTTCCGCGAATGGGATTGGTCGCGCGCGCAGATGGCCGACGGCAGCACCGCAGTGATCTATGACCTTCGACCGAAGTGTGGCGCTGACCGTGTCATTGCCCAGCGTTTTGCGCCGGACGGCAGCCACCGGGCTTTCGAGGCACCGGGGCGGCAAGCCTTGCCCCGATCGGCCTGGGGCCTCTCGCGCACCATGCGCAGCGATGCCGGTGTGCTGCCGCGCCAGACCCGAAGCCTGGAGGACACACCGTTCTACGCGCGCGCCGTGCTCGAGGCCGGGCTGCTTGGCGAACGTGTCACTGCCGTGCACGAGACCCTGAACGTGCCGCGTTTGACGAGCCTGCCGGTGCGATTGATGCTGCCCTGGCGCATGCCGAGGCGGGCGTGACGCCGTCGCCCATGGACGGACGCGGCGCGCCTGTACTGCCAAGGCCCGGCAAGGCGCGCCGCGTGTTGGTGCTGGGTGCCACCGGCACCATCGGGCGCGCCACCGTTCGGGCGCTGGTGCAGCGCGGCAACGAGGTGGTGTGTTTTGTGCGTCCGCGGGCCGGCACCGGCGCCAGGCTGTTGCCTGAGGACACGGCGCGGCTGCTGCCGGGGGCGCAGCTGCGGTTCGGCGACATCACCGATCCACAGTCACTGGCCCGCGAAGCGCTTCAGGGTGAGCCCTTCGACGCCCTGCTGTCGTGCCTGGCGTCACGCACGGGTGCGCCGCAGGATGCCTGGGCTGTCGACTACCAGGCGCACTTGCACGCGCTGGCGGCCGCCCAGCAAGCCGGTATCGCGCAGATGGTGCTGCTGTCGGCGATTTGCGTACAGAAGCCGGTGCTGGCATTCCAGAAGGCCAAACTGGCCTTTGAGCAGTCCTTGAGGGACTCGGGCATGACGTACTCGATCGTGCGGCCCACGGCCTTCTTCAAGTCACTGTGTGGGCAGGTCGATCGGGTGCAGCGCGGCAAGCCTTTCCTGCTCTTTGGCGATGGCAGGCTGACGTCCTGCAAGCCGATCAGCGACAGGGATCTGGGCGACTACCTGGCCGACTGCCTGCATGACAGCAGCCGCCACAACCGCGTCTTGCCCATCGGCGGCCCGGGTGCGGCCATCACGCCGCGCCAGCAGGGCGAGCACTTGTTTGAACTGCTGGGCATGCCCCCGCGATTCAAGCAGATACCGTTGGGTTTGATGGACGGCATCATCGCCGTGCTGGGGGCGGCAGGCCGTGTGCTGCCCACCCTGGCCAAAAAGGCCGAGCTGGCGCGAATCGGCCGCTACTACGCCAGCGAGTCCATGCTGGTACTGGACCCTGCCACGGGGCACTACGACGCGGCGGCCACACCGGCGACGGGCAAGGACACGCTGTTCGAATGTTATGCCGCCCTGCTGAAAGGCGAAGCGGCGCCGGAGCGCGGCGACCACGCGGTGTTCTGACGCGCCCGTGCAGCAAGCCGCCAACGCCCTAGCGCGCCAGAAACTCGCGCACCGGCACCAAGGACCCCTGCGGGTCTTCTTCTTGCGGCAGGTGGCCTATGCCTGGCAGGCGCACCAGCCTGCTGCCGGCCACCGCCTTGAGGTAGTCGTCTGCATTGGCAATCGGAATCATCCGGTCCTGTTCGCCCCACAGCAGCAAGGTGGGTGCCTGAATCTTGTGCAGCAAGGGCACCGGGTCGCGCAACACCGTCTGCTGCATGCGCTGCAACAGCGCAGCGCGGGCGCCGGGCGCCCGCATCAGGTCGTGGTAGCGGTCCAGCAGGGCAGCGGTCAACTTGTCGGGGTTGGCGTACGCCGGTAGCAGATTCATACGCAGCACGGCGCGCGGCAGCAGGTAGCGCATCGCCTGAAGCCAACCAGGCACCTCGGGCGCCTTGTCGTACTCGAAGCCGGGGCTCGCAAATCCGTCGGGCGACACTAAAACGAGCTTGACCACTCGGTCGGGATGCTGCGCCGCCATGGCCCAGGCCAGACGCCCACCCATCGAGTTACCGATGAAGCTGGCACGAGGCACTTCGAGGCGGTCCATCACGGCCAGCAGCAAGTGCAGTGTCCGCAGGTCTGAGTAGTCGTTCTTCGAGTCCGGTGGGCTCAAGCCGCTGCCTGGCAGGTCCAGGCGGATGACGCGGTACTCGCCTGCCAGGCTCTGGGCCCAGTCTTCCCAGGTGTGCAGGCTGGCACCCATGCCGTGCAGCAAAACGAGCGCCGGCGCCGTCTTGGGTCCATCAACCCGCAGGTGCAGCAGTTGCCCGTCGACCTCGACCAGGTCGCTGGCCGAACGCAGGTACTGGGCCTGAAGTGCCTGGCGGCTGCGGTCGGGTGTCCAAAGCCAGAGAGCAGCCAACACGATCAACAGCAGCGTGGCTGCAGCAAGCGTCAGTTTCAAGATTCAATGGTCCAAAGGTGTCCGGGCGCGTTGCAGTATGCGTTGTGGCGACCAGCCCAGCACCCGCAAGGGTTCGAAGTCTGCAGCCATGCCGAACGATGGCGGTCCACCGGCAGCTCAGGCCGATGACGGCAAACGCGCCTGGGCAGCACCCCCGGCGCCAAAGACATGGATCGAGCGTGCGGGCAAGTGCAGCGCCAGGGTGTCGCCAACCCGCACGGTCTCGTCGGTGGTCTTGGCCAACAGGCTCAGCCTGGGCCGCACCGTGTCGCCGGACACCTGGG
>JBBRZR010000005.1:0-37671 GCA_038236495.1 Burkholderiales bacterium
CGACATGATCGTTTCGATCCGGCTGCACCAAGGGCAATGTGGCGAGGCGTTGGATGATTTCTGCCTTGGCCGTTGGGCCCGAAAATCCTTGCAGCAGGTCTTGCAGGACCATGCCGGTGGTGACCACCACCTCTGCGCCGCGCAGTGCGTGCTTGAGCAGGAGAACCGCAGGTTTGGCCACAGAAACACTGCGACGCAATGCCAGAGATCCAACACGGGTGTCGACCAGGAGTGTCATCAACGAGCCCCTTCAGATTTGTAGTCAAACGACTCATCCCCATCAAGGGCGACCATGGGTTCAACCACGCGGCGCTGCTCCCTGTGGGCGATGAACCCCTGGAGGGCCTTGGTGACCGCTGACTTCTTGGTCTTCTCACCGCGGACCAGAACGGCCCGATCAAGCAGGTCGGGATCGATTGCGAGCTGGGTTGCCATGTGTGATCCCTTGTGTGGACGTCGCCACATGCTGTCTGCGGCTGTCTGCGGCTGTCTGCGGCACGCGGGCATGGGTTGCACTGGCCGCAATTTTCAGCGTCTTGCATCCAGGCGCTTTGACTCGGGCGTGCCGTTGTGCGCTGTTGCGGTGCCAGCGCCAGCCGGTCCGGGACCGACTGCAAGCGGTTGACGTACTGATCGCGGCACAGGCTGGCGTCGTGGATCAGGTCAAAGCCGCCGCGCCGCCGGGCACAATCGCGCGCTCCAGACTTGCTGTGCCCATCAAAAATATCGCCGCTGCCATGACCAAGCGTCCCACCAACGAGGCCCAACCACGAGCCGCTGCCCAGCCCAGCCTGTTCGATGACGACCCAAACGCTGCACCGACAGGCGCAACGGCGGCGGCCAAAGCGGCGTTGGTGGCGATCCAGGCGCCGGCAGCGGCATTGAGCAAGGCGCAGCGCGCCTTCAACCGCATGGTCGGGCAGATCCGCCAACAGCGTGAGTTGCTGGCCAGCTGGCAGACCTACAGTACCCGTCACAACCAGCGTCTGGCGACCGAGTTCGAGCCGCTGCAAACGCAGCTTCGCGAGGCGCGTCTGGCTTTGCTCAGGCTGCTCGACCAGTTGGTCGCGGGGGAGGCGGGCGGCGCCAAGCTGGCCAAGCCGCAGCGCCGCAAGCTGCGATCCTGGATCCCGCAGATGGCCGACCAGCTGCTGGAAGGCGGCCCCGATGCCGAGATCGAGGCCATCTTCAACCGGCACAGCGACATCTCGCACGCCGACGCCCGCCAGCAAGAGATCGCCAGCGCCGAGGCCGTGTTGGGTGAGATGCTGGGTGAAGACGCCGTCAAGGGGCACCAGGCGCAGTCCATCGACGAGCTGATGCAGCATGCCGCGCAGACCCTGGCGTCCCAGGTCGAGGCCGAGCAGCAAGCCCGGCAGCAGGCCGGTGAGGCGGCGCGGCAGGCTGCTGACGCCCGCGCCCGGCAAACTGCCAAGGGCCGACAGGCCGAAGCCGCGCGCCAGCAGCAAGACGCAGCGGCGCAGCAGGCCAGCCAATCGGTGCGCGAGATCTTCCGCAAGCTGGCCAGCGCGCTGCACCCCGACCGCGAGCCCGATCCCGCAGAGCGCGCCCGAAAGACCCAGCTGATGCAGCAGGCCAACCAGGCCTATGCGCGCAATGACCTGCTGACCCTGCTGTCGATGCAGCTCGATATCGAGCAGATCGACAGCCAGCACCTTGCCGATTTGCCCGATGCCCGGCTGCTGCACTACAACCAGGTGTTGCGTGAGCAGCTGCAGGCGCTGCAGCAAGAGGTGTCGGATTTCGCCCTGCCGTTTCTGATGCCGATGGGCCTGGGCAGCGGGCCGCGCCAGCCCGGCCCGGCCACCGTCGAAGCCGCCCTGACGCAAGATATCGCCTTGCTGCAGCGCAATTTGTCGGGCATCCAGAGCGACACCGCGCGGCTGCGTGATCCGGCGACACGGCGCAGCGCCATCGACGAGATCGACGCTGCGGATGTTGATGATGGTGACGACGACGGGCTGGATGCCTTCGAGGCAATGCTTTTGATGGAGGCGTTGGCGGGCGCCGCGCCGGCGGCAAAGCGGGCCAGACAGTCTAAGCGGCGCTGAATCGCCTGATCCGCGGTCAGCTGGCGAACGAGCTGGCGGCGTTTGCCACCCGACCGGCGCGTGGCGGTCGGTAAGCGCCAGGGGCCGCCATAACGCCCACCTGGCTGGGGTTCAGTCCCGTTTTTGCGAGCGTGTGTTGCACCTTACCAACGGCCAGCTGCGCGAGATTTAGAGGCGCCGTTCCACAGTGCGCTCGCACCACTACCGGGCAACGCACGCAAGTGTCTGCCCGCAAAGGACTTTTCGCCCACGCGCGGTGTACCCGTGCACGTCGCTACGGCGTGCGCACGACCCCGTGCAGGGTGCCAAGGGTTTCCCTAGAACAAGTGGACGCTTCACCGGGCTGAAAATGAATTCACATACCGCTGACTTGTGCCAAACAAGGATTTACTTGACCTGATGGCATGGCGCAGCGGACCCGGGGTCTATAGATCAACCTTTTTCTTAAAGAGGACTTTCATGTTCATGTTCAAGCGATCAGAAATCAGCATGGCCGTCGCACTGACCGTCGGCAGCTTGGTGTCAGCCAGCGCCCTCGCGCAGGAAGCTCAACGGGTCGAGATCACGGGCTCGGCGATCAAGCGCGTCGAAAGTGAAGGCGCGCTGCCGGTTCAAGTCATCACACGTGCAGAAATCGCGCGAAGCGGTGTGACCAATACCGAGCAGTTGCTTGCGTCGATCCCTGCCATCTCCTCGCAGGGCGGCATTTCAACGACCACAGGCGCGGGCACGTCAACTTACGGCCGCGCCACAATTTCGCTTCGTGGGCTGAAGGACGAGCGCACGCTCGTGCTGGTCAATGGTCGTCGGATTGCGGCGTTTGCTGGCGGCGGCGGTGCGGCCGTCAATGTGAACACCATTCCTCTGGCGGCCATTGAGCGCGTCGAGGTGCTCAAAGATGGTGCATCTGCGGTCTATGGCTCTGATGCGGTTGCGGGCGTGATCAACTTCATCCTTTCCAAGGACTTCCAGGGTGTTGATCTATCCGCCACAGCCGGCCAGCCCACCCGAGATGGTGGTGGCGGGAGTCAAAAGTTTTCCATCGTCGCTGGCTTCGGTGATCTGACCAAGGATCGTTTCAACATCACGGTTGCAGCATCGGTCGAGAAGGAAAAAGAGCTAAAGGCCACTGATCGGTCGTTTGCCAAAACCGGCAATGTTTCACCGTATTTGGTGGCAGGTGCAACTGGCTTAGGCAATATCGAGGGTGGGATCGACCCTGTTACCGGAGTCCGTGCGCCTGGTTTTGGAGGCAGCCCTGGCTCCGGCTACGGCAACCCTTTTGCCGCGGCAGACAAGTGTGCCGATATCAACATGTTCAAAAATCCGACGAAAACGACGAAGGGACTTCCCTTCTGCGCGTTTGACAGCTCTCCGTTTGTGTCTTTGATCCCAGATCGCGAAGCCACGAACCTGAGCGGCAACGTCATCTTCCAATTGAACAACAGTACCCAATTATTTGGTGACGGCTTATATGCCAAGAGTATCGTGACCCAGCGAATCCAGCCCAGCCCGGTGCGCCGCAGCTTTTTGGTCACAGACGATGAGTTTGCCAAACAGGGTGTGGTCCCAGCGCTGCTGCTGCGACCAACTAACCCTGCTTATGCAACGGCGATAAATTATCTTAACGCCAATAATATCAACGCGCTGAATGGCCAGACGTTGGCTATAACCTCTCGAGTATTCGATTTCGGCAAGCGCACATCCAAAGACACGGCGGAACAAACCCGTCTCGTTGGTGGTGTCCGTGGTACCGTATTGAGCCAAGATTACGAGGTTGCTTTCGCGCACAACGAGAGTAAGACGGCCGGTAGCGTGACCGATGGGTACTTCTCCCAAGTGGCCTACGCCAAGATCGTTAACGCACCGGGCAGCGATTGGAATCCCTGGTCATTGAACCAGTCTGCTGCGTTCAACGCGCAGTTGCCCGGTGCAACGTTTTCAGGTGCCACACTTAATGCGACATCAAAGAGTGACGTCTTGGATGCCAAGCTGACTGGCGATGTATTTAGCCTGCCCGCGGGGCTTGTACAATATGCGGCGGGGGCGCAGGGACGCAAAGAATCCTATGTCACCAGCCCTAGCGCAGCCCTGGGCACAGGTGACATTGCGGGCTTGGGAGGTTCTGTTCCGCCAGTGGATCGGAGTCGCCGAATCAATGCAGCCTTCGGTGAACTGAACATACCGATTCTGAAGACTTTTGACGGTACCGTCGCCGCACGCTATGACAACTACAGTGATGTGGGAAGTTCCAGCACCTACAAAGGTAGCCTGCGCTGGCAGCCGAGTAAGGCTATTCTGCTTCGAGGATCGGCTGGTACTGGTTTCCGTGCGCCGACGTTGACCGACCTCTGGACTCCGCAAACCTTGGGCACATCGGAGCAGTTCAATGATCCGCTGACAGGTCAGAAGAATTTGCAAGTCAATGCGCTCAGCGGTGGGAATCCGAATTTGAAGCCGGAAAAGTCTAACCAGGCGTCAGTTGGTCTGGTGTTCCAGCCATTTGATTCGTTGTCGGTGGGCGTTGACTTTTATTGGGTGAAGATCAAGGACGTGATCAATTCACCATCGGCGCAAGAAGTGGTTTCAGGGTTCCGGTCCGGGAATTCGGCCTACAAAAATGCGGTAAAGTTGGCGCCGAGCGGTGACATCGATTCAATCGAGATTGTTACGGTCAATAGCGGAGACATCAACACTTCGGGTATCGATCTCGATGTGCGGTACCGTATGCCACTGATGGGCGGTAAGCTAGACGTCAACCTCGCTGGCACTTATGTCAGTCAGTTTGACGAAACCAGTCCAGGTGGCGTTATTTCGCGCAAGGTCGGAACTATCGTCGACGGCAATGGCGATCCAGTATTGGGTGCCAACACCGGTGGTGTTGTATTGCGCTGGAAACACCTGCTCAGTGCAACATGGGCAACCGGTGCTTGGGCTTTTACGCTGGCGCAGAATTATAGTACTGGCTATGAGACGGGATGGCGTCAAATTGATAACGAGCGGAACTATATGGGGTCGCTGATTACCTATGACACGCAGGTGGGTTACACAGGTATCAAAAACCTTCGCTTGTCAGTTGGGGTGCGGAATCTTTTCGACAAGAACCCACCCGGGGTTTTTGTTCCGGTTAGTAACCAATTCCAAGCGGGCTACGATGTTACACAGTATGATGCCCGTTCTCGCTACGTGTACCTGACGGCGGGATATAAGTTTTAACTTCTTGCTGCTAGGAGTTTGTTGCCGGGCGGCTGGCATACCGTTTTAAATCTCTATGCTGATTAGCCAGTAAATGGCTGTGGGTACTTAAAGTGAAGGGCTGCATGCTGAAGCGCATGCAGCCCTTCATGCTTAGGTCAGCAGCATTTCCGGGCTGGTGGGCTTGGCGGGGCCGGCCACCAGCACGTCAATCTTGCGCTCGCCGATGAGCTGCTGGGTCCTGGCACCGGTGCGCAGCGACACGGCGAGCTTGTCAGTACCGGGCCTGGGCAGTGGCGTGGGCGGTTCAGCCAGCAGATCAATGCCACCACTGCGCAGATCATCCCGTGTGCGTGATCCCGGCAAAAGTACCGGGGTGTCCACCCCGGCTACCCCGGCCGCCTCGACCGTGACGGGTCGGATGGCGGCGACTTCGTATCCTGTGATGCGCCTGTGGCAGGAGTGCAGGGCTCTGCCTTGGGTGCACCGCGATCTGCCGGGAGGCTGCGCACGGCGCCCGTGCGCTGCTAGCCGAAGGCTTTGTCGAACTGCCCATCACGGCGCCGCACCTGGCGCGGGTGGGCGCCTTGCCCTGGGTTCACCGTGACCCCTTTGATCGCTTGCTGGTGGCACAAGCCATCGAGGAGGGGCTGACGCTGCTGACGGCAGACGCCACCTTGAAACGCTACGGCAGCTTTGTCACCGTTGTCTAGATTTGCAGCGAGCTACTGCTGATCTGGCGGATGCTCGACAGCGCCACCGACCGTGCGCGCCAATGCCTTTGCGGTTGCCACCAGCAGCGGCACGGCCTCGTGCCCTTTGCAGAGTGCAGCCGCCAATACCGTCATGTCTCGCACGTGTTCATGGATCATGAAGTTGCGCAGCTGCCGGCACTCGATCCACGCCGTTCCCGACTCCAGCCAGCCCAAACGCTCTGCACGGGCCAAATTGTCGATGGCGTGGCCCACGGGTTCGGCCAACCATGCCAGTACAGCGGGCAGGAGCTTGTCACCCACGGTGTCCTGCAGGCGACCGAACCTGGCCACAAAAGCATCCACGCGCTCTGCCAGATCATTGTCCAACTTGAGCGAATCGGCGCGCTCGGCAGTCATGGGCTCAGCAAACAGCCGTCCGTCGGTGATGCAAAGCAGTGCCGCTTCTGCCAAGACCGTCTCAGCCAGGAACAAAAGCTTCTCGCTAGGGATTGCCCGCAGGTTGTCGCTCGCGGTCATAGGGCGATGCCGTCGCGGCGTGCGGCGCGGATCAAAGGCGTTTCAGTCGTCTGCGGATCGGTGACCAGCACGTCGATCTTGCGCTCGCCGATCAGCTGCTGAAGCCGGGCAACGGTACGAAGTGAAACAGTCAGTTTGTCCAAGCCCGATGTGGACAGCTCAATCAACAGATCAATATCACCGCCCCGCAGATCATCCCGAGTGCGTGATCCAAACAATAAGACCCCAGCGTCCACCCCGGCCACCTCGGCCGTGACCCGTCGGATTGCTGTGGTTTCGTGTTCAGTGATGCGCATGTCCCAAGCGTGTAGGCCTCACTTCGGCGCCAATCGGATCGCGCCGTCCAGCCGGATCACCTCGCCGTTGAGCATGTCGTTCTCGATGATGTGCTTGACCAGCTTGGCGTAGTCGGCCGGGGTGCCCAGCCGGCTCGGGAAGGGCACACCCGCGGCGAGTGCGTCCTGCACTGCCTGCGGCATCGAGAACAGCATCGGCGTGCCGAAGATGCCCGGCGCAATCGTCATCACCCGGATGCCGTTGCGGGCCAGGTCGCGGGCGATGGGCAGCGTCATGCCCACCACGCCGCCTTTGCTGGCGGCGTAGGCGGCCTGGCCGATCTGGCCGTCGTAGGCCGCCACGCTGGCGGTGCTGATGATCACGCCGCGCTCGCCGGTGGGTTCGGGCGTGTTGGCGCACATCGCCTCGGCGGCCAGCCGGGTCATGTTGAAGGTGCCGATCAGGTTGACGGTGATGGTCTTGGTGAAGACGTCCAGCGGATGCGCACCGTCCTTGCCCACGGTCTTGGCGGCCGGGGCGATGCCGGCGCAGTTGACCAGGCCGAACAGCGGGCCCAGCGCGAGTGCGGCGGCCACGACGGCACGGCCGTCAGCGTCCTGGCTGACGTCGCAGCGCACAAACGCAGCCTGGCCGGAGGCCGCGCCCAACTCAGCCGCCAGCGCCTGGCCGCGGTCAGTTTGCAGGTCGGCGATGACGACCTTGGCGCCTTCGCGTGCCAGCAATCGTGCGGTGCCTTCACCCAGGCCCGAAGCCCCGCCGGTGACGATAAAAACCTTGCCTGTGATGTCCATGTACATGCTCCTGATGGGGGTGATCGATCGGTGAAGGCCGGTGCGGCCGGTTCAAGCAAAACGGCCACGTCAAGTGGCCGTCGGTCGGGTGATGCGGGCAGGTCGGTCGGCCCACCTGCGGCGCTGCCGCGTCTTGGCGTCAGCCCTGCAAGGCCTGCATCGCCCGGGCGGTGATCTCGTCCACCGTGCCCAGGCCGGCGATGCGGGCATAGCGCGGCGCCTGGGCGTCGCCGCTGGCGGCCCAGGTGGCGTAGTACTCGACCAGCGGCCGGGTCTGGCTTTGGTAGACGGTGAGGCGGTGGCGCACGGTGGCCTCGCTGTCGTCGTCGCGCTGGATCAGGTCCTCGCCGGTGAGGTCGTCTTTGCCGGCCACCTGCGGTGGGTTGAACTTGAGGTGGTAGGTGCGGCCCGAGGGCTGGTGCACACGGCGGCCGCTCATGCGCTCGATGATGGCCGCGTCGGGCACGTCGATCTCCAGCACCAGGTCCAGCTTGACGCCAGCCGCCTTCATCGCGTCGGCTTGCGGGATGGTGCGGGGGAAGCCGTCGAACAAAAAGCCGTTGGCGCAGTCGGGCTGGGCGATGCGCTCCTTGACCAGGCCGATGATGATCTCGTCGCTGACCAGGCCGCCGGTGTCCATCACCTGCTTGGCGGCCAGCCCCATCGTGGTGCCGGCCTTGACGGCGGCACGCAGCATGTCGCCAGTGGAGATTTGTGGGATGCCGAACTTCTGGCAGATGTAAGCCGCTTGTGTGCCTTTGCCGGCGCCGGGCGCCCCCAACAGAATCAGTCTCATCCGTGCCTCGTCATTTTGTGTGGGTCAGGGCGTGTGCCCGCCGCTAAATCTGGCCGAAATGCCAGAACAAATCTCCGATTTGAGAATAGCACGCGGGTCCTTGTGTGAAGCTGACGCGCGCGTGCCTGCCAGCCCTTGCGTGCGGGGGGTGCGGGCCGGCGGCGCCGCTGCAGTCCGGGGCGGATGGCCTCAAGCAAACAAGGCGCGCACCCGTGCCAGGTCTTCGGGTGTGTCCACGCCGGGGCCGGGCCGCTGCTCGCTGATGTGCACGGCGATGCGCTCACCGTGCCACAGCACCCGCAGTTGTTCCAGCGACTCCAGAGTTTCCAGCGGCGCCACGCTCAGGCTGGGGAAACGCCGCAAAAAACCCGCGCGGTAGGCGTACAGCCCGACATGGCGCAGCGGCGCCGGGTGGCTGGGCAGCTGGGTGACGCCGCCGCCAAAGCCGTCGCGCCACCACGGGATGGGCGCGCGCGAGAAGTACAGCGCCCGGCCCGCCGCATCCAGCACCAGTTTGACCACGTTGGGGTTGTTGAACTCGGCCACGTCGTCGATGGTGTGGGCGACGGTGGCCATCACGCAGTCGGGCCGCTGGCGCAGCAGCGCGGCGCAGGCGTCGATCATGGCCGGCGCGATCAAGGGCTCGTCGCCCTGCACGTTGACCACCAGGTCGTCGCCGTCCAGGCCCAGTTGCTCGCAGGCCTCGGCCAGCCGGTCGCTGCCGCTGGGGTGGTCGGCGCGGGTCAGCAGTGCCTCGGCGCCGTGGGCGCGGCAGGCATCGACGATGCTTTGCGCATCGGCCGCCACCACCACCCGCGCCGCAGCACTGCGGCCGGCCGCCAGCGCCACCCGCACGACCATCGGCAGGCCGGCAATATCGGCCAGCGGCTTGTCGGGCAGGCGGCTGCTGGCCAGGCGCGCCGGGATCAGGACGGTGAAGCGCATCGGTGGCAACCCGTCGAAGGCTAGAGCGGCGCCAGCGGGCTGGGCGGCGGGGCGGGGAAGGCCTCCAGCACCCGCGCCTCGGACTCCAGCATCACCGGGATGCCGTCGCGGATCGGGAAGCCCAGCCGGTCGGCTTGGCAAATCAGTTCGAGCGGGCGCAACTGCTCGTCGCGTGCCAGCTGCAACGGGCCTTTGCACAGCGGGCACACCAGCAGGTCGATCAGGCGATGGTCAAGGCTCATGGTGGGGTTTGAAGGGCGCGCACAAGGGGCACAAGGCCTCGGCAAAGCCGGGCTCGGGCTGGAAGTCTAGCGTTGCCACCCAGACCCGGGTGGCGCCCGCCGCTGCGGGCGGCAATTTGACGGCGTCTTTTTCAGTGACGATCACGTCCGGCGTGCCGGCCGGCCAGGGCAGCGGGTCAAAGCCGTGGTGATCGGTGAGCGGCAGGCGGTCGATTTGCAGACCCTGGGCTTCGAGCATCGCGAAGAAAGGCTCCGGCCTTGCCAGCCCGGCGGCGGCCAGCAGGCGGCGGCCGCGCAGTGCGGGCCAGCCGCCATCGACGGCAGCTGCGGACTGGCCCTGCCACCAGGCGGCCAGCGGCAGCACACCGGACAGCCGGCGCCGGCCGGTCAGGCCGGGCAGGGCGGTGCTGGGCGTTGCGGCGTTGTAGAGCACCAGTGTGTGCGGCGGCACCTGACTTGGCAGTGCCTGGCGCAGCGGGCCGGCCGGCAGGCGCAGGCCGTTGCCGGCGCCGCGGTCGTCAAACACCAGCACTGCCAGGTCACGCTGCAGACGGTGGTGCTGCAGGCCGTCGTCGGCGAGCAGGATGTCCACGCCCGGATTGGCCGCGCAAAGCATGCGCGCCGCGGCTGCGCGGTCGGCGCCCACCACCACCGGCGCGTCGGTGCGCAGGTGGATCAGCAGCGGCTCGTCGCCGACCTCGGCGGCCGTGCTGTGCCGCTGCACCGCCCGCACGGCGTTGCGTTCAGCGCCGCGGCGGCCGTGGCCGCGTGAGATCACGCCCGGCGTCCAACCTTGTTGGCGCAGCAGCCCGACCAGTGCCATGACCGTGGGGGTTTTGCCCGCACCGCCGGCCACCAGGTTGCCGACCACCAGCAAGGGCACCGGCGCACGCTGGACGGTCCGCCAGCCCAGACGGTAAAGGGTTTCATGCAAGCGGGCCAGCAGTGCATACAGCCACGACAGCGGCTGCAGCAGCCGCGCACCGGCACTGGGGCGGGGTCCAACCCATTGCGCGGTGACCCAGTCGCTGACCCGAGCGCTGAAGCGCGACACCCGGCCAGCCTCAACGCGCCGCGGCGTCGCCCGGCAGCTGGGTGGCAAAGGTCAGCCGGGGCAGGCCGGCGCGGCGGGCAGCGTCCAGCACGTTGATCACCGACTGGTGCGGCGTCAGCGCGTCGGCCGACACGATCACCACCGGGGCATTGCCTGCGGCGCCGGCGGCGGCTTGCAGCGCGGCGCTGAGCAGCTCGGTGCTGCGCCCGTCCAGCGGCAGGCGGTTGACGGCGTACCGGCCGTCAGCCGACACCGTGACCAGGATCTCGGCCGGCCGCTCCTTCAGCCGCTCGGCGTCGGCGGTGGGCAGGTTGATCTGCAGCTCGGAATACCGGCTGTAGGTGGTCGACAGCATCAAGAAGATCAGCACCACCAGCAGCACGTCGATGAACGGGATCAGGTTGATCTCGGGCTCTTCGATGCGGCGGCGGCGGAATTTCATGCGCGGATCACGGGCGGGTTGGCGGCACCGCACGCACCGCAAACCGCATCAGGTGCGGCACCATGCGCTCGGCCGCCTGCTCCAGCGCCAGCAGGTGTTGCTCGACCAGGCCACGGAAGTAGCGGTAGAACATCAGCGACGGGATCGCGATGATCAAGCCGAATGCAGTGTTGTAGAGCGCCACCGAGATGCCGTGCGCCAAGGCGGCCGGGTTGTTGGCGCCGGTGGGGGCCTGCGCCCCGAAGATCTCGATCATGCCCACCACCGTGCCCAGCAGGCCCAGCAGCGGTGCGGCCGCGGCGATGGTGCCCAGGGCGTTGAGGTAGCGCTCCAGCTGTTGCGCCGCGGCGCGGCCGGCGCTCTCGAAAGTGTTGCGCAGGCTGCGCTCGCTGATGCGGGGCTCGACGATCACGGCCCGCATCCCTGACGCCAGCACCTGGCCCAGCACCGAGTTGTCGGCCAGCTTGTTGACCACGTCCATCGCCGGCAGGCTGTTGCGGCTGATCGCCAGCACCTCGTCGATCAATGCCGGCGGCACGATGCGCCGGCTGCGCAGGCTGACCAGCCGCTCGATGACCAGCGCCAGGCCCACCACGGAGCACAGGATCAGCGGCCAGATGGGCCAACCAGCGGCTTGTATGATCGACAGCAACAGGAACCTCAGAGGTGTTCGGGGTGTTCGGGACGGCTTGGCGCCGGTGCAGGCTGGCAGCCGGGACTGCGGGTCAAGCCCGTGTCGAAGCTGCGGGATTATGGCCCCCGACGTCACCCACCTTGGACGGCGCAGTGGTGCAACCGCCGGGGCCACTTGGAGCACCTTCACCGGCCGCCAGAACAATCCACCGGAACTGTGGATAAGTTTGTGGGTAAGCGCCGTCGAGGCGCGCCAGAGCCCCGTTTTTAGGGGCTTTTCCTTGGATTGCCCGTTTTTTGAGCACGTCTTTTCTATTCGAAATCAAGCACTTGCATGAATGAGACCGTTCGGTTATTGGCCGCAGGCCGGCAGTCGGCTGCACCCGCAGTTTTGTGGGCTTCCCGTCAGGTTGCCGCAGCCGCCGCATCGATCGCGGGTGGCTGATGGCCCAGCCTGACGCCTTTGCCAGCGCACCGCCACCGCCGGCCGCCCGCGCCTGGAGCGTGGCCGCGCTGCTGCTGGCGGTGGCCGATGCGCTGGCCTCTCGGCTGGGCGCGGTCACGGTGCGGGGCGAAATATCCGGGTTTACCCGGGCTGCCAGCGGTCATTGCTACTTCACGCTCAAGGACAGCGAGGGCCAGGCCGCATTGCTGCGCTGTGCGATGTTCCGCCGCGCTGCCAGTCTGCTGGACTTCCGGCCCGCCGACGGCCAGCAGGTCGAGTTGCGCGGCCGCATCACCGTCTACGAATCCCGGGGTGAGCTGCAGTGCGTGGTCGAGGCGCTGCAGCGCCTGGGCGCCGGCTCGCTTTACGAGCTGTTCCTGCGCCTGAAAAGCCGGCTGGACGCGGCCGGGCTGTTCGACCCCAGCCGCAAACGGCCGCTGCCGGCGTTTCCGCAAACCGTGGGCGTGGTCACGTCCACCGGAGCGGCGGCGTTGCACGATGTGCTGACCGCCATCAACCGGCGTGCACCGCAGGTTCGGGTGATCGTCTACCCCAGCCTAGTGCAGGGGGCCGAGGCGCCGGCGCAACTGGTGGCGGCTATCGAACTCGCCGGCCGGCGTGCCGAGGTCGATGTGTTGATCGTCTGCCGGGGCGGCGGCTCGCTGGAGGACTTGTGGGCCTTCAACGACGAGGCGGTGGTGCGTGCGGTGGCGGCTTGCAGCATCGCGGTGGTGTGCGGCGTGGGCCATGAGACCGACATCACGCTGGCCGACCTGGCCGCCGACCTGCGGGCGCCCACGCCCACTGCGGCGGCCGAACTGGCCACGCCGCTGCGTGCCGATGCACTGGCGCGGCTGCAGGCGCTGGACGAGGGCTTGCGGCGTGCCGTCCAGCGCCGGCTGGACCAGCAGGCGCAGCGGCTGGACCGGCTGGCTTTGCAACTGGGCCGGCCGACACGGCTGCTGGCCCAGCAGGCCGCGCGGCTGGACGGCCTGCAGTCGCGTCAGCGCGTGGCGGCGCGGCAGGGGCTGGCGCTGCAGCAGCGTGGGCTGGACAGTCTGGCCGACCGGCTGCGCAGCGGGTTGGGGGCGCGCTGCCAGCAGCAGGCCGATCAGTTGGCGCGGCTGGCGCTGCGGCTGGCGGCGGTGGACCCGCACCAGGTGCTGTCACGCGGCTACGCCTGGCTGACCGACGGCAGTGGCCGGCCCGTCACCCACGCCGCCGGGCTGCAGTCCGGCGTGCATTTGGGTGCGCAATGGGCTGACGGCAGCGCTGCGGTGCAGGTGCTCAGCGTTTCACTGGGGCCGCCCGCCCAGCCTGACTGACACGGTGATGTGCCGGGGACCAAGCCGGCGGGCGGGCCGGCAGCAAAGGCCATTTCGGCGACCGGCACGGCCTGCAGAAACAGGGTGCGCTGCCTACAATACCCTCTGGTTTGGACTTTGATTTCCGCAACCCCGGCGCTTGACCGCGTCGATCCCGCAAGGACACACCCGATGAGCTACACCCTGCCCGCCCTGCCTTACGCCACCAACGCCCTGGTGCCGCACATGTCGCCCGAGACCTTCGAGTACCACTACGGCAAGCACCACCAGGCCTACGTCACCAACTTGAACAACCTGGTTGGCGGCACCGAGTTTGCCGGCCTGCCGCTGGAAGACGTGGTCAAGAAATCAAGCGGCCCGATCTTCAACAACGCCGCCCAGGTCTGGAACCACACCTTTTTCTGGAACAGCATGAAGCCCGCCGGCGGCGGTGAGCCCACCGGCGCGCTGGCCGCGGCCATCAATGCCAAGTGGGGCAGCTACGCCGCGTTCAAAGAGGCCTTCACCAAGAGCGCCGTCGGCAACTTCGGGTCGGGCTGGACCTGGCTGGTCAAGAAGGCCGATGGCTCGGTGGATCTGGCCAACACCAGCAATGCCGCCACGCCGCTGACCGGCGCCGACAAGGCCCTGCTGACGATCGACGTCTGGGAACATGCCTACTACATCGACTACCGCAACGCCCGCCCCAAGTTCGTCGAGACCTACCTCAACGCCCTGGTGAACTGGGATTTTGCGGCGGCCAATTTCGCCTGATCGACCTGACACGTCGCGCTGCACTGCAGCGTGATCGGGGCCGGATGTGCAAACGTCCGGCCCTTTTTTTTGTTCAGGGTTTGAACGGCGCGCCGGTCAGCTTGAAGCCCGGCTTGATGCCGCGCCTGGCGAACCAGCCCTGGTTCATCTCCAGCACATAGCGCACCGGCTGTGTCGAGCAGTGCGAGGACTCGTCGAACGGCTTCATGTCGGCCAGGTTGACGATGGCGCCGTCGTCGGCCACAAAAGCGATGGTCAGCGCGGTGGGCGTGTTGCGCATCCAGAAGCACTGCGGCTGGGGCTCCTCGAAGATGAACAGCATGCCCTCATGGGTCGCCAGGTCGCGGCGGTACATCAGGCCTTTTTGCCGCTGCTCGGGGGTGAGTGCAAGCTCGGCGTGGATGTTGTGCATGCCGGCCCCTAGCGTGATCGCCTGCAGGCGCTGCGGCTGCTCGGCCGCCGGCTGGGCCTGGGCCGGCAGTGGCGCGGTGGCAGCACCCGCCAAGGCGGCCGCGGCCAGTGCCAGACGGCCCAGCGCGCGACGCACGCCATGGGCCGCTGGGCCTGCTGTCTTGACATAGATCATGTTGTAACCTCGGGAGGAGCAGTAGAGTAACGCGGTGTCAAAGCGACAGGGCAGCGTGCTAGCCGCCAATGCGCCGGGCGCCGCACTCTCCCATTTCACCATGCAGTCCCCGCCCACCCCCACATTGCCGCAGGTCTTGCTGCTGTCGCCCGCTGGCGTGGGGCTGGGACTGGCCGCCGATCTTGCGGTGCTGGACGACCCGGTCGAGCAGCGGCGCTTCACCCGCTACAGCACCGGGCCGGCGGGCGAGGCACTGGCCGATTCATCGTTGCGCATCAGCGGCATGCACTGCGCGGCCTGCGCGGGGTTGATCGAGCAGGCGCTGGGCCGGGTCGATGGTGTGCTGGAGGCCAGCGTCAGCGCCGCCGGCGAGCGCGCGCGGGTGCGCTGGACGCCGCAGCGCACGGGGGTGGCCCAGATCGTCACCGCCATCCGGGCTGCCGGCTACGACGCCACGCCCGATGCCGCGCTCGATGCCCGAGAGGCCCGCAAGCTGGAGCACCGGGCCGCCATCTGGCAGGTGTTTGTGGCGGCCTTTTGTGCGATGCAGGTGATGATGATGGCCACGCCCAGCTACGTGGCCGGCCCGGGTGAGCTGGCGCCCGACCTGCGCCAGCTGCTGAATTGGGGCAGTTGGCTGCTGACGCTGCCGGTGATGGTGTTTTCTGCCGGGCCGTTTTTTCGCGGTGCCTGGCGCAGTTTGCGGGCGCGGCGCATTGGCATGGACGTGCCGGTGGCGCTGGGCATCGCGGTGACCTTCGTGGCCAGCAGCGGCGCCACTTTTGCACCCGATGGGCTGTTTGGCCACGAGGTGTACTTCGACTCGCTGACCATGTTTGTCAGCTTCTTATTGGCCGGCCGCCTGCTGGAGCTCCGCGCCCGCCACCGCGTGGCCCAGGTGCTGGAGAACGCGCTGGACGGCCTGCCCGAGACCGCGCAGCGGCTGGATGCGGCCGACCATATCGAGACCGTCAGCGTGATGCGCCTGGCGCCGGGTGACCGGGTGCGGGTACCGGTGGGCAGTGCGTTTCCGGCCGATGGCCGGGTGACCGCTGGCGACACCCGAGCCGATGAGTCGCTGCTGACGGGTGAAAGCGTGCCGGTGAGCAAGCCCTGTGGCGCCGCGGTGGTGGCGGGCAGCCTGAACCTGGGCGCGCCGGTGACCGTGTGCATAGAGCGGGTGGGTCCGGACACCCGGATCGAGGCGATCGTGTCGCTGATGCGTGATGCCATGAGCCAGCGCCCGGCGCTGGCCCGTGCGGCGGACCGCTGGGCCGGGCCGTTTTTGTGGGCGGTGCTGCTGCTGGCGGCCGGTGCGGCAGCGGTGTGGAGCGTGATCGACCCGTCGCGGGCGGTGTGGGTGGCGGTGTCGGTGTTGATCGTCACCTGCCCCTGTGCCTTGTCGCTGGCGGCGCCGTCGGCCTTGCTGGCGGCCACCAGCGCGCTGGCCCGGCGCGGCGTGCTGCTGCAGCGCCTGGACGCGCTGGAGGCATTGACCCGTGTCAGCCGCTTTTATTTCGACAAGACCGGCACGGTGACCGACGCGCACCTGCAGTTTGCCGGGCTGGTGCGGCCCGCGGGGTCTGCGCGGCAGCCGGGTTCACGGATTGGCCCCGCGGCTGGTGCGCCAGCCACGGCGGGCAGCGATGCCCTGGCCCTGACCGACGCCGACCTGCTGGGGCAGGCAGCGGCGTTGGCGGGCTGGTCCAGCCATCCGCTGTCGCTGGCCTTGGTGGCGGCGCAGCGCCTGGCGGCGGCCGATGCAGTGCCTGCCGCAGCCCATCCTGCGCCGCCCGCTGGACCCGATACCGACGCGGGCTGGCGCGATGTCCAGGAGCTGCACGGCCAGGGTTTGCAGGCACGGGACGCCCGGGGCCGCACCTGGCGGTTGGGCCGTGCCGGCTTTGTGGGGTACGGCACCAACGCGACCGACCGCGGTGCCGCCGACGGCGAGCGCGCCGCCACCTGGCTGGGCTGTGAGGGCCGCGTGCTGGCCCGTTTTGACTTCGACGAATCGCTGCGCCCTGACGCCACTGCCGCGGTGGCCGCGCTGCGCGCCCGGGGCCTGGAGGTGGTGTTGCTGTCCGGCGACCACCCCGACCGTGCCGCCCGCATGGGCCAGCGCCTGCAGGTCTCGGCGGTGATCGGCGGCGCCACGCCTGAGAGCAAGCTTGCCGAGGTGGCAGCGGCTCAGGCGCAGGGCCTGTGCGTGGCGATGGTGGGTGACGGCATCAACGACGCGCCGGTGCTGGCGCGCGCCGATGTGTCGTTTGCGATGGGGCAGGGCGCCCTGGTGGCCCGCGCCCAGGCCGACGCGGTGGTGGTGTCCAGCCGGCTGGGCGACCTGGTGCTGGCGCACACCGTGGCGCGTCGCGCGATGGCCGTGGTGCGGCAGAACCTGATTTGGGCCGCGGTTTACAACGGCGCGTGCATCCCGTTGGCGCTGGTGGGCTGGCTGCCGCCCTGGGCAGCGGGCCTGGGCATGGCCAGCAGCTCGCTGCTGGTCATTCTCAATTCGCTGCGGCTGGCGCGCTGAGGCGCATCGCCGCCAAGCCGCACCACCCCCACCCCCACCGCAACCGGCACACCGCACCCAACTCGCGCATGGACATCCTCTACCTGCTGATCCCGATGTCCGCCGTGCTGGTGCTGCTGATCCTGGGTGTATTCGGCTGGGCCCTGCACCGCGGTCAGTTCGACGATGTCGAGCGCGAGGGCGAACGAATATTGCAGGATGACCCCCCGCCGTTTGATCGCGATCAAACGGCGACTTCGGGTCTGCCCTAACAATCGCGCGAAATTTAGCAAGAACCCTCTTGAAATCCCGCTAGGAGTCGTCTTAATGGCAAGCAGTTCCACAACGACCGTACCGGTCTACAGCGATACCGTGGTGCGCGGTTTCGCCTTGATGGCGGTGGTCTACGGCATCGTGGGCATGTTGGTGGGGGTGATCATTGCCTCCCAGCTGGCCTGGCCCGAGCTCAACCTCGGCATCCCCTGGCTCAGCTACGGCCGCTTGCGGCCGTTGCACACCAACGCGGTGATCTTTGCCTTTGGCGGCTGCGCGTTGTTCGCCACCAGCTACCACGTGGTGCAGCGCACCTGCCAGACGCGGTTGTTTATGCCCAAGCTGGCGATGTTCACCTTCATCGGCTGGAACATCGTCATCCTGTCGGCCGTGGTCACGCTGCCACTGGGCTTCACCCAGGCCAAGGAATACGCCGAGCTCGAGTGGCCGATCGACATCCTGATCGCCATCGTGTGGGTGGCCTATGCCGTCGTCTTCTTCGGCACCATCGGCAAGCGCAAGATTCGCCACATCTACGTGGCCAACTGGTTCTTCGGCGCCTACATCATCGCCGTGGCGTTGCTGCACATCGTCAACAGCGCGGCGGTGCCGGTCTCGTTCTGGCCGATGAAGTCGTACTCGGCTTACGCCGGCGTGCAGGACGCCATGGTGCAGTGGTGGTACGGCCACAACGCCGTGGGCTTCTTCCTCACGGCCGGCTTCCTGGGGATGATGTACTACTACATCCCCAAGCAGTCCGGCCGGCCGGTCTACAGCTACCGGCTGTCGATCGTGCACTTCTGGGCGTTGATCTTCACCTACATGTGGGCCGGTCCGCACCACCTGCACTACACCGCGCTGCCCGACTGGGTGCAGAGCGTGGGCATGATCTTCTCGCTGGTGCTGCTGGCGCCCAGCTGGGGCGGCATGATCAACGGGATCATGACGCTGTCGGGCGCCTGGCACAAACTGCGTGACGACCCGATCCTGAAGTTCCTGATCGTCTCACTCTCGTTTTACGGGATGTCCACCTTCGAGGGTCCGATGATGTCGATCAAGACGGTCAACGCGCTCTCGCACTACACCGACTGGACGGTGGGCCATGTGCACTCAGGCGCGTTGGGCTGGGTCGGCCTGATCACGATCGGCTCGCTGTACCACCTGATTCCCAAGTTGTTCGGCCGCGAGAAGATGTACTCCACCCGCGCCATCGAGCTGCACTTCTGGATCGCCACCATCGGCATCGTGCTCTACATCGCGGCGATGTGGATCGCCGGCGTGATGCAGGGCCTGATGTGGCGTGCGGTCAACCCCGACGGCACGCTGGTCTACAGCTTTGTCGAGAGTGTCAAGGCCACCTACCCGTTCTACGTCATCCGGCTTGGCGGCGGCCTGCTCTACCTGAGCGGCATGTTCATCATGGCCTGGAACGTGGTCAAGACGGTGATGGCGGGCAAGGCAGTTTCAGCCCCGATCCCGACCCCGATGGTGTTGGCCCACGCCTGATTGCAACGAGAACAACCCATGGCACAACCCATTGCACCCACCGGTCACGAGAAGATCGAGACCAGCAACTTCCTGATGATCGTGCTGATCCTGCTGGCACTGCTGTTCGGCGGGCTGGTCGAGATCGTCCCGCTGTTTTTCCAGAAGTCCACCACCCAGCCGATCGAAGGTCTCAAGCCCTACACCTCGCTGCAACTGGCCGGGCGTGACATCTACATCCGCGAGGGCTGCTACAACTGCCACTCGCAGATGATCCGGCCGTTCCGCGCTGAAACCCTGCGCTACGGCGCGTATTCGGTGGCCGGTGAATTCGTCTACGACCACCCCTTCCAGTGGGGCAGCAAGCGCACCGGTCCCGACTTGGCGCGTGTGGGTGGCAAGTACAGCGACGAGTGGCACCGCATCCACCTCAACAACCCGCGCGATCTGGTGCCTGAGAGCAATATGCCGGCCTACAGCTGGCTGGACAAAGGCAACCTGGACCCGGCCGACATGGCGCCGAAGATGAAGGCGCTGCGCATGGTGGGCGTGCCTTACACCGACGACGAGATCGCCAAGGCCGGCGAGGACGTCAAGGGCAAGACCGATCTCGACGCCGTCATCGCCTATCTGCAGGTGATGGGCACATCGCGCAAGTGACGGCTCAGGAGACCCTCATGGACGTCAACGTACTGCGCAGCGTGACCACGCTTTTCATGTTCCTGGTCTTCATCGGCATTGTGTTCTGGGCCATGTCGAGTCGCCGTCGGGCTGACTTCGACGACGCGGCACAACTGCCTTTCCTGGAGCCTGCGTCCGCCGCATCAGCCGTGCCCGATCTGCCTGTAGCAGGCCGGCCCGGTGGCAAATCTGGAGAGAAACAATGAGTGATTTTGTCAACATCGGCTGGGCGCTGTATGTGGCCGGCATCACCATCGCCGGGCTGCTGTTTTGTGTCTTCATCCTGGTGGTGGCCAGCAAACGCCGGCCGATGGCCAGCGACAACACCACCGGCCACATCTGGGACGAAGACCTGAAAGAGATGAACAACCCGCTGCCGCGCTGGTGGATGTGGTTGTTCGTGATGACGGTGGTTTTTGCGGTGATCTACCTGGCGCTCTACCCCGGTCTGGGCACCAACCCCGGCACCCTGAAGTGGAGCAGCGTCGGCCAGTGGCAAACCGAGCAGGACAAGGCGCGCGCTGCCATGGCCCCGGTCTACGCCAAGTTCACCGCCATGCCGGCAGCTGCGCTGGCCAAGGACACCCAAGCCATGGGCATCGGCGAGCGGCTGTTCATCAACAACTGCTCGCAGTGCCACGGATCGGACGCCCACGGCAGCAAGGGCTTCCCCAACCTGACCGACAGCGACTGGCTGGGCGGTAGCGGCCCTGAGTACATCGCCAAGACCATCACCGGCGGCCGCATGGGCGTGATGCCGCCGATGGCCGCGGCCGTGGGCACGCCCGAGGATGTCAAGAATGTGGCCAACTACGTGCTGAGCCTGTCGGGCAGTGCCCACAACAACCTGGCGGCCGAGTTGGGCAAACCCAAGTTTGCCACCTGCGCCGCCTGCCACGGCGCGGATGGCAAGGGCAATCAAGCCATTGGTGCGCCCAACCTGACCGACAAGGTGTGGTTGCACGGCTGGGGTGAGGCAGCGATCGTCGCCATGGTCAACGGCGGCAAGACCAACATCATGCCCGCGTTTGAGGCGCGCCTGAGCCCCGAGCAGATCCACGTGCTGGCGGCCTACGTCTGGAACCTGTCCCAGAGCGTGGCGGTGGCTGCCAAGTGAGTCACAGGTCTACCTGCCCCCGATGAGCGATTCCCCAGGCCCGGTGGTCAAGCCGGCCGCGTTGTCCGCAGCCGCCTTGTCCCCGGCGTTGCAGCCCGACGCCAATGGCTTGGTCGGCGACGATGCGGCCGTGGCGATGGTCTCGCTGTTCCAGAAGCAGAAGAAAATCTATGCCCGGGCGGTGAGCGGGCTGTTCTCGACCTGGCGCTGGTCGCTGGTCTGGGCTACCCAGCTGCTGTTTTACGGCCTGCCCTGGTTGACATGGAACCAGCGTCAGGCTGTTCTGTTCGACCTCGACTCCCGCCGCTTCTACATCGGTCCGCTGGTGCTGTATCCCCAGGACTTCATCTTCCTGACTGGCATCCTGATCATTGCAGCCTACGCGCTGTTCTTGTTCACGGCAGTGGCCGGGCGGCTCTGGTGCGGTTTTGCCTGCCCGCAGACGGTCTACACCGAGATCTTCATGTGGGTCGAAAAGAAGATCGAGGGCGACCGCATCGCCCGCATGAAGCTGGACGCGGGCGACTGGACGCTCAACAAGTTGTGGCGCAAGTCGGCCAAGCAGGGGGCCTGGCTGCTGATCGGCCTGTGGACCGGCTTTACCTTCGTCGGCTACTTCACGCCGATCAAGACCCTGGCGGCCGAGGCCGTGTCCTTTGGTTTCGGCCCCTGGGAGTGGTTCTGGGTGTTGTTCTACGGCCTGGCCACCTACGGCAACGCCGGCTTCCTGCGTGAGCAGGTGTGCAAATACATGTGCCCGTACGCACGGTTCCAGAGTGCGATGTTCGACAAGGACACGCTGATCATCAGCTACGACGTCGAGCGCGGCGAGCCACGCGGGTCACGGTCGCGCAAGGCCGATCCGGCCAAGATCGGGTTGGGTGACTGCATCAACTGCGGCCTGTGTGTGCAGGTCTGCCCCACCGGCATCGACATCCGTCAAGGTTTGCAGTACGAGTGCATCGGTTGCGCGGCCTGCATCGATGTCTGCGACAGCGTGATGGACAAGATGAACTACCCCAAGGGGCTGATCCGCTATGACACGCAGAACGGCCTGGCCCAGCACCTGACGCGCAGCCAGCGCCTGGGGCGCATCTTCCGGCCGCGTGTGCTGGTCTACACCGCGATCCTCTTGGTCATCGTCACGGCGTTTTTTGTCAGCCTGGCCATGCGCCATCCGTTCAAGGTGGACGTGGTGCGTGACCGGGCGTCGCTGGCGCGGCTGGCCGACGACGGCGAGATTGAAAACGTCTACCGTCTGCAGATCATGAACGCGACCGAGCAGCCGCATCGCTACCGGTTGTCGGTGCAAGGTTTGCCCGGCATCCGTTTGGCGACGCAGCGCGACATCCGCATCGGGCCCGCCGAGGCAAGCTGGATAACGGTCAATGTGCGGGTGCCGCCGGAATCGGCACAGCAGGCAGGCCCTGGCGCCCACACCATCCATTTTGACGTTGCCCTGCGTGCCGAGGGCGATGCCGACAAGGACACCGCCGGGTCTGTGGCGAGTGAAAAGTCAACGTTTGTCGTGCCGCGCTGAGCGCAGCCCAGGAGAGCCCCACCATGACCCACCCCACCTCTGACCGATCGACTGTCGCGTCCAGCGCCTCCCGGGGCGCCGCAGCCGGCCCAGCGCGGGGCAGCGATGGCGCCTTGCCCCAGGCGCCAGCGCGTCCCTGGTGGCGCTACGGCATGGTCTGGCTGGTGGTCGGAGGTCCGGCCGTCGTGGTCGTGGCCAGCCTTGGCACCGCGGTCGTGGCCTACCGCGGTGCCGACGAGGTGTTGGTGGACTCGCCGTCAGCCCGGGTGCTGCCGGTGCAGCCCACCTCAGCGACGCCCGCACTGACGGCACGCAACCATGCCGCTACCGCCGCCGCTGCCGCCACCGCCGCGGCTGACCGCTGAGCGCGGGCCCCGGGCGATGTCGGTGTCGAGTTTGGCGGTGCGGGCGATGGCCATTCTGTGGCCTGCGTTCCTGATGGCCGGGGTGCTGGAGGTGCTGGTCTTTGCGCTGATCGACCCGCACGATCTGCACTGGTTTGGCGGTGCGCCGGTCGAGTTGTCCGCGTCAGCGGTCTACACCCTGGCGTTTTTTGTCTTCTGGGGCGTGATCTCGACCGCCGGTGCCTTGACCCGGCTGCTGGAGATGACGGCAGACGACGTCAACCATCTGCCAGTGCCCGGGCCAACCCACCGTTGAGGGCAGGCGGCGCAGCCGCGGTCTGGCCGGGGGCCGTCAGCAACCGGCGCCGTTGACCAGGCTTTGCAGCTTGTCCTGGTCCAGGATGCGGATCTGGCGCTGCTTGACTTCCAGCATGCCGTCGTCTTGGAACTTGCTGAAGGTGCGGCTGACGGTTTCCAGCTTCAGGCCCAGGTAGCTGCCGATCTCTTCGCGTGTCATGCGCAGGATCAGCGACGACGCCGAGAACCCCCGCGCCTGCAGCCGCTGCGTCAGGTTCAGCAAAAACGCCGCCAATCGCTCTTCGGCCCGCATGCTGCCCAGCAACAGCATCACGCCGTGGTCGCGCACGATCTCGCGGCTCATGATCTTGTGGAACTGGTGTTGAAGTTCAGAAAACTCTCGCGACAGCGCTTCAAGCTGGGCGTAGGGGATCACGCAGACCTGCGAGTCCTCCAGGGCCACGGCATCGCAGGTGTGGCTGTCGGTGCTGATGCCATCGAGCCCGAGCAATTCACCGGCCATCTGGAAGCCGGTGACCTGGTCGCGCCCATCTTCCGACGAGACGCAGGTCTTGAAAAAACCCGTGCGCACGGCGTAGAGCGACAGAAATTCTTCGCCCGCGCGGAACAGCGACTCACCTCGGGCCACGGTGCGGCGGGAGCCGACCAGCGTGTCGAGCCGGTCCAGGTTGTCGCGCGACAGCCCTACCGGCAGACACAACTCACGCAGATTGCAGCTTGAACAGGCCACTTTGAAGGTGTCGAGGCGGAGCTTGGGGGTGTCTGCGGGGCTGTTCATGGCTCATTATGGGCGTGCGGCGCCTGGGGTTGGCAGGGCAGCGCCGCACAGCGTGGCATCGCACCATGCTGTCCAGCACCGCCCTGCTTTGTTCGGCAAGGATCACCTTGACAATTGTCCTGCAGCGGCTTGGGCTTCAATTGAGGCAAATCAAGACGCTACCCTGTCGCAAAGGCACAGTCGCACGCATGTCGAACATTGCTGCTGAGCCTGTACCCGTGTTGACCGAGGCGATGCTGCGCCGCCTGGACCGCCCCGGGCCGCGCTACACCTCCTACCCCACGGCCGACCGGTTTGTCGAAGCCTTTGGTCCGGCCGACTACGCCCAGGCGCTGGCCCGGCGCGCCAGCGGCGCCACCGTCGGCGGCAGGCCGCCGCTGTCGATCTACGTGCACATCCCGTTCTGCGAGTCGGTGTGCTACTACTGCGCCTGCAACAAGGTCATCACCCGCCACCACGGGCGTGCGACCGAGTACCTTGAGGTACTGGCGCAAGAGGTTGCGCTCAACGTGGCGGTGCTGGGCGGTGGCCAAGCCGTCTCGCAACTTCATCTGGGCGGCGGCACGCCCACCTTCTTGAGCGACGCTGAACTCAGCGAGTTGATGGCCATGTTGCAGCACTCGTTTGTGCTGGCGCCGGGTGCCGAAATCTCGATCGAAGTCGATCCGCGCACCGCGTCGCCCGACCGCCTGCGCCACTTGGCGGCGCTGGGCTTCAACCGCCTGAGCTTTGGCGTGCAGGACTTCGATGCCGACGTTCAGCAGGCGGTGCACCGGGTGCAGCCGTATGAATCGGTGCGCGACCTCATCGCTGCGGCGCGCGAGATCGGCTTCGACTCGATCAATGCCGACCTGATCTATGGCTTGCCCCGGCAGACGCCGACGTCGTTCGCCCGCACCGTCGACCAAGTGGCCGGTCTGCGACCAGACCGGATTGCGCTCTATGCCTATGCGCACCTGCCGACACGCTTCAAGCCGCAGCGCCGCATCATCGTCGAGCAATTGCCACCACCCGAGCACCGGGTGCAGATGCTGGGTGGCGCCATTTCGGGCTTCATCGCCCAGGGCTACGCCTACATCGGCATGGACCACTTTGCGCTGCCGGGTGATTCGCTGGCGGTGGCCAAGCGCCAGGGCCGGTTGCACCGCAACTTTCAGGGGTACAGCACCCAGCCGGATTGCGACCTGATCGCGCTGGGCGTCTCGGCCATCGGCAGCATGGGCGCAAGCTACAGCCAGAACGCCAAGACCTTGGACGGATACTACGACGCCATCCGCCAAGGGCAGTTTGCCGTGGTGCGGGGCCTGTCGCTGACCCGCGACGACCTGGTGCGCCGTGCGGTGGTGATGGCCTTGATGTGCCAGGGTCGGCTAGAGTTCGAGTCGATCGAACTGGCGCACCTGATCCGAATGGCCGACTACTTCAAACCCGAACTCGAAGAGCTCGCCGAGCTGCAAGAGCTCGGCCTGTGCACGCTTACCCCGGATGCGGTGCAGGTGACCTCCACCGGCTGGTACTTTGTGCGTGCGGTGGCCATGGTGTTCGACCGCTTCCTGCGCACCGACCCGATGCGAGAGCGCTTCTCTCGCATCATCTGAGGCGCAAGCGCCGGTGGACCAGGCGCTGTTCCTCAGCGCGGTGCTGATGGGGCTGGCGGGCACGCCGCATTGCCTGGCGATGTGCGGCGCGGCCTGCACGGCAGCCTCCGGGGGTGGCCGGCCACACGATCTGCTGCCCTTCCACCTTGGCCGGCTGCTGGCTTATGCCGGCGCTGGCGCCGTGGCCGCAGCCAGCGTGGGCAGCCTGGCCACCTTGGGCCAAGCGGTTTCGGCGCTGCGGCCGCTGTGGACCATGGTGCACATGGCAGCGCTGGCGCTGGGCCTGTACCTGGTCTGGCAGGGCCGGCAACCGGCCTGGATGGAGCGCCTGGGCCGCACCCGATCAACCGCTGTGCCGCACCGGCCCGGCGAGCACTGGCAGGCTGTGCGGGGGCCGGCGCGCAGTGCCGGGCTGGGGCTGGCCTGGGTGGCATGGCCTTGCGGACTGTTGCAGTCTGCCCTGCTGGTGGCGTCATTGGCCAACTCAGCCTGGTCTGGCGCGGCGGTGATGGCCGGTTTTGCCGGCGCGTCGGCGGCCGGTCTGGTGCTGGGGCCGGCGCTGTGGTGGCGGCTGACGGGTGGCAAGCGGCGCCAGGCGATGGCTGGCGCCCCGGCCGGTCCGGCGCGTTCAGCCGGGCTGTCGGCGACTGCTGCGGTGCGCTGGGCCGGCGCGGCGCTGGCGGCGGCCTCGGCCTGGGCGCTGGGACACGGCCTGTGGATGCGGTTTGCCGCCTGGTGTTTCAGCTGAGCTGCGCCGCGTTTGTCGGGCTCAGGCCGCTTGAATCCCGGCAGACACGATTGGCAGGGCACCCGGGACACGCTGGCCAGCGTCAGCCGGTTGACAGCGTGTGTGACATAGACTTGTTTCGATAGTCAACCCAAGCGCAGCGCGCGGAGCCATCCCCCATGTACCAGCACATCAAAGTGCCCGAGCCTGGGCAGAAGATCACGGTCAACGCCGACTTCTCCCTGAATGTGCCGGATGAGCCGATCATCCCGTTCATCGAGGGCGACGGTACCGGTGCGGACATCACACCGGTGATGATCAAGGTGGTCGATGCGGCGGTGGCCAAGGCCTATGGCGGCGCCAAGAAGATCGCCTGGATGGAGATCTACGCGGGCGAAAAAGCGACCAAGGTCTATGGCCCCGATGTCTGGTTGCCGGAAGAATCGCTGGCCGCGCTGCGCGAGTACGTGGTGTCCATCAAGGGCCCGCTGACCACGCCGGTAGGGGGCGGCATCCGCTCGCTCAACGTCGCGCTGCGCCAGGAGCTGGACCTCTACGTCTGCCTGCGGCCGGTGCAGTACTTCAAGGGCGTGCCGTCGCCGGTCAAGCAGCCTGAGAAGATCGACATGGTGATCTTTCGCGAGAACAGCGAGGACATCTACGCCGGCATCGAGTACGAGGCCGAGAGTGACAAGGCCAGGAAGCTGATCAAGTTCCTGATCGACGAGATGGGTGTCAAGAAGATCCGCTTCCCCAACACCTCGGGCATCGGCATCAAGCCGGTGTCGCGCGAGGGCACCGAGCGTCTGGTGCGCAAGGCGCTGCAGTACGCGGTGGACAACGACAAGCCCAGCGTGACCATCGTGCACAAGGGCAACATCATGAAGTACACCGAGGGCGCCTTCCGCGATTGGGCCTATCACCTGGCGCAGACCGAGTTTGGCGCCGCGCTGATCGACGGCGGCCCCTGGTGCCAGTTCAAAAACCCCAAGACCGGCAAGATGATCACGGTCAAGGACTCCATCGCGGATGCGTTTCTGCAGCAGATCCTGCTGCGCCCGGCCGAGTACTCGGTGATCGCCACGCTCAACCTCAATGGTGACTACATCAGCGATGCGCTGGCCGCACAAGTGGGCGGCATCGGCATTGCCCCGGGCGCCAACCTGTCGGACTCGATCGCCTGCTTCGAGGCCACCCATGGCACGGCGCCCAAGTACGCCGGCAAGGACTACGTTAACCCGGGCTCCGAGATCCTGTCGGCCGAGATGATGCTGCGCCACATGGGCTGGGCCGCCGCCGCCGACCTGATCCTCTTGTCGATGGAGTGTGCCATCGCCAGCAAGAAGGTGACCTACGACTTCGCCCGGCTGATGGAGGGCGCCACCCAGGTGTCGTGCTCGGGGTTTGGTCAGGTGATGATCGATCAGATGTGATCTGGTGCCCTGGCGGCCCATGACGCCCCGTAAGCCCGTTAAGGCATCGACCGCACGGTGGGGCAAATTTACGCCTTGATCTTTGTTTCACCGGCATCGCTGAATGCCGACGATCTGGCCGACGCCTTGGAGTTCCGCCGATCCAATGGTTCAGCTGGACCGGCTTGTGGCTGTACAGGCGCCGCGATTGGGTTGCCGCCAAGCTGCCCCGGCCGCTGCTGATCAGCCTGGCCTTGATGAGCTTCTCTGGCTGGCTGGCCACGCTGGCTGGCTGGTACGTGACCGAAATCGGCCGCCAACCCTTCATCATCTACAGCCTGCTGCGCACCGCCGATGTGGTCTCGACCACGCACGCCAGGACAGTCGCGATGACGCTGGTCGGTTATGTTGCGCTGTACCTGGCATTGATCGTGGCCTATGTGTCGGTCATCAAGTACATGGCCGAAAAAAGCGATGAACCGACATTACCTGCCGGTGGCGCTGATGCTGCTCGGGCTGATGCTGCGCGGGGTTGCTTTCGACTTCCGTGTCAAGGCGCACACCCGGTGGAAGCCACTGTGTGGAACCGCGCCTTCATGGGCTGGCGCTGGTTTCGCTGGTCACGCCCTGGGTGAGCGACACCGTCAGCGCGCGCTGGTTCCGCATGCCGGCGCTGATTGCACTGCTGCCGATCCCGCTGATCACGGCCCTGGCCCTGTTGGTCCTGCGTGCGCTGCTGAACTCGCGCCGGGTGCTGGGCAAGCTGGGCTGGTTGCCTTTTGCGCTGATGGTGCTGGTGATGCTGCTGGTGATGCTGCTGGGCTTTCTCAGCCTGGCCTACAGCATCTATCCCTATGTGCTGATCGACCGGATGACGCCGTGGCAGGCTGCCGCTGCGCCGAAATCACTGCAGTGCATCCTGTGGGGTGTGGCGGTTACTGTGCCCGCCATCCTGTGCCACACGGTTTTTGCTTAGCGGGTGTTCTGGGGCAAGGCCGGAGCGCTGCGCTATGCCTGAGTTGTACGCCGCCGCCGGGGCCAGCGGCCCGCAGCGAGAAGGCCATGACCCGGACACTTTTCCACTGCCCGCGGGGGTCTGTGTCACTGCGTGGGTTACGTTCCATGACAGCGGCACAACTCCCGTGCTAGAATCATGTGCTTTATTCGAGTGGGGTCGTTAGCTCAGTCGGTAGAGCAGCGGACTTTTAATCCGTAGGTCGCGTGTTCGAGTCACGCACGACCCACCACACAGGCTTGTTCTGTGTTTCCCCTTGCGGGCTCTTAGCTCAGTTGGTAGAGCAGCGGACTCTTAATCCGTAGGTCGAGTGTTCGAGTCACTCAGGGCCCACCAGCAAAAACAACGACCTAGCGGCGAAAGCTGCTAGGTCGTTTGTCTTGTGCGCAAGCATTCGGCAATCCCGTAACCGGGCTCGCCGGCAGAAACCTTCAGGCGCAAGGGACGGCTCGAAAGTTCGCCCGCGGTGGGTAGAGCCAGATGGTCTTGAAGGGATGATCTGCGCGTGGACACCGGACTTCTCGCCGCGGCCGAAGGTCGTGCCGATGTTGATCAGAGCCCAGCAGTGCCGTGCATGGCTTGCCGAAGTTCTCCTGATGGCAGGCATGCCACGCCCGATTGCCAGGCCGCAAAAACCACACGCAGAAAGCGCTGGCAGGCGCTGCGCAGATAAAGAGGGTCGTCGGGATATTTGGAGAGTTCCCGGATGATGTCGTGGTCGAGGTGCTGGGCGCTGACCTCGGTCTTCATCCGGTTCTAGCCCACTGCCTTCAACTCCAGCGTCCTCAGGGTGTGATTTGCGTGCTGGGTGGGCGTCTGATCGATGCGGCCCCGATCTCCTCGCCGAGCGCCATGCCGCCGTGCGTCAGTTGCGACCTGATCAACTTCTGGGCAGGATTCAAGCCCATGGCAGTCCACCAGAATTAATATTCTGGCAGCAATCAAATTTAGTCTTAAACAACGGAGCTATTGATCAAAGAAATTCGCAGCGAATCGTCGCAGGTGTACCGCGCAACTCAGTCATTAATTCTTTTGTAATTGGCGCGTCGACATCGGTCATTGCATACCCTATTTCTCCCTTGGTTTGCAGTTGTTGCGCGACGATATTCAATCCATTTGTCGCAAACGCCGCGTTCATGCGGGCGATGACGCCAGGCTCGTTTCGATGCATATGCAGCACTCGGCTGAGCGCTTCTTTTCGCAGATACGAAATTTCCGGGAAATTGACGGCCGACCGTGTCGTCCCGGCGCGCAGGAAACGCACCAGTTTGTCGGCGACTTCGCGGCCAATATTTTCTTGAGCTTCCTCGGTACTGCCGCCAATATGCGGCGTCAAAATGACGTTATCCAGTCCGCGCAGCGGCGAAATAAATTCGTCTTTCTCACTGCCCGGTTCCATTGGAAAAACATCGAGCGCCGCACCCGCCAGTTTTTTATGTCGTAACGCTGTATCCAGCGCATCAATCTGCACAACCTTGCCGCGCGACGCATTGATCAGCACCGCAGATGGTTTCATCTGTGCCAGCCGTGCTTGATCGATGATATTGTCAGTCGCTGTCCCGCCCGGCACATGCAAGGTCACCACGTCGGACTGCTGCAACAGTGCCTCCAGCGTCGTCACGGGTTTTGCATTTCCGAATGGCAATTTATTTTCGATATCGAAGTACCGTACCCGCATGCCGAAGCTTTCGGCCAAAATGCCCACTTGGGCTCCGATATTGCCGTAGCCAATGATGCCAAGAATCTTGTTGCGTACCTCGAAAGCGCCGTGAGCGCTCTTGTCCCACTGGCCGCGGTGGGCCTTGGCGTTTTTTTCCGGAATGCGTCGCAGCAAAAGGATTGCCTGGGCAATCACCAATTCGGCGACGGATCGCGTATTTGAAAAAGGCGCGTTGAAGACCGGAACACCGCGCATGCAGGCCGCATCCAGGTCAACCTGATTGGTGCCGATACAAAAGCAAGCGATAGTGCGTAAATCTGGCAGTGCATCCAAGATTGTTTTAGAAATATGGGTGCGCGACCGGATGCCGACGGCACTGGCGCCTTCGAGGGCATTGATCAGTTCCTGATCTGCCAACGCGCTGGCAATTTCAACAATATTGGTAAAGCCATGCTCGGCGAGTAGCGCCGTGGCATTGTGATGGATTTTCTCAAGTAAAACTATTTTTGTCATGGTGCAGTTCAAGAAAAGGCTGGTTATAAAGTATTTAACGAGGGGGCTGTCGATTATTCGACCGCTGCTGATTCGGGTCTCGGCGCGGTCACTTCAGTCAAGCGGATTACAGGTTCACGGCGAATCTATAAGGTAAAACACACCCGCCGCGCGTGCTTGCTCATCAGCGTGGTATCAACTGCGAACCAACGGGCCCGATGCGGCATGCACAAAATCCATCGTCTTGGCTTCTACCACTTGCATTGAGGCTGCCTCTTTGTTTACCAGACCGGACGTCGATCGCGTCTGTCTAGGGTGATATTTCGAGGGTCACAGAGATTATCCAGAGGTGGTGAAACTGATCCGACAGTCCGGTCAAGAAGCCACAAGCACTTCAAGCCGATATCCGGTCGGCCGGCAGGGCCATATCGTCGTCATGGCGCCCCGGGCCGGTCAGGGTCGCGGGTGGTGTGCATGCCGGTAATAAGCCGGGCACCGCGTTCGGCACTGACATAGGACCAGAGCCACTGCGTCATGATGAGCAGCCGGTTGCGCAGGCTGATCAGAAAGTAGATATGGGCGATGCCCCAGAGCCACCAGGCAAACCAGCCCTTGACGCGAAGACGGCCGAACGCGATGACGGCGGTCTTGCGGCCAACCGTCGCGAGCAGGCCTTGGTCCCGATAGCGGAAGGCTGGCGGTGCGTCCTTGCCGCTGAGGCGCGCCTGGATGGCTTGTGACACATAGGCGCCTTGCTGCTTGGCGACCGGGGCGATGCCGGGGAGTGCCGCGCCAGCAGCATCATGGGCGAGTGCCGTGTCGCCGATGACAAAGATGTCGTCCATGCCGGGCGGCTGCAAATCCGGGCCGACCACCACCCGGCCAACGCGATCGCCCGCCACGGCCAGCCATGCAGCTGCCGGTGAGGCGGTGACCCCGGCCGCCCAGATCACCGTGGCCGCGTCCACCTGTTCGTCGCCCAGCGTGACACCGATCGCAGCGCAATGTGTGACCGCCTGTTTCAGGCGGACATCCACGCCCAGGCGTCGAAGCGCCTGCTCGGCATGGCGCGACAACGGCTCTGGAAAACTTGACAGCAAGCGCGGCCCGGCCTCGACCAGCAACACATGCGTCTGCTGCGGATCGATGGCGCGGAAGTCAGCTGCCAGCGCCTTGCGTGCCAGTTCGGCGACGGCCCCGGCCATCTCGACCCCGGTCGGCCCGCCGCCGACGATCACGATGGTGAGGAGCCGCTCGCGCTTGTGCGCATCGGGTTCCATCTCGGCGAGTTCGAAGGCGAGCAGCAGACGGCGGCGGATTTCAGTGGCGTCGTCGACCGTTTTCAAGCCGGGCGCATGGGCGGCCCAGCTGTCGTGGCCGAAGTAGCCATGGCTTGCCCCGGTCGCGAGCACCAGGATGTCATAGCCGATGTTTTGGCCGTCCATGACGACGTGTTTGTGTGCGCGATCAACGGCCGTGACGGCCCCCAGCAGCACCCGGGTGTTGCGCTGGCGCCGGACCAGGCTTCGAATCGGCCAGGCGATATCGGCCGGCGACAGACCGGCCGTCGCCACCTGGTAGAGCAGGGGTTGAAAGAGGTGGTGGTTCTGGCGGTCGATCAGGGTGATGTCCGCTGGCGCCCCGGCAAGCCGCTGCGCGACTGTCAGTCCGGCAAAGCCGGCGCCGACGATGACGACGCGCGGGCGCTGGCCCTTCACGGCGTCGCCGTCGCCGTCGGGTCAGGAAGCCCCCACTGGGCGAGCGCAGCGTTGAACTCGCCCGCATGAAACACCCTGGCCTCGGGCCCCCTCGCATCGCCGGCGAAGCGGCCGAGCTGCGCCGCGCAGTCGAAGAAGCCCGGTGCCGGCAAGCCGCCGCGCCAGGTGCTGATCACGAGGGCCGCAATCAAGGGGCGGTCGGCCGCGGCGTCTTCGGCCATGAGTTGTTCCAACGCCTCGGTCACTTGATGGATGGTGTGCGGGGGCGACAGCTGCATCGCCCGGGCCAGGTCCCGGTAGGTGGTCGGTGCGCGCAGCGCTGCGATCGTTTGGAGGTGCGCCCGCAAGCGGCTGGCAAGCGCATCGGTCGGGTTGTCGCAGGCGGTGAACGCTGGTGCGGGGACAGGTGTCATCGTGCTGCGGTGCCTATGAGAAAGCCCCTCTCGGTCAACGGCTTGCCTTGGACGAAGTTGATGCAAACACCGGCCAGCTCTTCGAGCTGCAGTGGCTCGCTGGCGAACCCGCACGAAAAGGCCTCTCGCCCGTCCCGGCCGCAGTCGTCGCCTTCCAGGTGGGTGCACGACGCGCAGCTGCCAAAGGTGGGTTTGCCCGTCTCCAAAGCCACGTGGCCGAGCATGCGCTGCAAGGCGTTGCCGAACTGACTGCGGACGCCCGGAGGCAGAGTCTCCGCCGCACGGACCAGGGTCTCGAAGAGATCGTTCTCGAGAATGGCCTTGGCTTTGTCTGTCAGGGCAAGATGAACACTGCGCCGGTCAGCCTCTGACCGCATGCGCACCAGAAAGCCTTGGGCCTCGAGGTTCTTGATGGTCTGCGACGCTGTGCCCCGGGTCGTGCCATGAAAAGCGGCGAAGGCGGACGGCGTCCGGGAGAAGCGGTTCGCCCGCCCGAAGTACCGGAGCCCGGCCCACTGGGCCGCCGTCAGCCCCTCCACCAGCGCCTCGGCCGAGGCGATGCGCCCCAGGTGCAAGACCAGCTCCGCAATCGCACGACTGTCCATCTTCAGCTCCTTGATGCTGCCAAGATGGTAGCGTTTAAAAACCATGTTGACAAGTTGATGGTTTCGATGCCACACTAATTTAGGTCTTGCGGTGACGCGTTGAACCTTCAGGCGTACCAGCCCGGATATTCCGGCTTATCCCGGCTGATACCGACGCTTTGTGTGGCTAATTTAGGGGCTGATTGATGGCGATTACCTTGACAGAAAACGCAGCGAAACAGATTCAGAGCCAGTTGGCGAAGCGCGGCAAGGGGATTGCCTTGCGCATCGGCATAAAAAAAGTCGGCTGTTCCGGGTTGACCCACACCTTCGACATCGCTGACGACGTACGCGCCGGTGACCAGGTATTTGAATCGCATGACGCACGTGTCGTGCTCGATGCCGCAAGCCTGCTGGTGCTCGATGGTTCACGTATTGATTTCGTCAGGGACGGGCTCAGGCAGATGTACAAATTCGACAACCCGAACGTCGAGAGCGAATGCGGCTGTGGCGAAAGCTTCAACATGAAGTCGAAACTTGGCCCGAAACCAGAGGTCGCACCATGAACGCAATTGTCGCAAGTATTGAAGCAGAAATGCCCGCCCCCATCGTCTTTACCGACAGCGCCGCGGCCAAGGTCGCAGAATTGATCGCCGAAGAGGGCAACCCCGACCTGAAACTTCGGGTCTTCGTACAAGGCGGCGGTTGTTCCGGTTTTCAGTACGGCTTCACCTTCGATGAAATCGCCAACGAAGACGACACCACGATGACCAAGAACGGTGTGTCGCTGTTGATCGATGCGATGAGCTTCCAGTACCTGGTGGGGGCACAGATAGATTACAAAGATGATCTGGACGGTGCGCAGTTTGTCATCAAGAACAATCCGGGTGCCAGTTCCACCTGCGGCTGCGGCTCGTCCTTCTCGGCTTAACAGGAGAAACCTCATGAGCGCAGTACTGGAAAAACTCATCAACCAGCCTTACAAGCATGGTTTTGTCACGGCTATCGAGACGGATGTCGCGCCCAAGGGGCTCAACGAAAACACCATCCGGATGATTTCTGCCAAGAAGAACGAGCCCGAATGGCTGCTCGACTTTCGCCTCAAATCATACCAGGCATGGCTTAAGATGGACGAGCCGATATGGCCCAACGTCCACTATCCGAAAATCGATTTCCAGGCCATCAGCTACTACGCGGCGCCGAAGCAGAAGGCCAAGCTGAAAAGTATGGATGAGGTTGATCCAGAGTTGCTGCGCACCTTCGAGAAGCTGGGCGTACCGCTGCATGAACGCATGGCGCTGGCTGGCGTCGCGGTGGACGTGATCTTTGACAGCGTGTCGGTGGCGACCACCTACAAGCGCAAGCTGGCCGAGGTCGGCGTCATTTTCTGTTCGATGTCCGAGGCCGTGCTCGAGCATCCGGAACTGGTGCAGAAGTATCTCGGCACTGTGGTACCCACCGGCGACAACTATTACGCCGCGCTCAACTCGGCAGTATTTACCGACGGCTCGTTCTGCTTCATCCCGAAGGGCGTCAAATGCCCGATGGATTTGTCGACCTACTTCCGCATCAACACCGAGGAGTCGGGGCAGTTCGAGCGCACCTTGATCATTGCGGAGGACGGGGCATCGGTCTCTTACCTCGAGGGTTGCACCGCGCCTGCTTTCAGCACCAACCAGTTGCATGCGGCGGTGGTCGAACTGGTGGCGCTGGATAACGCCGACATCAAGTACTCAACGGTACAAAATTGGTATGCCGGGGATGAAAACGGCGTTGGCGGAATATACAACTTCGTCACCAAGCGCGGCTTGGCCAAAGGCGTCAACTCGCGGATTTCATGGACCCAGGTCGAAACCGGATCGGCGATCACCTGGAAGTATCCTTCCGTGGTATTGCGCGGCGACAACTCGGTGGGCGAGTTTTATTCGGTCGCGGTTACCAACCACCTGCAGCAGGCCGACACCGGGACCAAGATGATCCATCTCGGCAAGAACACCCGCAGCACCATTGTCAGCAAAGGTATATCGGCCGGACGTTCGAACAACAGCTACCGCGGACTGGTCAGGATTGCGCCCACGGCTGCCGGCGCAAGAAATTATTCTCAATGCGATTCGATGCTGATCGGTGACCAGTCGGGCGCCAACACTTTTCCCTACATTGATGTGCGCAACCACAGCGCGACGGTAGAGCATGAGGCATCGACCTCGAAGATCGGCGAGGACCAGTTGTTTTATTTTGCGCAGCGTGGAATCGACGCCGAGGCAGCCGTATCGATGATCATCAACGGCTTCTGCAAGGACGTATTCCAACAATTGCCGATGGAGTTTGCGGTCGAAGCGACCAAGCTGCTCGGATTCAAGCTCGAAGGGAGCGTGGGATGATTTACAAGGACAGCAAGACACTGCTCGAGGTGCGCGGACTGCGCGCCACCGTGAACGGCATTGAAATTCTGAAAGGCCTCGACCTCACCGTGAAGCGCGGCGAGGTGCACGCCATCATGGGGCCCAACGGCTCAGGCAAAAGCACCTTCGCCAAGGTGCTGGCGGGCCACACGGCTTATGAAGTCACGGCCGGCAGCGTGCGTTTCGAAGGCCGGAATCTGTTTGAGCTGGCGCCCGAAGCGCGCGCCCGTGCCGGCGTGTTTCTTGCCTTTCAATACCCGATCGAGATACCCGGCGTTGCCAACAGCCAGTTTCTGCGCCTGAGCTTCAACACGGTGCAAGCGCAGCGCGGTAAAGAAGCGCTGGACCCGCTCGAGTTTGACGACTTCGTGCGCGAGAAGATGAAGCTGCTCGACATGAGCCCCGATTTTCTCGACCGCAGTGTCAATGAAGGCTTCTCCGGGGGCGAGAAGAAGCGCAACGAGATCCTGCAGATGGCCTTGCTCGATCCCCGTCTGGCGATCCTCGACGAGACAGATTCCGGCCTCGACATCGACGCGCTCAGGATCGTCTCGCAGGGTGTCAACCAACTCGCCAACCGAGAGAGCGCCATCGTGCTGGTGACCCACTACCAACGGCTGCTCAACTACATCGTGCCCGACTTCGTGCATGTGATGGAGGCCGGCCGCATCATCAAGACCGGTGACAAGGGGCTGGCGCTCGAACTCGAAACCCGTGGCTACGACTGGGTGGCTGCCGAGCATGAGGCGGCTTCGGCAGTGCTGGCATGAGCACCGTTACTTCGATCCGGCGACCCGCTGCGGGTTACCTCGAAACGCTGTTGGCAGGCCTGCCGCGGTTGCGGGCCAGCCCGCCGATATGGGTCAACGCGTTGCGCGCGCAAGCCCTTGGCCGCCTGGACATGCTGACGGTACCGACCCTGCGCGACGAGGCGTGGCGCTTTACCGATATATCGCCGCTCGCCAGGCTGCAGGTCCAGCCTGTGCGCAATCCCACCGACTTGCGCGCGACAGAGGTCGAGCCGTTTTTTCTCGAAGACGCCACGACCCGAATGGTCTTTGTCGACGGCGTCTTTGCCCCGCAGTTGTCCAGCGCCCTCAACGACGGCGGCGTGACTATTGCCAATCTTTCGGCGGTAAACACCGCCCAGGCGGCGGCGATCGAGCCCCATCTCGGCCGTCACGCAGCAGTCAACGACAATATATTTGCGGCGCTCAATACGGCCGCCCTGCAGGATGGGGCGATGATTCTGCTGCCGCGCAATGTGGCACTTTCGGCGCCAGTGCATCTGTTGTTTATCGCGACGCAAGCCGAGGTGGCAAGTTATCCGCGCTGCCTGCTGGTGGCTGAACCCGGCAGCAGCATGACGCTGATCGAAGATTATGTCGCGCTGCAGGATGGCGCTTATCTCAGCTGCCCGGTGACGGAGATTGCGCTCGGCGATCAGGCCCGCGTCAAGCATGTCCGGGTACAGCGCGACAGCCTCAAGTCGTTTCATATCGCCGATTGCGCGGTATCGCTGGGCCGCGCCAGCCATTACCAGTCGGTGAGTATCGCGCTCGGTGCGCAGATCTCGCGCTACAACTTAAGTGTGCGCTTGGCCGAAGGCGCCGAGTGCGTGGTTGACGGGCTGGCATTGATTGCCGCTAGCCAGTTGGCCGATACCCATACCTCGATCGACCATGCACAGCCGAATGGTGTCAGCCGCCAACTGCACAAATGCATCGTCGGCGGCAGCGCGCACGCGGTGTTCAACGGCAAAGTCATGGTGCACCAAGGGGCACAGCACAC
>JBBRZR010000006.1:0-36687 GCA_038236495.1 Burkholderiales bacterium
GGGCACCAAAATCGCACCCACACGGGCGCAGGCGGTCTGCAGGTCAAAATTGTGCACACCGTTCGGGGCCAACAAGGCCACGCGGTCACCCAGGCCAATGCCTTGTGCATGCAAATGAGCCGCCAGCTGGCGCGCCCGGCGGTCGAGTTCAGCGTAGGTGTAGCGCTGCTGAGCGCTCAGGTCATGGATCGCCAGTTGCTCGGGCGCACGCTGGGCGTGGCTTGCGGTCCAATCAAACAGCGGTATGGCTGCGTGCGCGCTGCGGCGGGTGGATTCGTCAGAGGTACTCATGGTCTGGTTTTACTCAAGCACTCAACCCTTGGTGTGACGGCCAAACAAGCGCGCTACCAAGGACAACACCAAGGGCACGATGCCGCGTGGCATGAAGATGGTGGCCAGCACCAGCATCAAGCCGTAGGCGATGAGGCGGTAGCTCTCGGCCACCCGCAAATACTCAGGCAAAAACATCACCGCAATCGCACCGACCACGGGCCCAGCCAGCGTGCCGCTGCCGCCCAAAATCACCGCCAGCACCGCGTTCAACGAGTTGTCCACCGAAAACGGCGCCGGGTTGATGAAGGCCATGTACGACGCATAAAGCGCACCCCCCAAGCCTGCAAACGAGGCGCTGATCACAAAACTGAACAGCTTGTAGCGCGAGGTGGAGATGCCTACCGCATCGGCCAGAGCCTCGTTCTGGCGGATGGCCAGCATGGCGCGGCCCACGCGTAAACCCACCACCAAGGCGGCGATCAGCGTGGTCAAGAACGACAGCAGCAACACCAGGTAATAAAAACCGGCGCGGGTGCCGAAATCAATCACATCCCAAGGCGTCTCGATATTCCGGCCTGTTTCACAGAAGATGCCGTCTACCACGACTACATCTACGGCCCGCACACCGGACGACCGGCCATCGCCCACATGATGCAGAACGTTTTTCACCGGGATGCCGGGCCCGACTACCGCTGGGAGATGTTCGATCCGGTCTGCACCGGCGATCTCGGCTACGCGTGGTCACTGTCGAGCTTCACGACGACGATCGCCCAGTTTGCCGGCAACAAGGTCTTGATCGACGGCATGAGCCGGTTTGTGCTGCGTAACGGCCTTATCGCCGCATACCATGAGTCGGTCAATGGCTGCGTGGCCATGACACAGCTCGGTGTTGGCCCCGAGCGCATCGCCAAGGTGGCCGCACGCTGGGCAGGATGGCTGCACGATCGGCCCGCGTCGGTGGCGTTTGCTGGCCGCGCCAAAGGCACGCGGCGCGGCTGACACTGCTTCGACAACGGCCGGTGGGGGGCGGAGCACACTCTCGGCCCCACGAGAATCAGGTTGCCACGAAGGGTTTCAGTTCGTGCGCGACACGCCCCGATCGCGCACGGCGCTCATCATCTTGTTGTGCTCGGTTTGGTACACAGCGGCGGCTTGTGCGCACCAGGTACGGCGTCATCTGCGCAGCGCCAAACGGCATCAGCCGCCAGCGCGGGCCGTGGTGGGTGGTCAGCGTGGTGTCGGTAAGCTGCAGCTCGTCGCTCATTGGCTCGTCCGGTAAGGCGGCTTGCAGTTGCACGCCCCCGTGGCGATGGTCAGCACCGGCCACCGATGTGCCCGGTGGCCGCGGCGCCTGCCAGCCACTGCGTGGATTGGCGCCGCACAGCCAGCTCGACATGGTCTGCGGCAGATGCGGCAGAGCGGGTTGACGAAGGGGCTTGAAAATAACCGGCTCGGGCGCGGCAGCCCGGGCCGGGTGCATTCCCTTAGAAAAGTTGCAGCATAGGGTGCGCGGACGCTTGGGGTGATTGCTTATGTTTTCTCATTCATAAGGGATTACGGGCCGATGCGCAGCGGCTGCGTTCTGCCTAGCATGCGCTCATCCTGCGATGGCCCGCCGCCGGCGAGCCCGAGACCGCAGTTTGCAAAGTTACCCCCCAAGGAGACTGTTCAATGGGCATGCAGATCACGCTTACCGTCAATGGCGAGCCCGTCACCCGTGAGGCCGAGCCGAACACGCTGCTGGTCACCTTCATCCGCGAAACCCTGCGCCTGACCGGTACCCACGTGGGTTGCGACACCACCCAGTGCGGGGCCTGCACGGTACACATCGACGGCAAAGCGGTGAAAAGCTGCGGCCTGCTGGCCGTGCAAGCCCAAGGCAAGGTGGTCACCACCATCGAGGGCCTGGCCGCGGCCGACGGCACGCTGCACCCGATGCAGGCCGCCTTTCGCGCCTGCCACGGCCTGCAGTGCGGCTTTTGCACGCCGGGCATGGTGATGAGCGCGGTCGATCTGGTGCAACACCACGGCTGCGGCCCAGTGCCAATGAGCGAGCAACAGGTGCGCGAGGCGCTGGAAGGCAATATCTGCCGCTGCACCGGTTACCACAACATCGTCAAGGCCGTGCAGCAGGGTGCTGCCGCCATGCAGGCCTGACCGGAGAACGCACCATGAACGCACGCCAAGGTTTCATCGGCCAATCGGTCGAGCGCCGCGAAGATTCGCGTTTTCTCACCGGCAAGGGCCAGTACACCGACGACATCACGCTGCCCGGCCAGACCTACGCCTACTTCCTGCGCAGCCCCTATGCCCACGCCCGCATCACCCGGCTCGACACTGGCGCCGCCGCCAAGGCGCCCGGCGTGCTGGGCATCTTCACCGGCGAGCATTTCAAGGCCGTGGGCGGCCTGCCCTGTGGCTGGCTGATCAACAGCCTGGACGGCGCGCCGATGAAGGAGCCCAAGCACCCGGTGCTGGCCGACGGCAAGGTGCGCTGCGTGGGGGATCGGGTGGCCATGGTGGTGGCCGAAACGGTGGACCAGGCCCGCGCCGCCGCCGAGCTGATCGAAGTCGACTACGACGAGCTGCCGCCCATCGTCGACCCGGCCACCGCCATCGGCGGCCCGGCTGCGGTGCACGACGAGGCCCCCGACAACCACTGCTACCAATGGGGCATCGGCGACAAGGCCGGCACCGAGGCGGCGCTGGCCGGCGCGGCGCATGTCACCACGCTGAGCTACCGCAACAACCGGCTGATCCCGAACGCGATGGAGACGCGGGCCGCCAACGCCAGTTACGACCCCAATGGCGACAGCTACACGCTGTACGTCACCAGCCAGAATCCGCACGTCGAGCGCCTGCTGATGTGCGCCTTCGTGCTGGGCATCCCCGAGCACAAGATGCGGGTGGTGGCACCCGACGTGGGGGGTGGTTTCGGCAGCAAGATCTTCCTGTACGGCGAGGAGACCGCGATGGTCTTTGCCTCCAAGCAGATCAAGCGGCCGATCAAGTGGACCTGCGAGCGCAGCGAGGCCTTCCTGGCCGACGCCCATGGCCGCGACCATGTCACCACTGTCAAGCTGGGCCTCGACGCCGACGGCAAGTTTGTGGGCCTGCATGTCGAGACCATCGCCAACATGGGCGCCTACCTGAGCACCTTCGCCTCGTCGGTGCCCACCATCCTGTACGCCACGCTGCTGGCCGGCCAGTACGCCACGCCCAAGATCTGGTGCCAGGTGGACGCCGTGTTCACCAACACCGCGCCGGTGGACGCCTACCGCGGCGCCGGCCGGCCCGAGGCCACCTACGTGGTCGAGCGCATCGTCGAGACGGCGGCGCGTGAACTGGGCATCGACCCGGCCGAGCTTCGCCGGCGCAACTTCATCACCAGCTTCCCCTATGCCACGCCGGTGGGCCTGACCTACGACACCGGCGACTACGAGGCCACCATGGCGCGCGCCATCGAGCTGGCCGACGTGGCCGGCTTTCCGGCGCGCCAGGCGGCGTCCGAGGCCAAGGGGTTGAAACGCGGCATGGGCTACTCGGCCTACATCGAGGCCTGCGGCATCGCGCCGTCCAGCGTGGCGGGCGCCCTGGGTGCCCGGGCCGGCCTGTTCGAGGCCGGTGAGGTACGGGTGCACCCCACCGGCAAGGTAACGGTGTTCACCGGCAGCCACAGCCACGGCCAGGGCCACGAGACCACCTTTGCCCAGGTGGTGGCCGACAAGCTGGGCATCCCGATGGACGACATCGTCATCGAGCACGGTGACACCGCCAAGGTGCTGTTCGGCATGGGCACCTATGGCAGCCGCTCGCTGGCGGTGGGTGGCACGGCCATCGTCAAGGCGGTGGACAAGATCATTGCCAAGGGCAAGAAGATCGCCGCCCACCTGCTGGAGGCGGCCGACACCGACATCGTGTTCGAGGGCGGCGAGTTCAAGGTGGCCGGCACCGACAAGAAGGTGCCGTTTGCCGCGGTCAGCCTCACCGCCTACGTGCCGCACAACTTTCCGCACGACAAGCTGGAGCCCGGCCTGAACGAAAACGCGTTCTACGACCCCAGCAACTTCACCTACCCGGCGGGCACCTACATCTGCGAGGTGGAGATCGACCCCGCCACCGGCCATGTGCGGATTGACCGCATGACCGCCTGCGACGACTTCGGCAACGTCGTCAACCCGATGATCGTTGAAGGCCAGGTGCACGGCGGCCTGGCCCAGGGCATCGGCCAGGCGCTGCTGGAGCATGGCATCTACGACACCGAAACCGGCCAGTTGCTGACCGGCAGCTACATGGACTACGCCATGCCGCGCGCCGATGACCTGCCCAGCTTCACGGTGGAAACCGCCAAGGGCACGCCCTGCACCCACAACCCGCTGGGCGTGAAGGGCTGCGGCGAGGCCGGCGCCATCGGCTCGCCGCCCGCGGTGATCAACGCCATCTGCCACGCCCTGGGCGTGAAGGATGTGCCGATGCCAGCCACACCCTACACTGTCTGGAAAGCCGTGCAAGCGGCCGCCCGCTGATCCGCGAGGAGACCCAAACACCATGCAAGCATTCGCCTATTCCAACCCTGCCTCGGTGGCCGACGCCGCCCGCGCCGGTGCCACCGACGGCGCCAAGTTCATCGCCGGCGGCCAGACGCTGCTGTCGACGATGAAGTTGGGCCTGGCCGCGCCCGAGGCCTTGATCGACCTGGCGGCCATCGCTGAGCTCAAGGGCATCACGGTGGCCGGTGGTGTGGTCAAGATCGGTGCCATGACCACCCACGCCGCGGTGGCCGCCAGTGCCGAGGTGCAGCAGGCCATCCCCGCGCTGGCCGACCTGGCCGGCAAGATCGGTGACCGCCAGGTGCGCAACCGCGGCACGATCGGTGGCAGCCTGGCCAACAACGACCCGGCGGCCTGCTACCCGGCGGCCGCGCTGGGGCTGGGTGCCACCATCCACACCAACACCCGCAGCATCGCCGCCGATGATTTTTTCACCGGCATGTTCTCAACCGCCTTGAACGAGGGCGAGGTGATCACGGCCGTCAGCTTCCCGGTGCCCGAGAAGGCCGGCTGGCAGAAGTTCAAGCAGCCGGCGTCGCGCTTTTCCATCGTGGGCGTGTTCGTCAGCAAGGGGCCGCAGGGCGTGCGGGTGGCCGTTACCGGTGCCGGCGCCTGTGTGTTCCGCGCCAGCGGGCTGGAGGCCAAGCTGGCGGCTGACTGGTCAGCCGCAGCGCTGGCGGGTGCAAGCGTGCCGGCTGACGGCTTCAACAGCGATTTGCACGGCTCGGCCGAGTACCGCGCCGCGCTGATCCCGGTGCTGGCGGGCCGCGCGGTCGGCTGATCGTCGCGTTTTGCAAGGCCGCCAGGCCGAAACGCCGCACTCGGTGCGGCGTTTTAATTGGAGCGTCCCGTTGAGTGACACCGAACTGCCCACCAGCATCGACCAAACCATCACGCGCCTGGCCGCGTTGGACTACGTGGCCGACCGCCAGCTGGCCACCAGCGTTTATCTGGCGCTGAAGCTGCAGCGCCCGCTGTTTCTGGAGGGTGAGCCCGGCACCGGCAAGACCGAGATCGCCCGCACATTGGCCGCGATGCTGGGCCGGCCGCTGATCCGCCTGCAGTGCTACGAGGGCCTGGACCTGGCCGGCGCCGCCTACGAGTGGAACTACGGCCGGCAGATGATGGAAATCCGCCTGGCCGAAGCAACGGCGACCGCTGGTGCCGGGGCGGCCGGCGCGGCATCGGGCGGCGGAGCTGCCGCCACCCGCGACGCGCTGGCCGCCGAGCTGTTCAGTGAGCGCTTTCTCACCAAACGCGCCCTGCTGCAGGCCATCGACCCCGCCAACCCGGTACCGCCGGTGCTGCTGATCGACGAGCTCGACCGCGCCGATGAGCCCTTCGAGGCCTTTTTGCTGGAGGTGCTGGGCGACTACCAGATCACCATCCCCGAGCTGGGCACGGTGAAGGCGCCGCCGGGGCGGCCGCCGATCGTCATCCTCACCAGCAACCGCACGCGCGAGATCCACGACGCAGTGAAGCGCCGCTGCCTGTACCACTGGGTGGATTTCCCCGATGCGCAGCGTGAGCTGGACATCCTGCAGCGCCGCGTGCCGGGCGCCGGGCCCGAGCTGGCGCGCCAGATCGTGGCTTTCGTGCAGCAACTGCGCCACATCGAGCTTTACAAGCTGCCAGGCATTGCCGAGACGATCGAGTGGACCCGCGCACTGATGGAGCTCGACACGGTGGTGCTCGACCCGATGGTGATCCAGCACACACTGGGCGTGCTGCTGAAGTACCAGGACGACATCGCGCGCTTGCAGGGCAGTGAAGCCGCGCGGCTGCTGGAGCAGATCAAGGCCGAAGCACGCGGGGCGGGCGGCTGACGCGCCCCGGCCCGCCCGCTGTTCATCCCCTGCCACCGGCCATGCTGCCCGCCCGAGCCACCCCCGGCCGCCTGGCCGAGAACGTGATGCACTTCGCCCGCGTGCTGCGCAGCGCCGGCATGCCGGTGGGCAGCGACCGGGTGCAGACGGCGCTGGCCGCGCTGCAGGTGGCCGGGCTGGAAAGCAAGCGTGACTTTCACGCCGTGCTCAGTGCCTGCCTGATCGACCGCATCGAGCACCGCGAGCTGTTCGACCAGGCCTTTGTGCTGTTCTGGCGCGACCCCGACCTGATGGGCCGCATGCGTGCGCTGCTGCTGCCCAAAGTGAATTTAAAAGAGGGCGCCACGCCGCCGCCGCCCGAGAACCGGCGCCTGGGTGAGGCGCTGTTTCCGCACCAGCCCAACCGCCCGCCCGACCAGCCCGAGCAGGACCAGATCGAGATCAATGCCGAGCTGACCTGGAACGACCGCGAGCTGCTGCGCCAGGCCGATTTCGACACCATGACGGCCGACGAATGGCGCGCCGCACAGCGCTTGCTGGTGCAGTTGAAGCTGGTCTTCGAGCCACTGCCCACGCGCCGCAACCAGCGTGCCACCCGCCCCGGCGTGGCCGACTGGCGCGCCACGCTGGCGGCCATGGCCCGTCAGGGCGGCGAGCTGGGTGAGCTGCGCTGGCGCGCCCCGCGCACCAAGCCCGCGCCGCTGGTGCTGCTGGCCGACATCTCGGGCTCGATGAGCCGTTATTCGCGCATGCTGCTGCACTTCGCCCACGCGCTGGGCCATGCCGAATCGCAGGTCGAGAGCTTCGTCTTCGGCACGCGCCTGACACGCACCACGCGGCTGCTGAAAAGCCGTGACCCCGACATCGCCGTCGGCCAGGTGGTGAGCGCGGTGGCCGACTGGTCGGGTGGCACGCGCATCACCACCAGCCTGCATGAGTTCAACCAGCGCTGGGCGCGGCGCGTGCTGAATGGGCGCAGCACGGTGCTGCTGATCACCGACGGCCTGGAGCATGGCGACACCCGGCAACTGGCGTTCGAGATGGAGCGCCTGCACAAGAGCTGCCGGCGCCTGGTGTGGCTGAACCCGCTGCTGCGCTTTGATCAGTTCGAGCCCAAGGCCGCCGGCATCAAGGCGATGCTGCCGCATGTGGACCGCTTTCTGCCCGCCCACAATCTGCACAGCCTGGCCGAGCTGGTGGCGGTGCTGGGCCAACCCGCGGCGCGGCGCCCGCCACGCCACGCCGCAGCGTTGCCGCCACAGCCAAAGCCGCTGCCGCATTGACCCGATGTCTCCCCGTTCACTTCAAGGCCTGCCCCCGCATGGAACTCACCAACCAACAAACGCTGCCCGTCAGCCAGGCCCAGGCCTGGGAGGCGCTCAACGACATCAGCCTGCTGCAAAGCGCGATCCCCGGCTGCGACAGCATCACGCCCGCCGGCGCCAACCAGTACGAGGTGTTGCTGACGGCGGCCATCGGCCCGGTGCGGGCCAAGTTCAAGGGCAAGTTGCAACTGGAGGAGCTGCAGCCGCCCACGTCCTACACGCTGCGCTTCGAAGGCCAGGGCGGCGCGGCCGGCCACGGCAAGGGCACGGCCGCCGTGCGGCTGGAAGCCACCGGCCCGCGCAGCACCGTGCTGCACTACACCGCACACGCCACCGTGGGCGGCAAGATCGCCCAACTGGGCTCGCGCCTGGTCGACATGGCCGCCCAGAAGATGGCCACCGAATTTTTTGAAACCTTCAACACCAAGCTGCAAGAGCGCTACCAGGTGGTGCCCGAGGCGGTGGCGCCCGCCGCGCCGCAAGGCCTGCTGGCGCGGCTGGTGGCGTGGTTCAAACGGCTGTTGGGTGGTTGATGGCCTGCCGCCCGGCCCTTGATACCCAGGAGACGCCATGCCCGACCTCGTCCAGATCCAACAGCTGCTGGCCCCGCTGTGCCCCGGGCTGATGGGCGTGCACATCACCGAGGCCGCGTCCTGCCGGGAGCGCGCCCAGAGGCTGGTGCGGCCGGACCTGTGCACGTCTGACGGCATCCTGCACGGCTGGGCCTGTATGGCGTTTGCCGACAGGCTGGGCCTCGCCCAAGCCTCCGCGAACCCCAGGGACGTTCAGTCTTGCCCGCCACTCAGCCTGCCAGCAACGCCACCAGCACCGCCGCTGCGTGCTCGCACTGCGCACGGCTGACGTCCAGGTGCGTCACCGCGCGCACGGTGCGCGGGCCAAAGGCGTTGACGAGCACGCCCCGGCTGCGCGCCTGCTCACTCAGCGCCTGGGCATCGATGGCCAGCTCGGCAGGCAGGTGAAAAACCACGATGTTGGTCTGCACGGTTGCCAGGTCCAGCAGCACCGGCGCGCCCGCCGCCAAGCGTTCGGCCAACAGCCGCGCGTTGGCGTGGTCGTCGGGCAGCCGGGCCAGGTGATGGTCCAGCGCATGCAGCGCCGCAGCACTGAAAATGCCGTTCTGACGCATCGCGCCGCCCAGGCGCCGGCGGTGCCGGTCGGCCGCGTTGATCAAGGCCCTGGATCCGGCCAACAGCGATCCGCCCGGTGCGCCCAGCCCTTTGCTGAAAGCCACGGCCACCAAGTCGAAGGGTGCAGCCAGTGCCTGCACGGTCAGGCCGCTGGCAGCACCCGCATTCCAAAGCCGGGCGCCGTCGAGAAAACTGGCCAGACCCAGCTCCTGCGCCACCTGGCAGATGCGCACAACCTCGTCCTGCGGCACCACCACGCCACCGGCGCGGTTGTGGGTGTTCTCCACCTCCACCAATGTCGTGGTCGGAAAGATCGCAAAGTTGCGCGGCTTCACAGCCGCCCGCAAGTCGTCGGCGCTGAAGCAGCCGGCCTCGCCGATCTCATGAATCTGCACGCCGGCATTGGCCGCAGCGCCGCCCAGTTCGTGCCAGGCGGCGTGCGATTCGCGGCAGGCCACCACCTCGTCGCCGGGCCGGGTCAAGGTTCGCAACGCCACCTGGTTGGCCATGGTGCCGGTGGGCAGCCAGACGGCAGCCTCCTTGCCCAGCAGCTCGGCGCAGCGTGCCTGCAGCCGGTTGGTGCTGGGGTCCTCGCCGTACTGGTCGTCGCCCACCGGCGCGGCGGCCATCACGGCCCGCATGGCGGCCGTGGGTTGGGTGACGGTGTCGGAGCGGAGGTCGATGCGGTCGGTCATGAGATCACCAAATCCTGTCGTCGGGTTCAAAGAAGGTGTGCGGGCCGATGCCGCGCAGTGGCTGTTCGGTCTGTGGCGGAGGGCACGCGCAGGTCAACGATCTTCGCATCGGTGGCGGGGTCGGCACGCTCAATTGACGCGTTCGGGGTACGCTTTGGCAGTCTGCTGGCCTGACGTCGTAAAGTCAGCGCAGGCCAGCAGACCGCCGACATGACCGCAGAAAGAACATCCCCATGCGCATCCGCCAGATCGTCTTTGCAGCCCAGGACTTGCACCGAGGCCGGGATACCCTGGCGGCCCTGCTCCAGCTGACCCCTCCTTTTCGGGATCCCGGCGTCGCCGAGTTCGGCATCGACAACGCAGTGTTCTGCTTTGGCGACCAGTTCATCGAGGTGATTTCGCCCACCCTGCCCGGCACAGCCTGCGGCCGCCACCTCGACCGCCAGGGCGACAGCGGCTACATGCTGATCCTGCAGACCGACGACCTGGCGCGCGAACGGGCACGGTTTGCCGAGCTCGGCGTGCGCAAGGTTTGGAGCGCCGAGTTCGACGACATCAGCGCCATGCACCTGCACCCCAAGGATGTGGGTGCGGCCATCGTTTCAGTGGACGAGCCCCGGCCCGCTGCATCCTGGCGCTGGGGCGGGCCCGCGTGGCTGGTGCAGCCGGGCCGTTCCGGTTTGCAACGGGTGCGCGGCGTCACATTGCGGGCGCGCCAGCCGCAAGCCATGGCCCGGCGCTGGGCACAGGTCTTGGGCTGCGCCTCGCCAACGCAACAGGGCGGCAGCTGGCGCGTGGCCCTTGACGAGGGTTTTGCCGACTTCCAGCCCACCCACCCCGGCAACGCCGCCGACGGCGTGGCCGGCTTCACACTGGCCGTGGCTGACCCGGCGGCCGTGCTGGCCCATGCCTCGGCGCAGGGCCTGCCCGTGGTCGATGGGCGCGTCACCGTTCTGGGAACCGAGCTGACCCTTCAATCCTTGTAACAGCAGGGCGCGCAGCCCTAAGCGCTTGCGCCGCCCTTGGCGATCCGGGCGGCCAGCTTGACCAAGGTCGGCACGCGGCGTTTGCCGTGCATGGCGCGCAGCCTGGCCTTGGCTGCGCCCAGGTCGATGCCGACGCAGGTCACGATCAGCGGGCGCGTCTCGTCTTCACGTACCACCTCGAACTGCGCCGGGGTGTGGGCCATCGCGGTCCTGGAGATGCCGATGACGGCGCACCGGCCACCCAACGCGTGGTGCAGGTGGCGCCCCAGCGCGGGGGTTTCCAGCGCGTCGAGATGGACAAAACCATCGATCACGATGAGGTCGGGCTCCAGCGCGTGCTCTCGCAGCAATTGCAGTACACACGCCAAGGCACGCAGGTCGAGCTCACCCCGCTCGGTCTTCTCGACCTGGGCAATGCGTGACAACCAGGTGCGGGATGCCTCGGGCGAATCCCATTCATCAAAGGCCAGGCCAACGGCAACCGCGCCACCCCCGTCAAAATGCACACCGACCACCAGCTTCATTGCATCACCTGTACCCGCAACCCGCCATCCGGGCCCGGTCATTGTCATCGCCGCACGGTGGCGACAGGCGAGCCCTTGTGCTGCGCGCCGACCCCTTGGCTTGCCGCTTGATGAACACGGCACGACACCCTTAGCATGGTGCGCCCGGTGGGCATCGACCGGTGTTGCCCTACAGACTGCCAGCCTGGATCATCCATGACCTCCGACACCCCAATGACGGCCTCGCCTCAGCAGCCCACAAACGCCGGCCAGGCCGCGGAACGGCAACTGACCTGTTTTGTCGTCACCGGCTTTGGCAACAAGAACGACTACGCCACCGGCCGCGTGCTGAACCTGGACAAGACCTACGAGCAACTGGTGCAGCCCGCCTGCGACAAGGTCAATGTCAACTGCTTCAGGGCCATAGACGCCAACCTGACCGGCAGCATCGACTCCATCATGTACCGCTGGATCTACGAGGCGGACCTGGTCATCGCCGACTTGTCCACGCTCAATGCCAACGTGTTTTATGAGCTCGGCGTGCGCCATGCGTTGCGGCCCAACACCACCATCATCATTGCTGAATCGGTGCTGGTCCAGAAGATCCCGTTCGACCTGAGCGCGTTCGTCGTGCACCAGTACGTGCACGGGGGCGAGTCGATCAGTGCCGCGGAGCAGCTGCGCTTTGTGGCGCATCTGGCGGAGGTGCTGGACAAGATTGCTGACACTGAAAAGCGCCGGCAGCAGGAGGCGCCAGGCTCCGGGCGCGAGACCGACAGTCCGGTATTCAAGTTTTTGCACGGCATGACGCCATCCGCCTATACCGCTGACAGTTACGTGGCACCGCCCGCCTACATCGCGCCGGCGCTGCGCCAGAAGCAAGAAGCCAAGGCTGGCGAGTCATTGGCCAGTGTGATGGCCGCGGCTGAATCGGCCAAGAAAAGAGCCGACTTTCCCGAGGCCATCCGCTTGTTCAACCGCGCCATCGAGAAGCAGACCGAAGGCAAGCCTGACGGCAAGCCCGACGTCTACCTGGCGCAGCGCCTGGCGCTGGTGACGTACAAGAACGGCGAACAAAAAGACAGTGACGGCAATATGGACAAGGACGTGGCGGTGGCCGCGCTGTTGGCGGCCGAGCGCCTGCTGGCGAGGTACTGCGAACCCAAGATCACCACCGACCCGGAAACGCTGGGCTTGTCCGGCGCGATCAACAAGCGATTGTTCGAGGTGACCGATGACGCCGAGTACCTGGACCGGGCCATCCGCTTCTACGAGCGCGGCTTCTACGTCAAGCAGGACTACTACAACGGCATCAACGTGGCGTACATGTACACCCAACGGGCCAATTTGCTGCCCGACCGGTTCGACGCCATCGTCAGCTACGGCCACGCCAACATGATCCGGCGCCACGTCGTCGAGATTTGCCGCGACCTCATCGACGACGAAAAAGGCTTTGCAGGGCGCGGTGACCAGGAGTGGGTCTACCTGAGCCTGGCCGAGGCCTTCCACGGCTTGGCGCAAACCGCCGACGAGGACCGGCTGGCGCTGACCATCGACAGCCTGGCCTCTGAATTTGGCAAGCGCAGCCGACAGGAGCAACGCGCCAAGCTGCAGCAGGCGATCGACGAGTTCAAGCGCAGGATCCGGCCGGACGAGTTGAACGCCAGCCCTGCCGCAGCCAACGCCGGGCCCGCGCCAGCAACCTCGACCGCCACCGCGGCAACGGTTGCGCCGGCAGCAGCCAGCCAGGCGCCGGTGGCGCAGCGCGCGGCGGCCTTGCTGAACCCGGCGCCTGACAACAGCGGACGGCGCACCCTCACGGTCGACGCCGACCTCGAACCCGGCAAGTCCGTCAAGTCGATCAAGGTGATCTGCAAGATCGAGTACCTCTGACGGCTTGAGTGGCTGGGCAGCGCGGCCGAGGCCTGGCCCCGCCACTGTCCCGACGCAACGGCGGACATCGTCCCGTGAGCGACAGAACGGCACCGCCGATGGGGGCAATACTGGCCCTTGCGTCATGGCGACGCGGCCCCAGCCGACAGGACATTCATGGAATTCGATTTTTCGCCGGACCAGCGGCAACTGAAAGACCAGGCGCGCCGCTTCCTGGCCGACCACTGCGACCGCAACGCCGTGCGGGCAGTACTGGACGGCCCGCAATCCTTTGATGCCGCGCTGTGGAAGGGCCTGGCCACGCAGGGCTACCTGGGCGCCGCCATCCCCGAAGCCTACGGCGGGCTGGGCGCCGGCTATCTGGAGTTGTGCGTCATCGCCGAGGAACTGGGCCGGGCCATCGCACCGGTGCCTTTTTCGTCGTCGATAGGCTTGGCGGCCGAGCTGCTGCTGCAGGCCGGGACAGAGGCCCAAAAGCAGCGCTGGCTGCCCGCGCTGGCCAGCGGCCAGATGATCGGCACCCTGGCGCTGACCGAGCGGCCCGGCCGGCTCACGGCGGGTGCCATCACCACCACCGCCACCCACGGCACCCTCAGCGGCAGCAAGCTGCCGGTGGCCGATGGTGACATCGCCGACTTTGCCGTGGTCGCCGCGCACGACGGCGGTGGCGATCCGGCGGCGATCTCGCTCTACATCGTCGTGCTGGACGGCCCGGGCGTGCAGCGCGAGACCCTGCCCAGCATCGACCCCACCCGCAGCCAGGCCCGCATCACCTTCACCCAGGCGCAGGCCGAGCCCCTGGGCGCCGCTGGCACCGGCTGGCCAATCTTGTCGGCGGTGTTCGACAGGGCAGCGGTGTTGATGGCTTTCGAGCAGGTCGGCGGCGCTGACCAGGCACTGCAGACCGCTTGTGCCTACGCCCAGGAGCGCTTTGCCTTTGGCCGGCCGATCGGCTCACTGCAGGCCATCAAGCACATGCTGGCCGACCTGTACGTGGCGGCCACGCTGGCACGGTCCAACGCCTACTACGGCGCCTGGGCCCTGTCCACCGCGTCGGCTGAGTTGCCCGAGGCTGCGGCCACCGCCCGGGTCAGCGCCACCCAGGCCTACCAGCACTGCGCCCGCAACAACATCCAGGTGCACGGCGGCATGGGATTCACCTGGGCCTTCGACTGCCACTTGCACTACCGCCGCGCCAACCTGTTGGCCCTGGCGCTGGGCGGCCCCAGCCAGTGGGAAGACCTGTTGATAGCGCGGCTGCGCAAGCGCCACGCCGTCTGACCGCACCCGCCCAACCCAGCCACCGACCGACCATGAACTTCGACGACACCCCCTCCGAAGCCAGCTTCCGCGCCGAGGTGCGCGCCTGGATCCAGGCCAACGCCCCGACCGAGTTGCGCGCCGAGCTTGAAATGGCCGGCTATGGCCAACCGCCGCTGCGGGGTGGCGACGTCATCCCAGCCTCGCAAGCCTGGCAGAAGAAGAAAAGCGATGCCGGCTGGGCTTGCATCCACTGGCCGGTCGACTTTGGTGGCCGCGGTGCCAGCCCGATCGAGCGGGTGATCTGGCAACAGGAGGAAGGCCCCTACGCCAAGCTGGCCGGCATCTTCCTGATCGGCCAGGGCATGATCGCCCCGACCCTGATGGCCTATGCCGCCGCACCGCACCAGCAACGCTTCTTGCCACCGCTGGCCTCGGGCGAGCAGATCTGGTGCCAGTTGTTCTCCGAGCCCGCGGCCGGGTCCGACCTGGCCGGTCTGCGCACCCGGGCCGAGCCCAGCGTTGACGACTGGGTCATCAACGGCCAGAAAATCTGGACCAGCGGCGCGCACTATTCAGACTACGGGATGATCCTGACCCGGACCGACGCCAACGCCGCCAAGCACGACGGCCTGACGATGTTCTTCCTCGACATGAAGAGCCCCGGTATCGAGATCCGGCCGATCAAGCAGCTCAACGGCCAGTCCGGCTTCAACGAGGTCTATTTCACCGACGTGCGGGTGCCCGACCACCAGCGCCTCGGTGCTGTCGGTCAGGGCTGGCGGGTCTCGCTCACCACGCTGATGAACGAGCGCATGTCGATTGGCGCGGGCATGCCCACCGGGTTTCCCGAGATGCTGGACTTCTGCTGCAACTTCGACACCGGCAACGGGCTGGCCATCGACGACGCGGCAGTGCGGTCCAAGCTGGCGACCTGGGCGGTGCGCACCAGCGGCTTGAAGTACACCGCCTACCGCAGCATCTCGGCCCTGTCCAAGGGCCAGACGCCGGGGCCCGAGAACTCGATCGGCAAACTGGTGGCCGGGCAGACGCTGCAGGAGATCGCCGCCTTTGCGCTGGATCTGCAGGGTGCCTCCGGCGTGCTGGTGGATGCGGCACAGCCCAGCGCGGCGGCACGGTTCCAGGCCATGCTGCTGCGCTCGCCGGCCACCCGGATCGAGGGCGGCACCGACGAGATCCTGCGCAACATCATTGCCGAGCGGGTGCTGGGCTTGCCCGCCGATCTGCGTGCCGACCGCGGCCTGCCGTTCAACCAGATTCCGGTGCGTACACGCTGATCTGCCGAGCCGCCGTCAACCGCGGTAGAGGTACAGGCCAGCGCACAGCGCGACGCCCACCGCATACATCCAGGGTGTGCTCGAGACCAGGTACGGGTAGAGCATCAAGGCCACGCCCAGCCACAGCGTGACCTTGCGCTCGGTGGCCTTGCCGCGACGGTAGGCGACAAAGCCGATCAGGCCGAACACGATGGCGCCGAAGATGTAGGCCGGGCTGGGCAGTGTCAGCCCCATAGCCTGCAGAGCGCTCAGCGAGTCCATCGTGTGGGCGGGTTGGTCAGGCGGGTTGGACAACCATTCATGCCCTGCATCCTAGCCCGGGCTTGCAGGCGTGGTGCAATGCTTCCAGGCTGGCACTTGTCCACCAGGCACCAGCCCCTCAGCAATTGGCCAACCTGTGCTTGGCACGGGCACCGCACAACCCCAGGAGTCCCTCAATGCGTGTTGCATCCGCCCTTTCTTCGTCGCGTCTCAAGGCCATGGCCGTCGCCGCAGGCCTGACGCTGGCCGCGCCCGCCGTGCTGGCCCAGGCCTTCGATGCGGTACGCCTGTTCGGCGCTGCGTCGGGGCTGGACGGCGGCACCGCCGGTGTCGCCTTCATCGCCGGCACCGAGTACCCAGGCTCCAACGAGCGGCGCAACCTGATCCTGCCGCTGCTGGACTACCAATGGACCAACGGCTGGTTTGCCGGCACCACCAACGGCGTGGGCTATGAGTTCGGCAAGCGACTGGACATGCAATACGGTCTGCGCCTGACGCTTGACCGAGGCCGTGATGCCGACCGGTCGGACGTGCTGCGCGGCATGGGCGACATCGACATCAAGCCCGAAGCGGGCGCCTTTTTCAACTACTTCGTCTCGCCGCAGGTCTTTCTGACCTCGTCCTTGCGCTTGGGTGCCGGCAACAACGGCCGCGGCGTGCTGGTCGATCTGGGCGCTGGTTATTCAACCCAGTTGGCGCCGCAGTGGCGGATGGCGGTGGGCGCAGCGGCCACGCTGGCCAATGCCGACTACATGCAGTCCTACTTTGGCGTCACGCCCGCCCAGGCCGCTGCCAGTGGGCATGCGGTCTATACACCGGGATCGGGCCTGCGCGACGTGCGCGCCAGCCTGTCGCTGAACTACTTCCTGACCCGGCAGGTCACCTTCACCACCGCGCTGTCGGTGAGCGCGCTGCAGAGCGGCGCCAAGGACAGCCCGCTGACCCGCAAGACGACCTCACCCACCGGCGTCTTCGTCATCGGCTACGCGTTTTGAACCGACTGTCCTGGCCGGGTCGATGCAACGGGCTCGGCCGCCCGCTGCACCGTTTGCCCTGATCTAGCTGTTGACCGTCAGCGCGCCACGGCGGATCTGGTCCCGCTCCAGCGACTCGAACAAGGCCAAGAAGTTGCCTTCGCCAAAGCCGTCATCGCCCTTGCGCTGGATGAACTCGAAAAACACCGGGCCCAGCACCGTCTCTGAAAATATCTGCAGCAGCAGGCGTGGCGCGCCACCCGATTTCAGCGCCTCGGTGCTGCCGTCGAGCAAGATGCCGCGGGTCTGCAACTCGGCCACGTCCTGGCCGTGGCCGGGCAGTCGCTCGGCCAGCATCTCGTAATACACAGCGTTGGGTGCCGTCATCAGCGGCACGCCGGCCAACTGCAGGCTGTCGATGGTGGCCATCAAGTCATCGGTCAGCAAGGCCACATGCTGGATGCCCTCGCCGTTGAACTTCATCAAAAACTCTTCGATCTGGCCGGCACCGCGCGAGGACTCCTCGTTCAGCGGGATACGGATTTGGCCATCGGGCGCTGTCATGGCCTTGCTGGTCAGGCCGGTGTGCGCGCCCTGGATGTCGAAATACCGGATCTCACGGAAGTTGAACAGCTTCTCGTAGAACCCGGCCCAGTAAGCCATTCGGCCGCGGTAGACGTTGTGCGTCAAATGGTCCACCAGCTTCAAGCCGTGGCCCTGCGGATGGCGGTCAACGCCCTCGACAAAATCGAAGTCGATGTCGTAGATCGACCGGCCCTCCTCGAAGCGGTCGATCAAGTAGAGCGGCGCACCGCCAATGCCCTTGATCGCCGGCAGGCGCAGCTCCATCGGGCCGGTCGGGATGTCGATCGGCTGCGCGCCCAATTCCAGTGCGCGCTGGTAGGCCCCGTGCGAATCCTTGACCCGGAAGGCCAGGCCGCAGGCGGACGGCCCGTGCTCGGCGGCAAAGAAGCCGGCGACGCTGCGCGGCTCGCGGTTGACGATGAAGTTGATCTGGCCCTGGCGGTACAACACCACATCCTTGGACCGGTGGCGCGCCACCAGCGTGAAGCCCATGCGCTCGAACAGCGGCTCCAGGGTGTTGGCGACGGGGGCGGCAAACTCGACAAACTCGAACCCCATGAGGCCCATGGGGTTCTCGAACAGATCGGCCATGACAGTACTCCTGTTGGCTTTTGGACAGTGAAACGGACAGACGCTAGAAAGCTGAGGTCAATCCGCACACCGGCGGTGCACAGGGCCGCCCGCGCACGCTGCGCGCGAGGTGGTCACCCATGAACAGGGCCGATCCGCGTGGCATGGTCACCGTCGTTCAGCAGGGGTTGAAAGGGCGTGAATCGTTCGGGCGGGCGGGCCCACCCAGCTACCGAAGATGATAACCAGCACCCGGTCCGCAATGACGTCGGACAGCCCTGCACGATGCGCCGGACGTCAAAGTTGCTGATGTTGCCGCGCCGGCCTGCTACCCGGTTGCACCGCCACCCCGTACTTAGGGTGTTGTACCGAGCGATTGCGGCAAGGCTTCAAGCTATATTGCGGTCCGACGCAGCGATCAGGGCTGCAAGCGGCTCACGAAGCTGCCTTATCAACAAGAAGTCGCAGAGACCCGGGGCAACAGCGCTGGGTTGTCTGGAGGTCAGACAGTGGATTACGCTACCCAGCAAAGAAACCCAGGCAAACATCCGATCGGGTTGATCGTGGTGGCCTTGCTGCATGTTGTGCTGGGCTACGCCCTGGTCAACGGCCTGGGTAAAAAGATCGTCGAGGTGATGAAGGCGCCGATCGAGACCAAGATCATCGACGAGGTCAAGCCGCCGCCCCCCCCGCCGCCCGAGAACCTGCCGCCGCCGCCCAAGATGGCGCTGCCGCCGCCCTCCTTCATGCCGCCGCCCGAGGTGCAGGTGACCACGCCCCAGCTGGCACCCGCCATCACCGTCACCCGCGAAGCGCCCCCACCAACACCGGTCACGATTGCCCCGGCTCCAGCCCCGGTCACAGCGGCGGTGGTGGCCGCACCGCCTGCACCCAGGGTCCAGGCCGTGCCGGCGCGCATCGACGTCAACAGCTGCGAGAAGCCCGAGTACCCTGCCGCAGCGCTGCGTGCCGAGGCCACCGGCACCAGCAAGATCCGCTTCACGGTGGACGCTACCGGCGTGGTCTCGAAAGCCGAGATCGAACGCTCGGCCGGCCCGTCACGTGAGCATCGCCTGCTCGACCGCGCCGCGATCGAAGCCCTCAGCAAGTGCCGCTTCAAGCCCGGCACGGACGAGTCCGGCAAGCCCGTCGGGGCCGTCACCCCGGTCGAGTACGTCTGGAAGCTTGAGTGAGCCCGCTGCGCACCACCCTTCGACCTGATCCCGCAGCTCGCTGCATTGTGTTCACCCGGCCCGGCTGCGATCCAGCCGTCGCCACCGCCAAGTCCTTTCCTGGAGTCACCATGTCCCTGATGCAAATCGTGCGCGCGCCACTGGCCGCCGCCCTGTTGGCCGTTGCCGCTTTCACTGCTTCTGTCCCCGCCCCGGCGCTGGCACAGGCCTCTGCGCCTGCAGTCCAGGCCGCCGCTCCGGCACCGGCAGCCGCACCCATGGCTGCAGTGACCAAGGAAGAAGTTGCCAACCCTTACGGTCTGGACGCACTGTGGAACCAGGGCGACTTCGTGGCCCGCGGCACACTGATCATCATGATCATCATGAGCATGGCCTCCTGGTACGTGATCTTCACCAAGCTGTTCGAGCAGCGCAAACTGCTCAAGAGCGCTGACGAAGTGACCGACAGCTTCTGGAAAGCCGCCTCGATGAAGCAGGCCTCGGGCACCTTGAAGGACGGCAGTGCCTTCCGCTACATCGCCGAAGCCGGGGTCAAGGCCGACGAGCACCACGAGGGAACGCTGGTCGAGCAGATCGACCGCCACACCTGGATCACCATGAGCGTGGACCGCGCCGTAGGCAACGTGCAAAGCCGCTCACAAGACGGTCTGGCGGTGCTGGCCACCGTCGGCTCCACCGCGCCGTTTGTCGGCCTGTTCGGCACCGTTTGGGGCATCTACCACGCCCTGACCGCCATCGGCATCGCCGGCCAGGCCTCGATCGACAAGGTCGCCGGTCCGGTGGGTGAGTCGCTGATCATGACCGCCTTCGGCCTGGCCGTGGCGGTGCCGGCAGTGATGGGCTACAACTGGCTGATCCGCCGCAACAAGTCGGTGATGGAGAAGATCCGCGCCTTCTCGGGCGACGTGCACAACGTGCTGCTGTCGGCCAAGAGGTAAGTCATGTCGATGAACGTCGGGTCGCCTGACGGCGACGAAGACGAGATGAACTCGTCGATCAACACCACGCCGCTGGTCGATGTGATGTTGGTGCTGCTGATCATCTTCCTGATCACGATCCCGGTGGTGACCCAGAGCGTGCAGTTGCAGTTGCCCCAGGAGCGCAACCTGCCCACCCAGACCAAGCCGGAGAACATCCTGCTGGCGGTCAGCAAAGAGGGTGACGTGTACTGGAACACCCGCAAGATGCCCGACATCGAGACCCTGGTCAAAGAGCTCAAGAAAGAGTCGATCAAGGACCCGCAACCCGAGGTGCACATACGCGGTGACCAGGACGCACGCTACGAGAGCGTGGGGCGCCTGGTGGTGGCCTGCCAGCGCGCGGGCATCGCCAAGGTGGGGTTCATCACCGAACCGCCACCGAACCAATAAGCCAGAGAGAACTTCATGAGCATGCAAGTAGGCGGTGGCGGCGACGAAGACGCGCCGATGATGGACATCAACACCACGCCGCTGATCGACGTGATGCTGGTGCTGATCATCATGTTGATCATCACCATCCCGATCCAGACCCACGCGGTCAAGATGAACATGCCGGTGGGGCCGAGCAGCCCGCCGCCCAAGCCACCCGAGATCGTGCGCATCGACGTCGATTTCGACGGCACCATCGGCTGGAACGGCGTGCTGGTGGCCGACCGTGCCGACTTGGAGAACCGGCTGGCGCAAGTCGCCGCCCTGCCCGACCAGCCCGAGGTGCACCTGAGGCCCAACAAGCTGGTCAGCTACAAAGTGGTGGCGATGGTGATGGCCAGCGCCCAGCGGCTGGGTGTGACCAAGATCGGGCTGATCGGCAACGAACAGTTCATGAATTGAGCATGACGATGAAGATGCTTCAAACTGCCGCCGCAACCCTGCTGCTGGTTGGCGTGCTCGGCCAGCCGGGCATGGCGTTGGCGCAGGCGGTGCGCCCCGAGGTGGGCAGGCCTCTGCAGCAAGCCTATGACCTGATCAAGGCCGGCAAGGGCAAAGAGGCGCTGAGCAAGGTACGCGAAGCCGACGGCGTACCCAACAAAACAGCGGCCGAATCGCTGCAGATCGACCGCATGCGCGCTGCCGCCGCGCAACGGGCCGGCGACAACGGCACGGCGATCCAGGCGTTGGAGTCGATCTTCGGCAAGGTCTCTGGCAACGAGCAGGGGTTGGTTGCCGAGCAGATCGCTTCGGCCTACGCCGCGTCCAAGGACAACGCCAAGGCCGGGCAATGGGTCCAGAAGGCCCAGGCCGCCGGCAACAGCAGTGCGTCGCTCAAGCAACTGCAGGCCTACCTGCAGGGCAACAGCGGCGACTTTGCGGCGATTGCCAAGGATGCAGCAGCGGCCGTGTCTGCCGCCGAGCAAGGCGGGCGCAAACCCGAGGAGGCCGACCTGCTGCGCCTGGCCGACGCCCAGCAACGCACCGGCAATACCGCCGGCCAGGCCGCCACGCTGGAGAAACTGCTCTACAACCACCCCAAGAAAGACTACTGGGCGATCTATCTGGCCAGGCTGCCCAACAAGAGCGGGTTTTCGCAACGTTTCTCGCTCGATGTGATGCGACTGAAGCTGGCCACCGGCTCGCTCAGCAAGACCGACGAGTTCATGGAAATGTCGCAGCTGGCGTTGCAGGCGGGCTACCCGGCAGAAGGCAAGGCGATTGTCGACAAGGGTTTCGCTTCGGGCGCTCTGGGTACCGGCGCCGAGGCCGAGCGTCACAAACGCCTGCGTGACCTGGCGAACAAACAAGAGTCAGAGGGCAAGGCGTCGATCGCGCAGCGGGCTGTCGCGGCTGCAGCCAACAAGGACGGTGGTGATCTGGTGCAGGTCGGCTATGCCTATGCCACCATGGGCCAGGCCGACAAGGGCCTGCCCTTGATCGAGCAGGGCATCGCCAAAGGCGGCCTCAAGCACCCTGAAGACGCCAAGCTGCGCCTGGGCCTGGCCTTGTTGCAGAGCGGCAAGAACAAGGCCAAGGCTGTGCAGGTGCTGCGCAGCGTGCAGGGCAATGATGGCTCGGCCGATCTTGGTCGGCTGTGGGCGCTGTACGCCAACACCCAGGGTTAAAGCACCGGTGCGGTGAGCCGCAAAACCGGGTTGAAATTTGCGTGATCGCCGGCCCCCTACCGACGCAGCACCGCAGACTCTGGGCAGGCCGTCCCCCTGCCCTTTTTCATGCCTTTTTTCCTGCCATTTCGGCACTGACCGCTGACCTGACCCACATCCCATGGCCCTGCCCTTTGTTCAACCGCTGCCGGATGGCGTGTTTGTCATCGATACCGGTTTCCACCGGCCGCTGTTCGACGCCTCGTTTCTGCTGGTTGAAAACGGCCGCGCCGCCTTCATCGATACCGGCACCAACTTTGCGGTGCCGCGCCTGCTGGCCGCGTTGACTGACCTGGGCCTGGCGCCGTCGGCGGTCGACTATGTCATCCCCACCCATGTGCACCTGGACCATGCGGGCGGCGCCGGCCTGCTGATGCAGTCCCTGCCCAACGCCGCCTTGCTGGTGCACCCGCGTGGCGCCCGCCACATGATCGATCCGACGGCGCTCTACCAGGGTGCACTGGCGGTATATGGCCAAGCCGAGATGGAGCGCGCCTACGGCAGCCTGGTGCCGGTGCCCGCCGAGCGGGTGCAGGCCAGCACCGATGGCATGACCGTGGCCTTGGCCGGCCGGCCGCTGCTGTTCATCGACACGCCGGGCCATGCCCGTCACCACCATTGCATCTGGGACGAACGCAGCCGGGGCTGGTTCACCGGCGACACCTTCGGACTGAGCTACCGCGAGTTCGACAACGCCCATGGCGCCTGGATCCTGCCCACCTCGACGCCGGTGCAGTTCGAACCCGAACCGCTGCGCCAGTCGATCCAGCGTCTTCTGTCGCGCCAACCGGCCTGGATGTACCTGACGCACTACGGCCGGGTGGGCGATGTGCAACGCCTGGCCGGGCTGCTGTTCGAACAGATCGACGCGATGGTGGCTTTGGCATTGGCCCAGCGCGGCGCAACCGAGCGCCATGCAGCGCTGAAGTCCGGTCTGACACAGCTCTGTCGCGATCAGTTGTTGCGGCATGGTGTAGGGGACGTGGGGGCTGGTATCGCCGGGCTGGCGCTGGACATCGAGCTCAACGCGCAGGGTCTGGGCATCTGGCTGGACCGCGCGCCGGGCTGATGCGTATCTGGCTGCAATGCACCTGGCAGGCCAGCGTCGGGCACACTCGACGTTCCACTCCACCACAGGACACCCCATGCTGATGTTGCACACCATGCTGCGCGTAGCCAACTTGCAGCGCGCCATCGATTTCTACACCCAAGTGCTGGGCATGGACTTGTTGCGCACCACGCTGCGGCCCGAGCAGCAGTACGACCTGGCCTTTGTCGGCTACGGCGGCAACCCGGGCCAGGCCGAGATTGAACTCACCTACAACTACGGCATCGATCATTACGAACTGGGCACAGCCTTTGGCCACATCGCCATCGGCGTGCCCGACGTGGCCGGCACTTGCGCCGCGCTGCGCGACAAGGCCGCAGCCCTGGGTGGTGCAGTGACCCGCGAGCCCGGGCCGGTCAAGGGCGGCACGACGATGATCGCCTTTGTCACCGATCCGGACGGCTACAAGATTGAATTGATCGAGCGCCGCACGGCCTGATCGGCGTGACGATCCGGGCGCTCAGGCCCGCAGTGCGCGGGCCTCTGTCGCCAGCCGGGTGATGCGTGCCCAGTCGCCTGCCGCCACGGCGTCAGCCGGTGTCAACCACGACCCGCCGCAAACCTTGACGTTGGGCAGCGCCAGGAACTGGGGCGCCGACTCGACCGTGATGCCGCCGGTGGGGCAAAACACGATGTCTGGGAACGGCCCGCCCAACGCCTTGAGCATGGCCAGCCCGCCGGCCTGCACCGCGGGAAAAAACTTGAGAAAGCCCAGGCCGTCGGCGCTGGCGGCCATCACCTCGCTGGCAGTGGCGACACCCGGCAGCAAAGGCAGGCCGATTCGACGGCAGGCCGCACCGATCTCCGCGGTATAGCCCGGGCTGACGGCAAACCGGCTGCCGGCGTCCAATGCCGCCTGGGCATCAGCCGCCGAGCGGATGGTGCCGGCGCCCACCAGGGCCTCCGGCAGCGCCCTGGCGATGGCCTCGATGCAGCGCAGCGCCGCCGGCGTGCGCAAGGTCACCTCCAGCACCTTGATACCACCGGCCAGCAAGGCCTCGGCCAGCGGCACGGCGTCTTCGACACGCTGCACCACGATCACCGGAATCACAGGCCCGTGACTGGCCAGGCTTAAGGGGTCGATCATGGTCTTGTCCTTGCAGGTTGAAATGAAGTTCCGGCCGACGTCGGCGGCCTGAGGGGCGATCAAAGCCAGGTGATCGCGCCCTCTTCGGCGCTGCGCACGGTGCGGCGCAGGCCGCCAAACAGCTCGCGGCCCAGACCGTGTGCGTTGTCATCGGCCTGTTCGGGACTGATCACGGCCAGCGCTCGCGCCAGCCACTCGGCCTCGTCGACCAGCGCAGCCAGCGTGCCGGCGTTGGCATCGAGCCGGATCAGGTCACCGTCACGTACCCGCGCCAACGGGCCCCCGGCCAGCGCCTCCGGGCTGACATGGATGGCCGCCGGCACCTTGCCCGATGCCCCGCTCATGCGGCCGTCGGTCACCAGCGCCACCCTGAAGCCCTTGCCCTGCAGCACCGCCAACGGCGGGGTCAGCTTGTGCAATTCCGGCATGCCATTGGCTTGTGGGCCCTGAAAACGCACCACGGCCACCACGTCCCTGTCGAGTTCTCCGGCCTGAAAGGCGCGGTACAGCGCTTCCTGTCCATCAAACACCCGGGCGGGCGCCTCGATCACATGCCGGTCATCGGGCACGGCGGACACCTTGATCACGGCCCGGCCCAGGTTGCCGACCAGCAGTTTCAGGCCGCCGCTGTCCGAAAACGGTGCGGCCACCGGCCGCAGGATGCTGTCATCACCGCTGACCAGCGTGGGCGCCCAGACCAGGGTTGGCACTGTTCCCGAATCGCCGACCTGCAGGTGGGGGATCTGGCCATAGGCCACCATGCCGCCTGGCGCCACCGTCATCACGTCGCCGTGCAACAGGCCTGTGTCCAACAATTCGCGCAGTACATAGCCCGGGCCGCCGACGGCCTGGAACTGGTTCACATCGGCACTGCCATTGGGGTACACCCGGGCCAGCAACGGTACCGCGGCAGACAGGTCCGCAAAATCGGTCCAGTCGATTGAAATGCCAGCGGCCCGTGCCACGGCCACCCAATGGATCAGGTGGTTGGTGGACCCGCCGGTGGCCAACAGCGCGACCATCGCGTTGACGATCACCCGCTCGTCCACCAGTTGGCCGATCGGCGTGTAGCGGGCCCGCCGGGTGATGCCCAGCACCGTGGCCACCGCCTCGCGGGTCAGCGCCTCGCGCAGGCCGTCGTGCGGATGCACAAACGCCGCACCGGGCACATGCAGGCCCATCGCCTCCAGCAACATCTGGTTGCTGTTGGCGGTGCCGTAAAAGGTGCAGGTGCCGGGGCCGTGGTAGGCGGCCTGTTCGGCGGCAAGCAGTTCAGCGCGTCCCACCTGACCTTGCGCAAAGCGCTCGCGCACCTTCGATTTTTCGCCGTTCGACAACCCGGTGCTCATCGGCCCGGCCGGCACGAACACACAAGGCAAATGGCCGAAGTGCAAGGCGCCGATCAGCAGCCCGGGCACGATCTTGTCGCAAACCCCCAGCAGCAAGGCGCCGTCGAACACATCATGGGTCAGCGCCACCGCCGTGGCCATCGCGATCGCGTCGCGTGAAAAAAGCGACAACTCCATGCCCGGCAGGCCCTGCGTGACGCCATCGCACATCGCCGGCACGCCGCCGGCAACTTGAACCGTGGCCCCGCGCCGTGCCGCTTCGTCACGGATCAGCGCGGGGTAGCTTTCGTACGGCTGGTGCGCCGACAGCATGTCGTTGTAGGCCGTCACCACGGCCAAGTGAGGTGCCCGCTCGGCCACCACACGCAGACGCTGGTCGCCCGGCAACGCGGCAAAAGCATGGGCCACGTTGGCACAACCCATGCGCTGTGCGCCCGGTGGGCGGTCCGTCAGCCGGGAAATCCGGCCCAGATAGGCTGCGCGCTGGGCTGCACTGCGCTGGCGGATGCGGTCGGTCAAGTCGGCGATGCGGTTGTCCATGCGGCGTCCAAGTAACTGATAGGTAAATTATCATGTAACTTGGTTACATCGTCAACGCCTTGGACCATGCCTTCACGGTCGGCGCGGCAACATCGTCGGATTCAGGCTCTGGCATGCTCTCACCCATGGATTCAACGCCCCACCGAGATACGCAGGCCCTGCTGCGGCAAGTCCACCAGCAATGGGGCGGCCAGCGGGATCTGTGGGTGTTTGGCTACGCCTCACTGATCTGGCGGCCGGAGTTCGACGCCGTCGAGCATCGACCCGCGCTGGTGCGCGGCTGGCACCGGGCGTTTCAAATGCGCTCAAGGGTCAACCGGGGCACGCCGGAGCAGCCGGGTCTGGTGTACGCGCTGGTCTCGGGCGGCATGTGCCGCGGCATGGTGTTTCGGATTGCCCGGCCGCAAGCCGCCGAAGAATTGCAGCGGCTCTGGTTGCGCGAGATGCCCAACGGCATCTACGACCCGCGCTGGCTGCGCTGCCAGACGGCTGCAGGCCAGGTCGACGCGTTGGGATTCACGCTCAACCGCCGCAGCCCCAACTTCACCGGCCGGCTGGACGACGCCGAAATGCTGCACATTCTTCGGCATGCCAGTGGCCGCTACGGCAGCACGCTGGACTACCTGGTGCAAACCGTGGAAGCCTTGCGAGGTCACCGCATGGGTGACCGCGAGAGCGAACGCCTGCTGGATTTGGCAAAACAGCAGGGGCTGGCCTAGACCACCTGCCCAGCCAACCGCCCACCTGGCAAGTCGCCGGCACGCATGACGGCCAGGTCGGCCTCGGTATCGACATCGACCAGCACCCCAGGGTCAGCCAGTTCCAGACCAACCGACGGATAGCGCGCCGCGACACGGCGTGCGCCGTCATCGCCGTCCAGCTGCACCAGCTCGGAAAACAGCTCAGCCGAAAAGCCCACAGGATGGCCGCGCCGCCCCAGGTGCTGTGCATACACCACGGCATGCTGGGCCAGGCCGGCAGCAACCGCCGTCAAGCTGGCCGGCATCACCATTGGCATGTCGCCGGGCAGCACCAGCCAGCCCCCCGCCTGCGGTCGGGCGGCCACACCCGCTGCGATGGAATGGCCCATGCCCAACGACCTTGCACCGGCACTGCCAACCTCCGGCAACACCACGACATCACGCCGTGCCACCCACCGCGCCGCCTCGGCCGCCAACCGTTCGGTCGTGACCACAACCACCGCAAGGCCACTTTCGATGGCGTGGCCGATGGTCTTGCCCAGGACCGTGCTCGTGCCCAGCGGCTGCGCCAGCTTGTGCAGCGGCCCCAGAAAGCGGCTGCCCAGGCCGGCGGCCAGCACGATCACGACAGGTTGGGATTTCACGGTAGGTTGCTCCGGGCGACTTCAACCGCATCGTTGAAGTCGCTCAAGCTCTAGCATGGGGGCGACATCACTGAATCAACAGTCGGAGGATCACCTAAGGCGTTCCACTTAGGGGGCAACACCATGCGCCTGGGCGCAGGACGGCATACTTCCGGAATGGACAACCGAATCGCCGACCTTCGAAAAAGCTATGAGCGCGCTGAGCTGGATGAGGCCGCGGCCGCCAACCAGCCGATGCTGCAGTTCGAAACCTGGCTGAAGCAAGCAATCGATGCGCAGATCCCCGAACCCAACGCCATGACGCTGGCCACGGTTGCCACAGACGGCCGGCCCTCCACCCGCATCGTGCTAATCAAGGGCTTTGATGCGCAGGGCATCGTCTGGTACACCAATTTCAACAGCCGCAAGGGCCAGGAATTGGCGGCCAATCCGGTGGCGGCGCTGCAATTTCACTGGGTCGAGTTAGAGCGCGTGGTGCGCATCGAAGGCAGGGTCGAGCGGGTGTCCAACGCCGAGGCCGATGCCTACTTTGCATCCCGGCCGCTGGATTCACGGATTGGCGCCTGGGCGTCGCCCCAAAGCCAGGTGATCAAGTCCCGCGCCGTGCTGGTGGCGCAGGCGGCACGCTATGCCGCGCAGTTTGCGCTGTCTCCGCCGCGGCCGCCGCACTGGGGCGGCTTCCGGTTGGTGCCGGACCGCTGGGAATTCTGGCAGGGCCGCAAGAGCCGACTGCATGACCGGCTGCGCTACCGGATGCAGGACGGTCAGTGGCTGCGAGAACGCCTGGCGCCGTAAGCGACACGCGGGGCCGGCATCTCACGGCCTGTCATGGCATCTCCCGGCATCTCAGCGACGCACCCGGCTGGCAAATGTCTTCTTGAACTTCTCGACCTTGGGCGCCACCACATAAGCGCAATACCCTTGGCCGGGATGGTTGGCAAAGTAGTGCTGGTGGTAGGCCTCGGCCGGCCAATAGTTGGTCTCGGCGGCCAGTTCAGTCACCACACGGCCGCCCAGTTCGGCGTCCACCTCGGCCACGACCTCACGCACCACGGATGCCTGCGCCGGGTTGTGCCAGTAAATGCCTGACCGGTACTGCGTGCCCACATCGTTGCCCTGCCGGTTCGGGGTGCTGGGATCGTGCACCACAAAGAAAATCTCCAGAACCTCGCGCAAGCTGAGGCGATCCTGGTCGAACTGCACCCGAACCACCTCAGCATGGCCAGTGCTGCCCTCGCAGACCTGCTCGTAGCTGGGGTCCCGGGTCTGGCCGTTGCAGTAACCCGATTGCACCGACAACACGCCGTCCACTTGCTCGAAGACGGCCTCGATGCACCAAAAACAACCTCCACCCAGGGTAATGACGTCTGCGTTCATGTTCGGTCTCCAGTGGCCTCGGCTTGCGATGCGCATGATTGTCGCTGCGCCCACCGCCGGATGTCCCTGGCAAGGCCACTGCACCGGGCCGATGCACAATCCCGCCCCGTGTACTGATCGGATGCTCATCAGCTTGTGAACGAGACATTTTCCGCCCTCGGCCTGCTCAGTTGGAAACCGATCATCGCAGCGCTGCTGCTGCCGCCGGTGCCCTGGCTGGTGATGGCCGTCATCGCCTTCCGGCTGGCAAAACGCCGGCACTGGGTCGGCGGCTGGCTGCTGGTGCTGGCGCTGGCAGGGGGCTGGCTCAGCCACTGTCAGGCCGTGGGCCAGTACCTGGAGCGACTGGTTTCACCTGCCAGCGCCTTGAGCCCCGCGCAGGTGGCGGAGCTCAAACGCACGCTGCCGGGCCGCAAGCCGGTGGTCCTGGTGCTGGGCGGGGGGGTCCAGACGCTGGCGCCCGAGTACGGTGAGCCGCATCTGTCGGACAGCGCGTTTCAACGTCTGCACTACGGCCTGTGGCTGGCACGCCAGCTGCAAGCGCCTGTGATGGTGTCCGGCGGCATCGGTCATGGCCCTGCTGGCGGGCCGACCGAAGCGGCCGTGGCCAACCGCATTGCCCAGCGGGACTATGGCGTGAGCTTGCGTTGGCAAGAGGCCGCGTCCCGTGACACCCGCGAAAATGCCCACTTCAGCTTGCTGATGTTGCGCAAGGAGGGCATCACCGACCTGCTGCTGGTCACCCACGGCTGGCACATGGCGCGCTCGCTGCGGGCCTTCGAGCAAGAGGCGGCCCGCACAGGTTTCGCCGCCCGCATCGTGCCCGCGCCGATGGGCTTGGGTGAGGATCTGGTCGGGCCCGTGCTGCGCTGGATGCCGTCGGTCAACGGCTATCGCCAGGTGCACCGGGCGCTACACGAACTGCTGGGTCGAATCTCGGGCGCCTGACGCGCCTTCAGCCTGCAGCGGCAAGCCGAGTTGGCCCAGAAAAACGAAACCCCTTCAGACCTTGCAGTCCGAAGGGGCGGGAGGCCGATGGCCTCCGTGTGGAGATCCGGAGAAATGGTGTCCGGGGCTCCGTTTCACGCAGAGACTGCATGAACTTTGGTGCCATCCCTAGGGAGGCAAACAAAAGATACTGCAACCCGGTGGGTTGGGCAAGCGAAATTACCGTGCCTGCGTGGCCCATCCGTCGGCTTGGCCGTTGCGCCTCGGGCGCATCCGATCACCCCTTCATCACGGCGTCGAACAATCCCTCCACCCGGCGCGTGATGTCGGCCGGCATGGTGATCACCCGGCCCCATTCCCGCGTCGTCTCGCCGGGCCACTTGTGGGTGGCGTCCAGACCCATCTTTCCGCCCAGGCCGGACACTGGCGACGCAAAATCCAGGTAGTCGATCGGGGTCTGCGTCACCAGTGTGGTGTCGCGCACCGGGTCCATGCGGGTGGTGATGGCCCAGATCACGTCCTGCCAGTCGCGGATGTTGACGTCATCGTCAGTGACCACGATGAACTTGGTGTACATGAACTGGCGCAAGAAGCTCCAGATCCCGAACATCAAGCGCTTGGCGTGGCCCGGGTAGGCCTTCTTGATCGAGACGATGGCCATCCGGTAGCTGCAGCCCTCAGGTGGCAAGTAGAAGTCGACGATCTCGGGAAACTGCTTTTGCAGGATGGGCACAAACACTTCATTGAGTGCCACGCCCAGCACCGCCGGCTCATCGGGCGGCTTGCCGGTGTAGGTCGAGTGGTAGACCGGATCGCGCCGGTGTGTCAGCCGGTTGATGCGGAACACCGGGAACCAGTCCTGCTCGTTGTAGTAGCCGGTGTGGTCGCCGTAAGGGCCTTCCAGCGCGTGCAGGTAGCCACCGATCTCCTTGACCGGCACGCCGTGCGCGCTGTGGCCGGCAAAGCCGGGCTCGGCGGGGGGTATGTGGCCTTCCAGCACCACCTCCGCGGTGGCGGGCACCTGCAGAAAGCGGCCGGCCTCGCCCACCGCGCAGTCCACCAGTTCAGTGGCGCTGCCCCGCAACAGACCGGCAAACTGGTACTCCGACAAGGTGTCGGGTACCGGCGTCACCGCACCCAACGTGGTGGCCGGATCGGCGCCCAACGCCACCGCCATCGGAAACGGCTGGCCCGGGTTGGCCCGCGCGAAATCCCGGAAATCGAGCGCGCCGCCCCGGTGCGCCAGCCAGCGCATGATCACCTCGCGCGGGCCGATCACCTGCTGTCGGTAAATGCCGATGTTCTGGCGCAGCCGCGGTCGCTCGATCGCTTGCGGCCCCCGGGTGACGACCAGGCCCCAGGTGATCAACGGCGCGGCATCGCCCGGCCAACAGGTCTGGATCGGCCACCGAGACAGGTCGACCTCGTCGCCTTCGAGTTGCACCTCGCGGCACGGCCCATCCCGCTTGCGCACCGGCTTCATGTCCCAGACGGCCTTGACCATCTGCACCAACCGGCCGGCGTCCTTCAGCCCCTGCGGCGGCTCGGGCTCTTTCAACCGGGCCAGCAGCGTGCCGATCTCGCGCAATTCCGACACCTCGTTCGCCCCCATGCCCAGCGCCACCCGGCGCGGCGTGCCGAACAGGTTGGCCAGCACCGGCACGCTGTGGCCGGTCGGCCGCTCGAACCACAGTGCCGGCCCGGCCGCCCGCAGCACCCGGTCAGCCAGAGCTGTCATCTCAAGCTGAGGCGACACCGGCGCGGTTACCCGGCGCAGTTCGCCCATGCGTTCAAGTTGCGCGGCGAAGTCCCGCAGATCACGGTATTTCATGCTTAGGATGCATTAGAGAGTCGTTTGATATACTTGACCGGTTATTACCGAGCTTCCTAAAATTCCGTAATCCTTGGAATTCCAGGGTTTACCCGCGCACGGCCTCTTGGGAAGGACTGGGCGCAACACAGTCCCCGACCGCACCTGCCACCGCTGTTTGCAGTGGTCTTTGCAGCTTGCGGCCCATTATCGGCCTGTGGTACCCGCCCTTCGGCCTTGCCGAAAAGCGCGTCCCGCGGGCCCCAAGAAAGGTCAAACCATGACGGCGATCGCAAAGTTGCGCGCTGCGGGTATCGGTTGTGCCGAATCGACGCGGGTGTTCCTGCGCGATGTGGGCGCAGGCTTGCTCGAGGTCAGCCACAACTCGTTGGCGCTGCTGGGCCTGTGCGTGGTCGGCGTGGCGCTGTTTGCCGGTGGGCGCGAGGAGCTGCGCACCCTGGCCGAGCGCCATGCGCTGGACTGGCTGCAGGCGCGTCAGGAGGCGCGCGAGCCGGCACGCGAAGAAACCGCGCCTGAACCCGAACCGGACGCCGTGGCACGGGCCACTGCTGCCGATCCCAAATCGCTGCCGCGACAGCAAGCGGCGGTGGCACTTTGGCTGGCACGGCGCTACAAGGTGGCGCCTGAGCCGGTCAGCCGCCTGGTGATGGAAGCCTGGTCAGTGGGCCAGCGGCTGGGCCTGGACCCGACCCTGATCCTCGCGGTGATGGCGGTTGAATCCAGCTTCAATCCCTTCGCGCAGAGCGCGGTGGGCGCCCAGGGCTTGATGCAGGTCATGACCCGGGTGCACGACGCCAAGTACGAGGCGTTTGGTGGGGTGCGCGCAGCGTTCGACCCGGTGGCCAACCTGCGGGTCGGCGTGCAGGTGCTCAAAGAATGCATTGGCCGCGCAGGCAGCCTGGAGGCCGGACTGCGGTCCTACCTCGGCGTGACCAGCACTGGGGAAGATGGTGGTTATGTCGGCAAGGTGCTGAACGAGCAAGGCCACTTGCGCCAGGTGGCCGAGGGCCGGAGCGTGGCAGTCAATGCGTCCAACCAGGCGGCGTCTTCGACGGCGGCCCAACCCGCGCCGGTCCTGGTGCCCGTTCACGTGCCAGCGGCCGCGGCCAGTGCCGCAGCGCCGGTCGAGCGGGTCGCGATGCTGCGCTGAGCGCTGCGCTGGCTGCGGCTTCGGGCGCTGCTCTGGGCGCAGTACGCTCCGCTACAATCCAGACACTTGCGCGACTGGCGATAGGGCCCCCTGGCCCGAGGTGGACCACCACCGGGGAGCGCAAGGCGGCCCTGCAAAGGGAGGTCCAACAGGGCCCCCGCCGATACAGCCGTTCGCCTGGGCAGCCCTCGATGCCGCAACGCAGCGCACGCCGCCAACCTGCGCATCGGCGGGTCCACAAGCCTTACAGGACTGCCCCATGTTCGACCGCAACCAATCCACCCTCGCCCTCGTCGATCCCGAGCTCTGGGCCACCATCGGTCTGGAAAACGCCCGCCAGGAAGACCACATCGAGCTGATCGCCAGCGAGAACTACGCCTCACCCGCCGTGATGCAGGCGCAAGGCTCGCAGCTGACCAACAAATACGCCGAGGGCTACCCCGGTAAACGCTATTACGGGGGTTGCGAGTACGTCGACGTGGTCGAGCAGCTGGCCATCGACCGCGCCAAGGCGCTGTTCGGCGCCGAGAACGCCAACGTCCAGCCCAATTCCGGCTCCCAGGCCAACCAGGCGGTGTTTTTTGGCCTGCTGCAGCCCGGCGACACCATCATGGGCATGAGCCTGGCTGAGGGCGGACACCTGACACACGGCATGCCGCTGAACATGTCGGGCAAGTGGTTCAAGGTGGTGAGCTACGGCCTGGACGCCGTTGAGGCCATCGACTACGACGCGATGGAGCGTCTGGCCCATGAGCACAAGCCCAAGCTGATCATCGCCGGCGCGTCGGCCTACTCACTGCGCATCGATTTCGAGCGTTTTGCCAAGGTGGCCAAGGCGGTCGGCGCCTACTTCATGGTTGACATGGCGCACTATGCTGGCCTGATCGCGGCCGGCGTGTACCCCAATCCCGTGCCGTTTGCCGACGTCGTTACCACCACCACCCACAAGACCTTGCGCGGCCCGCGCGGCGGCCTGATCTTGATGAAGGATGCCTTTGCCAAGCAGATCAACAGCGCAATCTTTCCCGGCATCCAGGGCGGACCGCTGATGCATGTGATCGGCGCCAAAGCCGTGGCCTTCAAGGAGGCCCTGGCGCCCGAGTTCAAGGTCTACCAGCAGCAGGTCGTCAAGAACGCTGCTGCGATGGCCGAAACCTTGGTCAAACGCGGCCTGCGCATTGTCTCGGGACGCACCGAAAGCCATGTGATGCTGGTGGACCTGCGCGCCAAGGGCATCACCGGCAAAGAGGCCGAAAACCTGCTCGGTCAGGCGCACATGACCTGCAACAAAAACGCCATCCCGAACGACCCGCAAAAACCGATGGTGACCAGCGGCATCCGGCTGGGATCGCCGGCCATGACCACACGCGGTTTTGGCGAGGCGCAAGCCCGCCTGACGGCCGAGTTGATCGCCGACGTGCTGGACAACCCGCACGATGCGGCCAATATCGCCGGCGTGCGGGCCCGGGTGGCAGCACTGACGCGCGACTTCCCGGTCTACCGCTGAGCACCGGCTGACGGCGGTTCGGGCAGGTCACCCGCGATGCGCTGCCCCTACTGCAGTCACGAAGAAACCCAGGTCGCCGAGACGCGCGAGTCCGACGAGGGCGACGTCGTGCGCCGGCGCCGCCGTTGCCTCAAGTGCGACAAGCGCTTTACCACCTACGAACGCGCAGAAATTGCGCTGCCTGCGGTGGTCAAGAAGGACGGCGCACGGGTCGAGTTCGACCCCGCCAAGCTGCGGGCCTCGATGATGCTGGCGCTGCGCAAGCGACCGGTCAGCGTCGAGCAACTGGATGCCGCGATCGAACGCATCCAGGACAAGTTGCTGGCCACCGGCGCCCGTGAACTGCCCAGCGCCCGCATGGGCGAGTTGGTCATGCGTGAGCTCAAGCGCATCGACAAAGTGGCCTACGTGCGCTTTGCCTCGGTCTACCGCAGTTTCGAGGACGTGGACGAGTTCCGGCAGCTGATCCGGGATATCTGACAGCGCCTTGCCCCTGGGCAGCCGCACTTCGCTCGTCACACCCCCCCACCCATCTGGGGGGGGGGGCGAATCCCACGGTCGGGGGGCCACCAAGTTCAGCCGCCTCCACCCCCGCAGGGGCGACGCGCCGCGGGCGGTAAATTTTTAAAGTGTGCTCATCCCACCCCACCGGAGCACACCATGACGTCAGCCACCCACCACCCAAGCCAAAAGCCCGCACTGTCCCGCGGCCTGTCGCTGGTCGAAATGATGTGCGCGCTGGCCATAACGCTGGTCTTGCTGGGCGGCGCCTTGCCGATGGTCCGCGACTTGCGCGCCGGGCAGGCCTTGCAGGCCACCGCGGCGCTGCTGGAAACCGACATCCAGCTGGCCAAGTCAGAAGCGGCATCGGGCGCCATGCCGGTTCGCCTGTCTATCCAGAGCTTGGGCGGCGGCGGCAGTTGCTACACGGTGCACACCGGTGCGGCCCAGGCCTGCCGGTGCCAGGGTGGTGGCCAGGCCCAGTGCGACGCGGGGGCGCGCTTGTTGCGCCTGGCAGAGCAGCCTGGCGCCGGCGGCATCACATTGACCCCCGTGCAGCGGTCGATCCTGTTCGACGGTGGCAAAGGCACCGTGACACCTACCGCAACGATCAAGGTCACAGACCACGACGGCCGCGCCATCCACCAGATCATCAACATCATGGGCCGCGTCAGAACCTGCACGCCCAACCGCGGCCTGGGCGGGTTGAAGCCTTGCTGATGTACCGAATGGCGTCATCGTCGCCGCACGGACGCGCACCAGACCCGACAAAGTCTGATCACCGGCCCCCTTGACCAGGGGGTTGCCGACCAGCGGTGCCACGACAGCGACCGGCGGCGCTGCAGTGCAGACGGCCTGCGGACCGGACTGCAGATAATCGCAATATGATTTTCAGAAAGTCCCACTCACGCGGTTTCACGCTGATCGAACTGCTGGTCGTGCTGGCCATCGTCGCGATCCTCGCTGCCTTGGCCTGGCCTGCGTTTACGGATGCTGTGAACAAGGGCCGCCGGTCGGACGCCATGAGCGCCTTGGCCAACATCACGCAAGCCCAGGAGCGGTGGCGCGCCAACAACCCCAGCTTCCAGAGTGACCGGAGCTTGCTGGTCGGCGCGACCAATGCCGTATCACCGGGCGGGCACTACGACTTGGATATGGTTCTCAACAGCGTGTCGAGCACGGGTTACAAAACCAACGCCAGCGTGCACCTCGGCTCCCCACAAGTATCTGACACAGCCTGTCAGGTCATGCAGGTCGAAATGTCACAGGGCAATATCATTTATCGCTCCGGGCCCACATCAGCCGTCGGCAACGGGACACCCGATCCGTGCTGGGTGCGATGAGCCTCGGCAACCCCCGCCCGGCAAGCGCTGGCGCCAGACGCCAGGGCGTCACACTCATCGAGTTGATGGTGACGCTGGCCATCCTTGCCATCCTGTTGGCGATTGCCGTACCGTCGATGCAGCAATTGATTGCCCGCAAGCGGGTGGCGGGCGTGGCGGGCGAGTTGGCCAGCGATATTCGATAC
>JBBRZR010000007.1:0-35966 GCA_038236495.1 Burkholderiales bacterium
AAGCCGATGCTGTAGCCGTTTTGGTTGGTGCCGCCCAGACCCAGATCGCTGTCGGTGAAGGCGTCCAGCACCGCATCCGAGCCGATGCGCCGGTAGCTGAAGCTGGCTTGCCAGTCACCGCGGAAGCGCACCTCGGACGCGCCAACCACCGCCTTCAGGGTCAGGCCGGTGTCGCTGCCGTCGCCGAGCTTGATGCCGGTGCGGGTCTCGATCTCCTTGCGGTTGAACGCGGTGTTTTTGACCGCCTCGGCCGACAGCATCACCAACGTGGGGGCAAAAGCCGACAACTCCGCCGCCACAGTGATGGCGAGTGGCCGGAACTTCGAGGCCAGGCCCCACCTGAACTTGTCTGGCGTCAGGCCGGCTGCCACCTCCAACGGGTTGTTGGTGAGGAACAGCGTGTTGCCTTTCTGCCGCAGGCCGGCAGCGTATTCGTATTGGCCATAGGTGCGGCCAGCGCCCAGCACCGCGTCGTAGTCTTGATCGACCCGGCCCTCGATGTGGCTGTAGCTGTACTGCGCCAGGCCGAACTTGAACCGGTTGGCGCTTGACGGCTGCCACTGGAAACCGGCCTGCACGCCAGCCAGTGACCGCCCGCCGCGCGGCGGTGCGCTCTCGCGGATCGGGAACCAGCCGGCGGTGGCAAAGGGCTCGAAGGTGGACGACCCGACAGCCTTGCGCTGCCAGCTGGCCGAAATGCCCTCGAAATTGAGGTTTTCGCTCCACTGCAGATCGGTTGAAAACCAGGGGTTGGCCATGCGGCCCAGCGTCAGGCTGCCGCCCTCGATCGGCTGGTAACGGATAAAGGCCCGGTCGAGTAAAAAGGAGTAGCGGTTGAAATCCTGGCCCAGCGTCTGGTTGGTCGATACGCGGTCGTTGGCCGCACCCGTGGCCAGTCGCAGGCCGACGCTGGTCTGGTCATTAACCTTGGCATTGATGGCCAGCCGCGCCCGCAGGCGTAACCGGTCGCGGTCGTCCTGGGTGTTGGCGGTGGGCAGGCCAGCGGCCGTGCCGGCCGCCAGATCGGCCGAACGGGTGGTGCCCCCCAGCGACGCCAGCAAAAACTGTTCGGGCGTCGGATTGGAAGGGCTCAGCTTGTCAACCTGGCCGCGCATCCGCACATCGCCCTCGATCTTGATGCGGTCGGTCCACTCGGGCGCTGCCGCCGAAGGTGTGCCGTTGCCCCAGGCCTCGGCGCGCATCTGGGCCATGACCTCCTCCTTGACCTCGTTGCGGATCGAGTCGCGCACCACCTGCGGCACGTAAGTCACCTTGACCGTGCCGGGCGCACCCGGCCCGGCGGCAGCTGCAGCCAGCACGGCAGCGCTGGGCGGCGGCGCAGCGGTGGCGGTGGCGGTGGCGGTGGCGGGGACGGTGGCCGAAGCCAAGGCCGCCGGCGCGCTTTGGGCCGCAACGGCGCCGGACTTGACCGCTGGCCCTGCGCCTGGACCCGCGCCTGTACCCGGGCCTGTACCCGCCGTCGCCGCCACTGCGGCCAGGGCCGACGGTGCTGCCGCAACCTTGCCGGGCACGGCCCTGGACTGCCGCAACAGCGCATCGGCGCTGGCCAGCACCTCATCGCGCACCTCGTTGCGCACCTCGCCGCGCAGCTCGGCCCGGACCTCGCCGCGCACCTCGGCCTTCAGCTCACGCCGCATGTTGGCCCGCAAGGTTTCGTTCGACAGGCTGCCCACAGACGCCAAAGGCGCGCTGGCCCGCTTGGCGGCCGGCGCGTCGCCAAAGCCGGCGCGCACCCGCGCCTCCTGCACCATCGCATCGGCCCGGGCACGCGGCAACAGACCCCGGTGCGCCAGCGCCTCGATCAGGCTCTGGGCCCGCAAAAAAGCGTCGGCGTCGGCATCGTCCTGGGCCTGCACCGCACCGGCACCGGCCAGCAGGCCGCTGGCGACCAGCAACGACAGCGTCAGGGCAAGCGGTCGTGGCCGCAGTCGCGGACGTGCTTGGAAGCGGAGGGCATGTTCACGTCGCATGACGTCATCCAATCATTCGGTTCGAGACCCGCAGCCGCAGCGGTTGCGGCAGGCGGTCGGGGATGGGGGATACGGCGCCCGGAAAGCGCTGCAGCGCCTCGCGCAAGGCGGCGTCGAGTTGCGGCTCGCCGGTGCTGCCGGCGAGTTCGGCCCGCTGCAGCCGGCCGTCGGCTTGCAGCCAGACGTTGACGGTGAGGCGGTAGTCGCTGAGGCGCAAGGATTTTTCGCGCAGCAAATGGTCGTTGAGGGCGCGGGTGGTGGTCTGCGCATAGCTGTTGAAGACCAGCCGGTTGGCCGCCGTCGGCCCGCTGGCGCCACTGCCGGCACCGATGGCACCACCGGTGTAGTCCTGGGTCACCGCACCGGCCACCACACCGTTGCCCGGGCCCTGGCCTGCCGCCTCGTCGGATTTGAGCGCCTGCATGTCCGGCGCGGGCGCAGCCTTGGGTTGCGCCAATTGCTGCTGCGGCTTGTCCTCCTTGCGCTGCTCCTGCTTTTTTTCCTCCTGCTTGGGCGGCGGTGGCGGGGTGTCGGGCAGCAGCTTGACACTTTGTACCTGCTTGGACTTGGGCTGCGATTTCTCGCAGCCGCTGATCAGCAGACAGGCCAGCAGCAGCGGGGCCAGCAGCAGTGCCAACGGGGCGCGGAGAGCGCGCCGAAAGGGGCGAAAGTGTTGCAGCATGGTCTAAAAACCGATACGAGAAGTGGCCAGGCTCATGCCGATCTGGGCCTGGGTGCACAGGTCGATCACCGACACCACCCGCGAATACGGCGCCTTGGCATCACCCTGGATCACCACGGTGGACTTGGCATCGCTGGCGACAAAGGCGGCCAGCTCGGTCAGGATCTGGGCGTCGGTGCGCGGCGTGCCGTCGAGCAGCAGGGTGCTGTCGGGCTGCACCCGCAGCACATGCACCGGGTGGCGCTCGGTGGGTGGTGTGGCCGAGGGCTTGGGCATGCTGATCGGCACCCCTTGCACCGAGGCGGTGGTCATCAGGATGAACACCACCAGCAGCACGTACGCCAGGTCGAGCATGGGCGTCACGTTAATCGTGTCGTAGGGCTTGGCTTCGTCCTGGACCTTCATGGCCGGCTCCGCAGGGTTCGGGCGGTCACGGTGCCACCCGCTTGGTGACAAGGCCGATTTCGGTGATGTCGAGCTTCTTGGCGACGTTGAGCACCTCGATCACCCGCTCGTAGGGCGTGTCGACATCGCCCTTGAGCACCACCGGCAGGTTGGGATTGGCGGCCCGGTACTGTCCCAGGCTGACGGCCAGCTGCTCCAGCGACACCGGGTAGGCGTCGAGGTAGACCGTGCCGTCGGCAGTGATCGTGATGGCCCGGGTCTGTGGCCGCGCCAGGTTGCTCACCGCCTGGGTCTCGGGCGACTTGACCCGCACACCCTGCACCGAGGCAGTGGTCAGGATGATGAAGGTGACCAGCAGCACATACGCCAGGTCCAGCATCGGCGTGATGTTGATGTCGTCGTAGGGCTGAAGGTCACCCTTGATGTCTGCGGACATGTGGCACCCACTCGGTCAAGCGCCGTAGCGCTCGGCAACCCGGGTGACAAACTCGTCGATGAAGATCTGCTGGTCGCTGGAGATCGACTTGATGCGTGCCGCCAGGTAGTTGTAGCCGAACAGCGCCGGGATCGCCACCGCCAGGCCGGCCACCGTGGCCAGCAGCGCTGCGGCGATGCCCGGTGCGATGGCATTGACGTTGACGTCGCCAGCAGCGGCAATCGCTGCAAAAGTGATCATCACGCCGACCACCGTGCCAAGCAGGCCCAAAAACGGCCCACCGGAGATGGCGATCGTCAGCAGCACCATCATCGAGTTCAGCTTGTGGTTCTCGCGCACCAGGTCGGCGTCGACGGCGGCCTTGACAGCGTTGAGCGAGGCTGCGTTCAGCACCACGCCGTCGGCGCCGATGTTGCGCTTTTTGAGCTGGACCAGCCCGGCGTCGTAGAGCCGGGCGAGCGAAGATTTGGGGTAGACCGCAGCGGCATCGGCCGCCAACACGTTGTCGGCATCGCGGAAGCCCTTGACAAACTTCAGGTTGTCGCGGTCCATGCCGACCACGAACCACGACTTGACCACCATCACATACACCGAGATCACGAACATCACGCCGAGGATGCCGATCACGATCCAGGCATCGACCGTCAGATTGCCCACCAGCACGCCCATGTAACCGGGGCTCTCGCCACCGCCTACGCTGGCCTCGGTCTGGGTGACCGAGGCGATCAGCTTGGCATCGGCGCCCTGCGCGGCGCGGCTGAACTTGACCCACTCGGCGCTGCGCACGACATTGGCGATCTGCAGCTCGTCGACCAGCCCGGTGAAGCCGTCGCCCATGCGCACCGGCCCGTCGATCACCGGCGCGGGCGAAGGCAGATCAGCCTGGCCGGCCTGAGCACCATTGACATAGAGCGTGAGCTTGCCAGCCCCCATCGTGGCAGCCAGGTGGACCCAGGTGCCCACCGGCAACTCGCCGCCCGCGACCTGGGCCTTGCCGAACCGCAACACAGCCTTGCCACCGTCCAGGGTCAGGCTCAAAGGGCCCTGCCCAAAGATCTGGCCGCTGGCTGTCGCCGGCTTGGCCCACAGGCCGATGCTGTAAGGCGCGCCCGGGCCGGCCCGCAAGCGCTCGTCGGCCGGCCAGCTCACGGGGCTGCCGTCGAGCTTGGCGCTGGGGCCGATCAGGCCGTTGGCCTCGGTCTCGACCGGCTGGGCCACCGAGGCCACCTGCCCGGTGTGGTCGCGCGCCACGCCCTTCTCGCTGAAATGGAAAACCGCCAAGGTGCCGGCGTCGAACAGCGGCGTCGCCGCCTCGGCCGCCGCCTTGGGGTTGCCGGCGTAGGCATACACCAGGTTTTTGTCCGAGCCCGGCGCCACGGTCGGCAGTTGCACCCAGACCACGGCCAACTCGGCGATGCCGTCGAAACGCTCGATGCTGAACTTCAGCGGTGTCTTGTCGTCGCCGGCCACAAAGCGCAAATCCGAGCCATCGGGCTTGGCGGTGACAAAGTCAAAATTGCCCGAATGCAGCCGTACCGGCACCACCACGCCATTCAGCGCCTCCTTGGTCTCGATTCCGGCCGAAGAAGTGTTGACGGTGATCTTGGTGCGCTGCTTGAAGTCGGGGTTCCACCAGGCTTGCGCCAGCGTGGGCACCAGCAAGCCGCCGACCATCAACGCGGCGGCAAAGCGGCGGGCAAGGAACAAACGGGCACGGTTCGGAGAGGTCGGCATGGCGGGATCAGAGGGTGTCAGGGTGTTGCGCATCAGGGGCGGTCGGGCGTTCGGCCCGAGGCGATCAGGCTCTGGCTGATCGCCAGGGCCACGGCCTGGGCCCGGTTGCTGGCGCCGAGCTTGCGCAGGATTTTTTGCAGGTGGTTCTTGACCGTCAGTGCGCTGATGCTGAGCTGGCTGCCGATCTGCTGGTTGCTCAGGCCGTCGCGCACCCACATCAGGATCTCGCTCTCGCGACGGGTGATCGGCGAGCCGGCGTCTGCACTGCGCAACCGGGTTGGCGCAGGTACACCCGTGGCCAGCTCATGCTCGTTGACCTGCACCCGCAGGTAGGTGGTGTGGATATGCGGCAGCAGCAGATCAAAAACCGCGTGGTGGTTGGCGGTCCATTGCTGACCGGAGGGCGCGGCCAGCACAAACAGGCTTTCGATCTCGGTAGGCCGGTGCGGCCGGGCGACCCCATGCACCAACAGTTCGGCCAGCCCAGCGTCGACGATGGCATCCACCGGCTCGGCCCCCAGGCGGCTGCGCATGGCAGCCAGGTCGATCGTGGTGCAGCGGCCGCGCCGGGCGATCCAGTCCAGCACGATCTGGCGCAGCAGCGGCGACTGGGCGTCGGTGAGAATCGCCAGCAGCGGCTGCGGTACGGGCACGCTGTAGAAGGCATCGAAAGCCAGGTCCTTGGCCTGCCGGCTGTAGGCCGCGCAGACCGCCACCCGGTGCGGCAGAAAGGTCTGCAACAGGTTTTGCGACCACAAGAAGAAGTGGTTGCGACGGCGCACCTGCGAGGCCGATTCGATGATCCGCACCAGTGCCTCGGCTTGCACACTGCTGTAGGGGTCGACCGTGTGCAAACCGGCAGAAACATTCATCGGGGTGACCTGGGGTGCGTCGAGCGTGATCAAGCACACGAGCGTAGGGGGCTGGGGTGACGGCCGCTTGAAGCCCAGGCCGGCAAATGATCCGTTTGGACTACGCCGGTGGAGAAATCGGCACGGTTGATGGACTCGGTTGGTAGATGCGCTCGCCCACCCCACGGGGTCGGCCCGCTGCGGCCGGCGGCAAACCGCGCCAGACCACCGCCGGCCGCACCGCACGGCTGCGCAGGCCGACAATGGCACCGCTGGCGTTGCGCAGCAGCAGCCAGTCCGGCTGGCCGGTCAGCGGATCGCTGTAGACACGACGCAAGTGGCGCTTGATCACGCCGCTGCGCCGGTCCTCGACCAGGTCCTCGAGCTGGGCCGGGCCGGCGACGTTGGCGGCAACCGCGCCGCCTGCGTGCGCCGGCCCAGCGTCACCGGCCGGATCGGCCTGGGCGCCGGCCGCCGCGCCAGCACTGCGCCAGGCGCCGATGGCGTCCGCAATCTGCTGGCCGCGGAACATCGACTCCAGCTCCTGCTCGCGCTGCGCCGCCAGACGCCAGGCCGTGCCGGCCGCTGCCATCGCGGCACCCATCAAGGCGATCACGAACAACAGCCCGATGTAGCTGAAACCCCGGCGGTGGCGGCGGCTACCAGTCGGCATACAGCCTGCCATCCCGGGCACGCCCGGCGGCGCCACTGCGCACATCGGCCATCGCCCCTGGGGTATGCGCATCCGGCGCCGCCGAAAGCAGCACCCAGCTGTCGCGCCGCTGGGTGACAGGGTCCTCAGGGGCTTCGCGCAGGTAACGGGCCGCAGTCAGCTCGGCCAGCGACTCGGGGTAGCGGCCCCGGTCGGCAGCAAACTGGTCGATGGCCTCGCGCAGCGTGCGCAAGGAACTGCGCAACGTGGCCTCGCGGGCCCGCTCGAGCGACTGAAAGTAACGCGGCGCCGCCAGCGAGGTGAGCAAGGCCACGATCGCCATCACGACGATCAGCTCGATCAGGGTGAAACCGCGGCGGGCAGGGACCTGAGCCATGGCGGGCAACTCACCAGTCGCGGTAGCGGCTGCCATCGAGCGCCGTACCCGGCGCCATCGAGGCCACATCGAAGACATCGGCACCGGCACGTGGTGCGTCGGGCGGGCTGTCGTAGGCACGCAAGGCCCAGGTGCGGGAGGCCGGCAGCGCCGGGTCGGCCAGCGGGTCGCGCGGCAGGCGGCGCAAAAAATAGACCCGGCGCGAGCCGTCCGGCGTGCGGGCGTCGGGCACGCCATCGACCAGCAACTGCAGCGATGCCGGGTAGCCGCTGGCGTCGGCCGGCTTGGCCACCAGGCCCTGGTCGGCGGCGCGTTTGTAGTCGTCCAGCGCGCCGCGCAGTTGGCGCAGGGCCTGGCGCAACTCGAACTCTTGCGACCGGCGCCGGGACAGCTCGAGCAAGGGCAGCGCGGCGCTGGCCAGGATGCCGACGATGGCCACCACCACCACCATCTCGATCAGCGTGAAGCCACGGCCACGGCGGATCATGGCTTGCCCACCTGCAGCACACCGTCGCCATCGACCTGCACCCCCACCCCTTCGCCACTCGGCAGCGCAGCGATGATGTTGGCCGTACCGATGGTCACCGCCTTGCCCGCCGCGGCCGGCAGCGCGCGCAACAGCAGCACCTGCTCGGCACCGGGCGACAGATCAAACGGCAAGCGGCCTGGCGCCGCGCCTGCGCTGCCGGCCTGGGCCAGCGCCAACAGCGAGGCGTCGAACTCCAGCTCGCCACGGATCAGCACGGTGGAGCGGTTCTGCAAGGTGACGGCCGCAACCCCGCCGGCCTCGATCTTGCCGCTGGTGGCCAGCGCCAGCACCGCGATGCGGTCAGCCTCCGGGGTGTCGGGGCCGTCGTTGCGCGGCACGCTGCGTGGCGCGGTGAAGGCGGCGCCGCCACTGGCCACCGGCATCGCCAGTGCCGCTGAATTGGCCAGGCGCATCGGCGCTGCGCCCGGGTTGGCGTCCACGCCGGCCGGTGTGTTGCTGCCCTGGGCCTCGGGCAAGCCGAGGTTGCGCACCACGCGCGGGGTGATCAGCAGCACCACCTCGGTCTTGTTGCGCTCGTCGGTGTGCTTGCCAAACAGCCGCCCGACCAGCGGCAGGCCAGACAAGCCGGGCACCCCGGCCACGCTCTTGGTGTCCTCGTCCCGGATCAGGCCGGCCAGTACCTGGGTCTCGCCATCCCGCAGGCGCAGCGAGGTGGTGGCCTGGCGGGTGCCCACCCGGTAGGCGATCGAGCCCTGTGGCCCCGGCACGGCGCCGATCAGGGTGCTGACATCCAGGTTGACCTTGATGACCACGTCGTTGTCGAGCTGCACGGTGGGCTCGACCTCGAGCTTGAGGCCGACATCCAGGTACGCCACCGAGGCCGACACACCGACGTTGGCAGTGGAGGTGGTGGTGAAGACCGGCAGCTTTTCACCGATCACCACTTTGGCCTTTTCATGGTTGCGGGCGCGCAACCGGGGGTTGGCCAGCACATTGCCGCGGCCGACCGTGCCCCGCAACGTGGCCACCAGCGCCGGGTTGGCGATGCTGGTGCGGAAGTTGCCGCGCTGCCCGAGATCAACCTGGCCGATGGCGCCGGTGATGCCGTACTGCAGCGATTCCGGCCACTGCAAGCCAATTTCGTCGAGCCGGTTGCTGGCCACCTCCAGCACCTCCACTTCCAGCACCACCTCGGGCTCGGCCAGGTCGATCGACGCCAGCAGCCGCTCGATCAGGCGAATGACCTCGGGCGTGTCGCGCACGATCAGCAGGTTGAGCCGTTCATCGACATGGATGTCGCGGGATTTGGCAATCGTGCGCACCAGTGCCTGGGCTTGCTTGGCCTCGGCGTTGACGAGGTAGAAGCTGCGGGTGACCAGCTCCTGGTGCTCCCGCTGCTTGGCCGGGGTGGCGGGATAGACCAGCAGCGTGCTGTCGTTGAGCAGCTTGTGGTCGAGCTGCTGGGTCGTCAGGATCACCTGCAAGGCCTGGGCTATCGAGACATCGCGCAAAAACACCGTGACCTTGGCATCGCCGCGCACCTCGCGGTCGAACACGAAGTTCAGCGCATGGCTGCGCGAGATGCCTTCGAGCACGCTGCGCAGCGGCGCGTCGCGGAACTCGAGCGTGACCTTTTTCTGCAGGGCGGCTGACAGCGCCGGTGGCAGCTCGGCGGCGGCCAGCCGGTCGGACAGCTGCAGCAGTGCACGCCGGGCCGCACCGTGGCCGGGTGCCTCGGCCAGCACAGCTTGCAGTTCACGCCGGGCGTCAGTCAGCCGCCCGGCCGCTTCGGCCCGCCCGGCCTCAGCCAGCCGACGCTGCTGGCGCTCGGCACGGTCCAAGTCATCGGCCAGCGTGGCGACCCGGGGATGGCCCGGATCGAGGGCACGGGCCTGGGCCAGTGCCTGGTGTGCCTCGGGCAAGCGCCCGACCGCCCGCGCCTGCTCGGCCTGGCGCACCCAGGAAGCTATCGCCTGTTCACGCTGCTGCAGGGCGCTGGTGCGACCCTCCGATCGGCGCAGGCTGTTGGCACTGCCGGCGCTGGCAGCGGGGCTGTCGGCGGGGTTGGCGACAGGTGCGGCCGCCGCACCGGCAACCGGCCCGACCGACGGCGCGGCACAGGCCCACAAGGCGGCGCACAGGAGAGGTACGAGCAAACGGCCAGCAGCAGGCATCGACAAGGTCAGGATCATGGGTTTTTGTAGCCGATGAGCTGGGGCACACGGCCAGGCAGCCACAGCAGGTGTACGCCGTCGTCCTGCACCGCCTCGACCCGCCAATCCTGGTCGAGGCGGTCGCCGGCCTTGACCGACTCGGTACGGCGTGGGCCGGCCAGCAGGGCCACGGCCTGTCCGCCGTCGTCGATGCGGCCGATCAGGGTGTAGGGCAGCGGCGGGGGTTCGGCTGCGCTGGCCACGACCGCCACGGCTGGCCGGGCGGGTGGCGCCGGTGGTGGCACGCCCCAGGCGCTGGCCACCGCCACATCCATCGGCCGCCACGATGCAGCGTCACGCGCCGGCAAAGCGGTGGGCCAGGCCAGCGACGCAGACACGGGTGGACGCGAGACGCCGGACCGCGCAGCCGTGCTGTCACCGCGCCGACTGGCGGCCACCGGAGCCGGCAGTTCGTCGTCCTCTGGCTGAAATGCCAGGTAGATCGAGGCGGCGAGCGTCAGGCCCAGCGCCAAGGTCATGGGACGCGAGAGCCTGATCACGGCGTACCCACGGCCAATGGCGGACCGGCAGTGGCCGCCGGCGGTCGTGCTGACCGGGGCAACGGCGACTGCGGCGAGGCATCGGGGCCTGCGTCAGCCGCGGCCGCGGCGCTGCCATTCGTGCCACCACCAGTGCCACCACCAGTGCCGCGACCCTCACCGCCACCAGCGCCGCCACCAGCCGCGCCACCAGCGCCGCTGCGGCCGAACAGGCTGACACGCAATTCGGCCTGCAACTGCGGCGCCGCGGCGCTGTCGCGCGACAGGCGCAGCGCATCGAGCGCCAGGCCGTCGTCGGACGCCAGCGCCGCCGCGATAAAAGCGCACAACGCGGGATAGCTGCCCAACACCGGCAGGGTGATGCGGTAGCGGTCGGTGCCCGACTCGGGCTCGGTGCTGAGCTGGTACTCGCTGCGACCGATCACAAGCCCATGGCGCGCCGCCAGCGCCCACAAGGCCGCGACCCGCTGCGGGCGGGCCGTGGCGTCGGGCAGGGTCGCGAGAAATTCGGCTGGACCGGGCGGCCGCGAAACCTCGGCAGGCGGCAGACGGCGCCGGGCCCGGTCAGCCCGGCGCGCTTCGTCAACAGCGCCGCGTGCCACATCGGCCTGGTCTTCCAGCAGGGGCAGGGCAAAGGTTGCCGCCAGGCTGGCCAGCACCAGCAGCAGGCAGCCGAGCTGACCGGGCCAGCCCCAACGTCGCCAGGTGCGGACGGCGGCAACGGCCAGCGTCGTTGGCATGCCCCTGCCCACCCGGCTCCAAGCCGCGCTCACCGCGCCACCCCGCCAGGGCTGGCGTTCAGCCCGGCCGGGCCGTTCAGGCTGCTCAGGCCGCTCATGGCGGTCATGCCGCCAAGCGGACCGGCCGCGCCTCGCACCTGCGCCGTGATTTCAAAGCGCAGCCCGGCGCTGGCCTGTGGCCCCTCGGCGCGGCTCAGCCGGGCCAACACCGTGCCGGACCAGCCCGGGCGCTCGGCCAGCACGCTGACCAGGCTGGCCGCCACGTCGGCGTCGGGCACCAGGCCTTCCAACTGCAGCACCGGCTGGCCCGCCTGGTGCTGCCAACCCAGCCACTGCACGCCGGGCAGCGTGCCCTCATCGACGGCAGCCATCAAGCCTGGCCAGGGATAACGCAGGGCATCGACCACGCGCCAGGCCGCAGTTGCCGAGGGTTGCGGCTGGCTGACCGTGGGCGTGCGGGCCGGCGCAGTGGCGCCGACGGGCAAACCCTGGGCAAGTGACCCGGGCGGCAGACCGGGCTGTGCCAGCGTCAGGCCTGGGCCGGTGGCCACTGCAGCCGCCACACGCTGCAGCCGCGCCAGCGCGACCAGCTCGTCCAGCCGGGCCTGCCACAGCAGCCAGGCCTGCCAAGCCACAAACCCGGCCATCACTGCGCCTGCAACCAGCAAGGCCCAGGCGGCCAGTGGCCTGGGCCGGCGGCGCACGAAGTCGGGTGCTGGCCAATGAGCGGAGGCCCGGCGGCGCCCAAAGTTCATGGTGCGATCCCAGCCAGGTCAGGCCAGGCCCGGTGCAGTGGCCCCACCACCGTGGCGGGCAGCGTGAGGCTGCCGACCGGGTCGTGCTGCAAACCGCAGCCGGCCACCAGCGTGCTGGCCGCATCCAGCTGCTCGGCCTGCTGAAGCGCATGCAACAGGCCTCCGGCATCTGCCAAGGTCGGCTGAGCCAGGCGGCGCAACCGCAACGACTGCAAGCCGTCGGCATCACCCACCAGCCAGGTCGCCAGCCGGCCCTCCAGCAGCAGCAGCGCGCGGCGCGGCTGCGCTGCCCATGCCGCGCTGCGGTGGGCCTGGCGCCAGGCCAGCGCCCACCAGGGCCGCGCCAGACGCAGGCGCACCGATTGCTGGCGCGCCAGCAACTGCAGTGCCGGCCAGTCCAGCCCATGCAGCGCACAAGCGACCTGGACCGGCCAGTCGGACCAGACCGCCAGCGGCCAGTGCTCGGCCACTGCACCATGGACCAGGCCGAACTGCTGGCGCACGTAGGCGGCCAGCGCGGCATCGTCGAAGAGCGGCAGGTCGGCATCACGCAGCACCAGGCTGTGGGTCAGCGCCGCCGAAAACACGAGCCGGCAGTCCTCGCCGGCATGCTGTTCGATCCAATCGGCCAAGTTGGTGAACGCCTGGCCGGCAGGCACCGCGTCCACCGCGGCAGCGGGCTGCCAGACGCCTTGCGCATGGACAAACAAATCATGCACCGCAGCACGCCCACGCCAGCGCGGCAAGCCGGCCGACAGCGTCTGCGCCAACCGGTCTGGGCGCCAGGCATGAAGCCTGCCCGGCGGCCGATCGGGCAGCCCGCGCGTCGCCTCAGTCAGACTGGGTGACACGGTCCAGCTCCTCTTGCGTGCTCTCGCCGCTGAGCACCAGCGCAGCAGCGGCCTGGCGCAGCGTGCGCATGCCACGGTCCAGTGCGGCCTGGCGAATCTGGCCCAGCGGCGCCCGGGCGGCGATCAGGTCACGCAGCCCGGCATCGAGCAGCAGCAACTCGGCCACCGCGCGCCGGCCCCGGTAGCCGGTGCCGCGACACCGCACGCAGCCGGCACCGCGCATCGGCGTTGCCGGGATGCCCGGTGAACCTCCTCCGGCCAACTGCTCCAGCGCCGCCAGGCCCTCGGCCGACAGCAGCACCGGCCGCCGGCAATGCAGGCAATTGATGCGCAGCAGGCGCTGCGCCACCACCGCGTTCAGCGCCGAGACCACGTTGTACAGGTCCAGCCCCATGTGCATGAAGCGGCCGATCACGTCCAGGCTGTGGTTGGCATGCACGGTGCTGAAAACCAGGTGGCCGGTCAGCGCGGCCTGGATCGCGATCTGCGCGGTCTCGGCGTCGCGGATCTCACCCACCATCACCCGGTCGGGGTCATGGCGCAACACCGACCGCAGGCCACGCGCAAAGCTGAGGCCCTTTTTTTCGTTGACGGGGATCTGCACCACGCCCGGCAGCAGGTACTCGACCGGGTCCTCGATGGTGACGATCTTGTCCTGGCCGTCGTTGATCTCGGTGATCGCGGCGTACAGCGTGGTGGTCTTGCCGCTGCCGGTCGGCCCGGTCACCAGCAGCATGCCGTGCGGCTGGCGCGCCAGCCGGCGCAGCGTCTGGCGGGTGGGCTCGTCGAAGCCCAGCGCCTCCAGCGTCAGCCCGCCCTGGGCCTTTTCGACCTGGGCGCGGTCGAGGATCCGCACCACCGCGTCCTCGCCGTAAACGCTGGGCATGATCGACAGCCGGAAATCGACATCACGCCCCGCCATGCGCAGCTGGAAGCGGCCGTCCTGCGGCAAGCGGCGCTCGCCGATGTCGAGCTCGGCCATGACCTTGAGCCGGGAGACCAGTTGCTCGGCCAGCGCCGTGCCATCGGCCTCGCGCACCGGCAGCATCACGCCGTCGATGCGGTAGCGGATATTCAGGCCGCCAGGTGTGCACTCGAAGTGCACATCGCTCACGGCATCGTTGAGCGCGTCATACAGCGTGGCATCGAGCAGGCGCAGCACCGGGCTGGTCTGCTCGGCCAGGTGCAACGCCGACAGCTCGGTCGAGCGTGCGATGGCCAGCCCACTGCCGCTGCCGGCGGCGACCGAAGCCAGCGCCCTGAAGCTGGCGGCACCGGCGTGCATTAGCCGGTCCAGCGTGGCGGCGCTGCACAGGCACGGCGTGACCACGGTCTGCGCCAGGGCTTCGAGCCGCTCATGCAGCATCGCCGCAACCGGGGCGTCCGACAGCGCGGCCAGGCTGCCATCGGCCGCCCGCGCCAGCACCACCCGCCAGCGCTGGGCGTCGGACGGCGACCAGGCCTCGACTGCCAGCGCCCAGGGTCCGCCCGACGCGGGCAAGGCACCTTCGAACAGGTCGCCAACAGGCGCTGGCAAGTCGACCTCCACAGCAGCAGCCAGGCTCATGGCACTTGCTCGGCCAGCTGAAAGATCGGCAGGTACAGCAGCACCACGACGGCACCGATCAGGCCGCCCATCAGCAGCATCAGTACCGGGTTGACGAGCTGGGTGACCAGGTCGCCCAGCCGCACCAGCTCCTCGTCGTAAAACGCTGCGGCCTGGTCCAGCATCGGGCCCAGCGCGCCGCTGCGCTCGCCCACCCGCAGCATGCGGGACGACACCGGCGTGCACAGCCCGGCCGCATCAAAGGCTGCCGACATCGACAAGCCGCGCGAGACTGCGTCGGTGGCCTCGTCGAGGGCGCCGCGCAGGTGCGGCGCCACCACACTGCGCGCCGTGCACATCGCTGACACCGCCGGCACGCCAGCGGCCAGCAACATGCCCAGGGTGCGGAACAGCCGGGCCAGCGCCAGCAGGCGCAGCCGGTTGCCCAGCAAGGGCAGCGACCAGGCCACGGCCGACAAGCGGGCACGGGCCCAGGCACTGCGGGCGCCCAGCAGCAGCGCAAAACCGGCCAGCACCAGCAGCACCAGCACCGTCCCCGGATGGGCGCCGAACCACTGGCCGACTTGAAGCAGCCAGCGTGAACCGGCCGGCATCTCGCCCGCCACGCCTTCCAGCACACCCGCAAAACGGGGCACCACAAACATCAGCAGGAACAACATCACCGCGCCGCTGCTGCCCACCAGCAGCAGCGGGTAGACCAGGGCACCGGCCAGCTTGTGGCGCAAGGTCTCGACCCAGTGCAGGTACGCCGCGTGGGCCCGCAAGGCCTGCGCCAGTTGGCCGCTGCGCTCGGCTGCGGCCACTACCGCGACAAACAGCGCATCGAAGGCCTCGGTCTGTCGGCCCAGCGCGGCCGACAAAGCCTCACCCTGCTGCAACGCGCCCGCCACCTGTGACAGCACACCGGCAATCGCTGCCGAGTCCTCTTTTTCGCGCAAGGTCACCACCGCCTCCAACAGCGGGATGCCGGCAGCCAGCAGCACCGCCAGCTCCTGGCTGAACAGGCGCAGCGGGAAGGTACTGCGGCCGAAGCCTTGCCAGACGGCAGCACCGCTCGGCCGGGCGGATTGCTTGCCTGACACCGACTGCACCGCCGCCGGCTTGACTGACAGCACATGCGCCAACGGCACACCCAGCTGACGTGCCGCCGCCTGCAACTCGGCCGCATCCACCCGCCGCGACTGCGGGCGGCCGGCGTCCAGAAACGTCACGTCAAACAGCGGCATGGAACAACCCCAACGGCAGCGAAGTCAGCGCAGTGCAGACCCGGCGGGGTTCAGCACTCACCAGCTGACGATTTCGACGTTGTCACCCGCGCTGCCGGCCGCCTTGTCGGGCCCGCGCGATGACAGATCGAACTCACCATGCACACCCGGGCTGCGGTAGATGTAGTCGCGGCCCCAGGGGTCTTTGGGCACGGCCTTGCTCAGGTAGGGGCCCGACCACTTCGGCTCGTCGGCCGGCTTGTCGTTCAGTGCCGCCAGCCCCTGCTCGGTGGCGGGATAGCGGCCGGTGTCGATGCGGTACTGGTCCAGCGCTTTTTGCAAGCCGCTGATCTGCGCCCGCGCTGCCTTGATCTCGGACTTGCCGACCTGGGCAAACAGCCTGGGGCCGACAAAACCGGCCAGCAGGCCGATGATCACCATCACCACCAGCAACTCCAGCAACGTGAAGCCGTTGCGCATGGCGCCAATGCGCCGCAGGCGGTTCTGGCGGGTGAATGGGCGTTGACCGGCGAGACTGCTCACCGGCCCGTTGGCAGCAGGCAATTTCATGCCGGCGAGCATAGGCAAGCGATGTGACTTTGGCATGACCATGCCAAGTCAGCCAACTCGCCTTGATGATCCGTCTGGCGGTTAGCGGCCATTTATGTCTTTTGTGTGACGTTGCCAATAGTCCAAACGGACCGACTGATCCGATCGGCTGCCCAGCCTGCCCAGGGCGTCACAACACAGCGTATGGGCGCCGGCCAGGGCTGGCTCGGGCCCGCCCGGCCACACCTGCGGGCTTGACGTTGAAGTGTCATCGCCCGTCCATAAACTCCTGGCCAGCGCCAGACGGGCGTTGTGTGAACACGCCCAGCTCAAGACCGGCACACAGCATCGAGGGTCGCAGCCGTTGCACCCCGAGCCCGCCAGCCCCTTGACCCATGAACCTGTCTCCCTCTCTCCGCGCACCGAATCCTGTGTTGCCGCTGTTGTTGGTCCTGCTGCTGTCAGGCTGCGGCGGCGGCGTGCGCGACGAGGCCTCGCAGGTGGTCGCCAAGGTCAACCGCGAGGAGATTTCGGTGCACCAGGTCAACTACCAGTTGCAGCATTCGGCGGGTATCCGACCCGAGCAGGCGGACGCCGCCGGCCGGCAGATCCTGGACCGGCTGGTCGAGCAAGCGTTGGCGGTGCAAGCCGCACTGGACCTCAAGCTCGACCGCGAGCCGCAGGTGATGCAGGCATTGGCCGCCGCGCGCCGGGAGGTGCTGGCCAGGGCTCTGGTCAGCCGTACGGCGGAAACAGCGGCCAAACCCGATGCGGGCGAGGTCGCGGCTTTTTATGCGGATCGACCCGCCCTGTTTGCCGAGCGGCGGGTCTACACCCTGCAAGAACTCGTGGTGCAAGGCACGCCCGAGCAGATCGAATTGCTGCGCACACGGCTGGGCAGCGCCACGCGCCTGACCGACGTCACCGACTACCTGAAGTCGGCAGGCCTGCCGGCACGCGGCACCCAGAGCACCCAGGCCGCCGAGGCCCTGCTGCCGGCCTTGCTGGAGCGGCTGCTGGCGATGAAGGACGGCCAGGCGATGATGCTGGCTGCGCCCGGCGGTGCACGCATCGTCTACCGCACCGGGTCCCGGCCCGAGCCGATCAAGCTCGACGCGGCGCGACCGATCATTGAACAAATGATGCTCACCGAGCGCCGGCAGCGTGCGGTCAAGCAAAAGCTCGAAGTACTGCGAAGTGCTGCCGACGTCAAGTTGTTCGGCCGCTTTGCGTCGGCAGCGTCGGCACCGACGTCGGCGGCCTTGGCGGGCAGCACGGCGCCAAAAACCAACGCTGCACCCGCAGCAGCCGCCGCTGCCGGCAGCAGCGCGCCCTCTGCAACGCCCCCCAGCGCCGTCTCCGACTCGGTCACCCGCGGTCTGGCCGGCCTGAAGTGACCGCCGGACTCCAGCCCCCTCCCTCGCAATGACCCTGTCCCAATTTCTCGACGTGCTGCGCGCCCGGTGGCTGCTGGCGGTGTCCATGGTGCTGCTGGGCATCGGCGCGGCTGCGGCCCTGTCGGTGCTGTTGCCCCGCCAGTACACCGCCACCGCATCGGTGGTGATCGACGTCAAATCGACCGACCCGATCGCAGGCGCCCAGTCGGGCATGACCGCGCCCGGTTACATGGCCACGCAAGTCGACATCATGGAGAGCGAACGGGTTGCCCAGGAGGTGGTGCGCTCGCTCAAGCTGTCCGAGAGCGCCGAGATGCGCCGGCTGTGGGAGGACGATGCGGGCTCGGCCGGCAACTTCGAGGTCTGGCTGGGCAACCGGCTGCGGCGCAAGCTCGATGTCAAACCAGCCCGTGAAAGCAACCTGATCGAAGTGCGCTTCACCTCGGTGGACCGCAAGTTCGCCGCCACCATCGCCAACGCCTTCGCCCAGTCCTACCTGGATACCACGCTGGGCTTGCGCACCGACCCCGCCAAGCGCTACTCGGCCTTTTTCGACGACCGTGCCAAACAGCTTCGCGACGAGTTGCAACAGGCCCAAGCCAAGCTGTCGGACTTCGGCAAGAGCAAGGGCATCGTCGCCACCGACGAAAAGCTCGACCTGGAGACGTCTCGGCTGGCAGAGCTGTCGAGCCAGCTCGTGACCTTGCAAGCCGCCACCGCCGACAGCCGCAGCCGTGACATGGCCGGCGCCACCACCAGTGAGACGCTGCAGGACGTCATCAACAACCCGGTGGTGGCCGGTCTGCGCACCGAGCTGGCCAAGCAGGAGGTCAAGCTGCTGGAGCTGTCTGAGCGCCTGGGCGACAAGCACCCGCAGCTGATCGAGTTGCGCTCCAGCGTGGCGGGGTTGCGCAGCAAGGTCGAACAGGAGTCTCGGCGTATCGCCAGCAGCTTGACGGTTGGCAGCATCCTGAGCGAGTCGCGCGAGTCGCAAGTCCGTGCAGCGCTGGACAGCCAACGTGAACGCATGTTGCGCATGAAGGGCGAGCGCAACGAGATGGCCATCCTGCAGCGCGACGCCGAGCTGGCGCAACGCGCCTACGACGGTGTGGTGGCCCGGCTGTCGCAGGTCAATCTGGAGAGCCAGAGCACCCAGACCAACGCCGCCTTGCTGATGGCCGCGACCGAGCCGTCGAAGGCCTCGTTTCCGCGCTGGTCGCTGAACCTGCCACTGGGCGCGTTTGCCGGCATGCTGCTGGCCATCGGCGCGGTGTTGGCCCGGGAAGCCGGCGACCGACGTATCCGATCCATCGAGGATGTGGTGCTTGGCATGCGCCTGCCGGTGCTCGGCACGCTGCTGGCCACCCCGCCCGGTCGCGCCAGCAAGCTGCGCGCCGTCCGCCCGTGGACGCTGCGCTGGGGCCGCCAGCGGCCCGACCCGAACAGCCCCTTTTCACCGTGACCACGCTGCCCCCGCGAATGACCGACACCCAGGCCGCACCCCACCCCAATATCGACGCCAACCTGACAGGTGACGCCCCTGTTGCGCTGGGCCGCAATGCCTCCATCGGCGACATCCTGGGCGCGGCCGGACAGCTCGCACCCGACCAGATAAGCCGGGTGCTGGACTACCAGCGCCAGCATGGCCTGCGCTTTGGCGAAGCTGCGGTGGCGCTCGGGCTGGCCAATGACGACGATGTGGCGCAGGCCTTGTCGCACCAGTTCCAGTACGCGTTTGCGGCGCCGGGGCGACTGCCGTTGCACCCGGACCTGGTGATGGCGAGCCAGCCCTTTTCAGCCAATGCCGAGGTCTTCCGGGGTATCCGCGCCCAGCTCAAGGTCAAGCTGGCCGCGCAATTGCCCGGGCGGCGTGCGCTGGCGGTGGTCAGCCCCGAGTCGGGCGACGGCAAGAGCTACTTTGCGGCCAATCTGGCGATTGCCTTCAGCCAGCTGGGCGGACGCACCTTGTTGATCGATGCCGATTTGCGCGCACCACGCCAGCATGAATTGTTCAAGCTGGCCAACCACAGCGGGTTGGCCAACATGCTCGGCGGCCGGGCCGAGTACCAGGACATCGCGGCCGTACCCAACCTGCCCAGCCTGTTTGTACTGCCGGTCGGCGCGGTGCCGCCCAACCCGCTGGAGTTGCTAGAAGGCCAGTCCTTTGCCGCCCTGCTGGCCGACGTCCAGGCCAAGTTCGACCATATCGTCGTCGACACCCCGGCCTGGCACCACGGCATGGACGGCCCGGTCATCGCCTCGGCTTGCGGCACCGCGCTGATGGTGTTGCGCAAGGGCAGTTCGGCACTCGCGGCGGCGCAAGACCTGGCGGCTGCGCTGGTCAGTGGCGCCGCCTCGCTGGCCGGCGTGATCCTCAACGACCGGCCGTAGCATGGTCCACGCCGAGTCCCCGGCGCCCACCGGGACGCGCGGGGGGTTGACACCGGTCTGGCTGCTGCTGCTGGGCCCGTCGCTGCTCGCTTTGCTGGCACTGCAGCACCTGGTCACCACCGTCTGGGTCACCGAGGAGCAAAGCTACGGGCCGGTGATCCTGGTGGTGGCGGGCTGGCTGATCTGGCGGCGCTGGCCGGCCGTCAGCGCCACCACCGGCCGGCCGGCGCCGCTGGCGGCCTGGGCCGGATGGGTGCTGGCCAGCACCGCCGTTGTGATCGGTCGCTCACAACAGATCATCCAGCTGGAGGTGCTGGCGCCACTGCTGGCGGGCACCGCTGTGCTCTTGCTGCGCGGCGGCTGGCGCAGCCTGCGGCCCATCGCCCTGCCGCTGGTCTGCCTGCTGCTGGTGGTGCCGATGCCGGGGCTGCTGGTGCAGACCTTGACCCTGCCGATGAAGATCGGCGTTTCACAGGTGGCGGAGAGCCTGTTGCATGGGGCCGGCTACCCGGTCGCCCGCAGCGGCGTGATCCTGGCGGTGGACCAGTACCAGATGCTGGTGGCCGACGCCTGCGCCGGCCTGACCTCGATGTTCACCCTGGAGGCCATGGGCCTGGTCTACATCAACCAGCGCCAGCATGCAGTGCCGCTGCGCAACGGCCTGCTGGCGGTGCTGATCGTGCCGATCGCGTTTCTGGCCAACGTGGTGCGGGTGGTGGTGCTGGTGCTGGTGACCTACTACTTCGGTGACGCCGCCGGGCAGGGCTTTGTGCACAGCGCTGCCGGCGTGCTGCTGTTCGTGGTGGCGATGCTGCTGATGCTGGCCACCGATGCGGTGCTGGGCCGCTTGCTGGCGCGCCGGTTGCCGGCACTGGCGCGGCGTGCGGGGTCTGGCGAGACTGCCGGCGGCCTAGCAGCTGGCATGCCCAACCCGGTGGCGCCGGCCTGGGTTCGGCCCGGCCTGGGCTGGCGCACCGCCGCATCAGCCACCCTGCTGTTGGTGGTGGCGCTGCCGCTGTCAGCAGGCTTGCGGCCCAGCCACCGGACGGCCGACAGCAAACCGGCGATCGACCTGGCACGCCAGGTGCCGACCGCTTTTGCCGGCTGGCGCGAAGACCCGGGTCTGGTACCGGTGCTGCCCGATCCGCGCACCCAGGCGATGATCGAAAGCCTCTACACCCAGGTGTTGGCCCGTACCTATGTCAACCGCCTGGGCCAGCAAGTGATGCTGTCGATCGCCTATGGCAATGACCAAAGTGCCGAAGCCGCCGCCGTGCACCGGCCGGAGTTTTGCTACCGCAGCCTGGGCTTCGAGGTGCAGGTGCTGGACCGCGCGACCCTTGCACTGCCCGACCACCGGCTGACGGTGCAACGCCTGGTCGGCCGACTCGACCGGCGCCAGGAGCCGATCAGTTACTGGGTCACGCTCGATGAGACCGCCACCCTGCCCGGCCTGGACCGCAAGCTGCAACAACTGCGGCACGGGCTGCGCGGCGACATCGCCGACGGCATGGTGGTCCGTGTCTCCAGCCTGGGCGCGTCTGATGCGCCGGCATTTGCGCTGCAGGACCAATTTATCGCCGACCTGCGCCAGGCCCTGCCGCCTGCCGTGCGTGGGCGCTACTACGGCAGTGAGGCGGCGCCATGAGTTTGGGCGAGACCACAGCCGTCACCACCGGATCGCCCTGGCGCAGCAGCCGTTGGTTGTTGGCTGACAGCCTGGTGCGTGTGGTGGCGACCACGGCGGTGGCGGTCTGGATGGCGCGCCAGCTGGGACCGGCCGAGTTCGGCGTGCTCAACTTCGCCTCCGCTTTGACGGCGATATTCACCGTGCTGGCCGCGCTGGGGCTGGAGGTGCCTGCCGTGCTGTGGCTGACACGCGGCGGCAACCCCAAGCGCGGGATGGCGACGCTGCTGGCTTTGCGCCTGGGGGCTGCGATGCTGGCGCTGGCGCTGGCGCTGCCGCTGGCGGCACTGCTGCTGGCCGGCGACGCTGCCGCCCGCACTGTGACCTGGGTTTCACTGATCTCGGTGCTGGCCGCCGTGCCAACGGTTGTCGACCTGGGCTTCAAGTCCCGGGTCGAGGGTGTTGCACCGGCCAAGGCACGCAGTCTGGCCGGACTGGCCGGCGCCGCTGGCCGGGTTGCGGTGCTGGCGGCTGGCGGTGGCCTTCTGGCACTGGCCTGGGTGCTGGTGGCCGAGACCCTGCTGACCGCACTGTTGCTGTGGCGTGCCTGGGCCATCGCTGCCCCGGCAGACGCACCGCGCCTGTGCGACACCGATCCGGCCTTGGCCGCCAAGCTGTTGCGGGACTGCATGCCCTATCTCTGCATCAACGCCGCCACGATGCTCTACATGAAGGCCGACCTGGTGCTGGTCGGCCACCTGGCGTCGCACCTGCAGGCGGGGCTGTATGCCCTGGCGCAAAAGATGTCCGAGGTGCTCTACATCGTGCCGGTGGTGCTGGCCGATTCGATCTACCCGCGCCTGGCCCACCGGGCGGGCGCCACCGCAGCCGCTGACGGCCAGTTGCTGTTTGACCTGGTGGCGGCTGCCGCCATCAGTCTGGTGCTGGCCGCCACCGTGCTGGCACCCGGCCTGGTGACCCTGCTGTTCGGCGAGCACTACGCCGGCTCGGCCGAACTGTTCCGCTGGCATGCCTGGACCTGCCTGCCCTGGGCGCTGGAAATCGCCCGGGTGCGCTGGCTGGCCACCACCGGACAGTCGAGGCGGGCCTGGCCAAGCGCCATCATCGGCGCGGTGGTGAGCCTGGCGGCGAACGCCTGGGCGGTGCCGCGCTACGGCGCGGCAGGTGCCGTCGGCGCGGCACTGCTGGCCTTCAGTTGCATGGGGCTGCTGAGCGGCTGGTTGATCCCCGGCCTGGCGCCGGTGGCGCGCATGCAGTGGCGGGCACTCTGGCCCTGGGGCCGGTTGCTGCGGGCCTGGCAGACGGCGGTGCCCGGGTGATCGCCGAAGCCCAGCCCGGTGGGCCAGGCTGCGTGCTGTTTGTGCACCAGTCATCGGACCTGTATGGCAGCGACCGCATGCTGCTCGAAGCCGCCACCGCACTGCAACGCCGGGGTGGCCTGCCCATCGTGGTGCTGCCGTCGGGCGGCCCCCTGGTCGAGGCACTGCGTGCGCGCGGCATCGAGGCCTGCCCGTTGGCACCTGGCCTGCTGCTCAAGTTGCAGCGCCGCGCGGCGTCGCCAGCAGCGGTCTGGGGCCTGCTGCGCGCACTGCCCCGGGCGCTGGCAGCGCTGGATGCGTGTGTGGCCGGCCGCCACATCGACCTGGTGCACAGCAACACGCTGGCCGTGCTGGCCGGGGCGCTGTGGGCCCGCAGGCGCGGCACGCCGCATTTGTGGCATGTGCACGAGATCATTCACCAGCCAGCGCTGGCGGCGTGGACCCTGCCCTGGCTGCTGCGCCTGCTGGCCGACCGGGTGGTGTGCAACTCCCACGCCACTCGACGTTGGCTGGTGTCGGCCCAGCCCGCGCTGGCGCAGCGCACCGATGTCATCTGGAATGGCACCGCCAAGCCGGCCCCGAGCGCAGACCCCTGCCGCGCACGGGATTGGGCCGCCCGGTTTCGCCCGCAAGGACAAGCGTTGGCAATCGGCCTGGTGGGCCGCATCAACCAGTCCAAAGGGCACACGCTGCTGCTGCAGGCCACCGAGTTGCTGGCGGCACGAGGTGTGGTCGATTTCAGCCTGGTCTTCGTCGGCAGCCCGGCGCCCGGAAAGGACGCTGACCTGGCCGCGCTGCACCAGCGCCTGGCTGCGTCGCCCGTGGCCCACCGGGTGCAACTGATCGGCTTTGCCGACGACACGGCCTCGGTCTACCGGGCCTTGGACATCGTCTGCGTGCCGTCGTTTGAGTCCTTCGGACTGGTGCTCATCGAGGCCATGGCCTGTGCCCGGCCGGTGGTCGCTGCCAACTCAGGGGGCATCCCGGAGATTGTGGTCAATGGGGTCACCGGCCTGCTGCACCAGCCCGGTGATGCGCAGGCACTCGCCGACCAGCTGGCGGTGCTGATCCATGACCCTGCGGGGCGTGCGGCGCTGGGTCAGGCCGGCCGTGACCGCTTTGAAAACAGCTTTGGCGTGGACCGGATGGTCGGGCACTTGATGGCCTGCCAGCGCCGTTGCATCGCCCAGGCAGCCAGGCGCCTTGTCACCGGGCTGCAAAGCCAGCACCGATGACTGCCGCGCGCCGCGTTTTCACCACCGCCGAGATTGCTGCCTTTGAGCCCAGGGCGCCAGTCTGGCCGGTGGTGTCGCTGGGCGCGCTGAGCTTTTTCTCGGTGCTGCTGCCGGCAGGATTCACCACCACCGTCAATTTGTACCTGGTGGGGCTGGCTCTGCTGGTGGTGCTGGCGGCTCGGCGCCTGCCGCCGCTGGCGCTGATGCGCTACATCTGGCCGTTCCCGGCGATGATCATCATCGGCATCCTGCGCGGCTTCGAGGCACAGGCCTATGTCTTCTTGCGTGACGGCTGGTACTTCAGCAACCCGATGATGATCATGGTCGTCGGCTATGTGCTTGGCAGCCAGATCGACAGCCCGGCGCGCGGGCTGCGCGCCTTTGTCGTCGGCGGCACGCTGGTGGCCTTGCTCCATCTCTCTTGGTTTCTCCGCTACCCGGAGTTGCTCACGCTGCGCACCTCCGAGGTTCGCAGCTACAGCGGCACCGGCTACTTCGCCACCGTCTTTGTGACGGTGATCCTGATCGCTCATCGGGGCCGCTGGCGCACAGAACTGTTGCTGTCGCCTGGCGTGGTGTGGTGCTGCCTGGGGCTCAATGCCGCGTCGATTGCCCTGTCGTACTCACGAACCCTGATCGTGCTGCTGCTTTTCGGCGCGCTCGCTGCTGTCGGCCTGTTCGCCCGCCGCGAGTTGTGGCGGGTGACCTTGCTGCTGCTGCTGCTGCTGTCCGCCGTGCTGGTCGTGCGAAGCGTCATCGACCCCGACTCCTGGGAGGCGAAGACCACGCTGGTCGGCAAGTTTGGCCGGGTGTTCGAGGAGTTGCAAGTGACCGAGCGCATGTCGCTGGGCGAGATACAGGACAACTGGCGCGGCTACGAGACCGCCCGCGCCGTCGGGCAATGGGCCGACGGCGGCCCGGTGCGCTGGCTGTTCGGCGAGGGGCTGGGCGCGATGGTCGATGTCGGCAAGATGCAGACCATGACCCGCGACCCCAGGGACGCGCGCAGGTTCTTTCCGATCTTCCACAACGGCTACGTCTTTGTGCTCGTCAAGACCGGGCTGGTGGGCATGGCCCTGTACCTGGGCTTTCTGGCCCAGTTGTACCTGCTGGGCCGCCGCCATGCCAACGCCGACGCCGCATCGCCACTGCGCCGGCTGGGGCGCTTGATGCAGGCCTGTGCGGTGGCGCTCGGTGTGTCGACCGCGATCTTTTTCGGCACCTTCCACCAGTTCGACTTGCTGCCGGTGACGATGCTCTGCGGCTTCTTGCTGTCGCAACTGGCAGGCTCAAGTCATACCAAGACCGGGCACACCGCGTGAGCGGCTACGGGTCATCTTGCCCGCTCGCCTCAGCCGGCCGCCGGCACTGGATGGCCGGGTCGGCCGCAGGCGCCGTGTCGGCGCTGGCCTCGCTGACTGGCGCTGGCCCCGCCATCGCCGGCCAGGCAGCCGATTGGTGGGCGCGATGGCAAAGCGGCAGCCTGCGCGGCTTCACCACGGCCAACCTGCCGTCGCTCGACGAAACAACGCTGCGAGCGCTGCAACGGACCGGCGCCAACCTGGCACGCGTGGGCCTGCACTTTCGGCGCGGTCCGGCGGGCTACATCCTGGCCGACGACGACGCGGCGGCTGTGCAGGTCTGCCTGGCACATGCCGAGCGCCTGGGCGTGGGCCTGGTGGTGCTGGGTTTGTTCGACGACGCGGTAGAGCCCCAACCGCTGTGGCGCGACGCCGTGCTGCAACGCAGCTTCTTGCGCTGCTGGGCCGATTTCGGCAGCCGCTTCGGCAACCACCGGGCGCTGGCGGGCATCGACCTGTTCAACGAGCCTAATCCGCTGTTGCCCGACCTGGCGGCGGCGCAGCGACTTTGGTCAACACTGGCGGGCACAGCGCTGGCCGGGCTGCGCGCCAGCGGTTGCGCCAGCCCGGTGGTGTTCGAGCCGGTCCGGGGCGCGCAAGCGTCGGCGCTGCGCGGCATCGCACCGCTGGCCGACCCTCGGGTGGTCTACAGCATCCATTTCTACACGCCGCACGCCATCACCCACCAGGGCGTGACGCCCGAGTGGACACGGCAAATCCCCTATCCCGCCAGCGCCCAGTGGCAGTTGGGCGCCTGGGACAGCGAGCTCGGCATCGGCCCGATAGACCGCCAACGGCTCAAGCAGGAGCTTCGCCTGGTTCGTGGCTTCGCCGCGCGCTTTCGGGTGCCGATCTACATCGGCGAGTTCGGCTGCGCGCGCTGGGCGCCGGGCGGATCAACGCTGCGCTGGGTCAGTGACTGTGTCGACCTGTTCAACGCCGAAGGCTGGAACTGGAGTTTCCACTCGTTCCGCACATGGACCGGCTGGGACGCCGAGGTGGACTCTGAAGACCCCAGACACGAGGCTCGCAGCGCCGACGCCCGGGTGATGCGGCGGCTGATCACCGCGATGGCGCCGGGCCAGCAAGGATCGGACCGCCGGGGGCTCAAACCATGAACCTCGACCCGAATCCGGCCGGGCTGGTGGCCCATCGGCGGCGGCGGCTGCTGTTGTCGGCTTTCGCCTGCTGCCCCGACTGGGGGTCCGAGCCGGGTGTCGGCTGGAACTGGGCGATTTCGCTGGCCAGCCGGTACGACGTGACGGTTGTCACCCATGTGCGATTTCAGGCCAGGATCGCAGCCGAAATCAACGCCAGGCCGCAGCCGGGGCTGACGTTTTTGTATGTGGGTCTGCCCGGCTGCGGCGGCGATCTGCAGCGACAGGTGGACTCACGGGGCTATTACTGGCGCTGGCAATGGGCGCTGCGGGCCCATGTCGTGCGGCTGCTGGCGGAGCGGCCGCACGACCTGATCCACCACCTCACCTGGGGCAGTTGTCGGTTGCCCAGCTTCCTGGGCGGGCTAGGCGTCCCCTTCGCCTTGGGGCCGATCGGTGGCGGTGACGACGCCCCGCCCCGTTTGTACCGGTCGTGGCCCTGGCGTGAAAAAGCCCTCTGGCGCCTGCGCTCGGCGGCGATCGCGCTGGTCCGGCTCGATCCCTTCATGCGCCGCACCCTGGCGGCTGCCTGCTGCGTGCTGGTGAGAACCGCTGCCACCCGCGACGCCCTGCCCGGCTTTGCCAGCAGCCGGGCCACGCTGGCGCTGGAAATCGGCATTGCAGCGCTGCCAGCCCCGACACCGCGTGACCCTTCCCGTCCCGGTCCGCTGCGGCTGCTGTACGCCGGGCGGCTGATCGGCGGCAAGGGCATCAGCTACGCCGTGGATGCGGTCATCGCGCTGCGCCAGCGCGGTCTGGACGTGCAGCTGACGGTCGCCGGCAGCGGGCGCATGGAGGCCTGGCTGCAGGCCCGCCTGGCCCGCAGCGGGCTGCAGACTGCGGTCAAGTTCCTGGGCTGGGTCGCGCGCGAGGACATGCCCGCGCTGTACCGGCAAAGCGACCTGTTTGTCTTCCCGAGTTGGTTCGACTCCAGTGGCACCGTGGTCATCGAGGCCCTGGCCAGCGGCCTGCCGGTGCTGTGCCTGGACATCGGCGGCGCACGCCACACCGCCGACGCTGACTCGGCGGTGTGGGTGCGCACCGCCGGGCTAGACGAGGCCGGCCTGGTGGCCTCCATTGCCAACCAGATTGCGCGGCTGGACGCAGACCGCCCGGCGCTGAGTCGCCTGGCGGACGGTGCCTACCGGCGGGCCGGCGAGCTGGGCTGGCGCCGCCAGGTTGATCTCGCCTACCAGCAGATCGAGGCGCGGCTGGGCTGGACGCCTTCGGGCGCCTGCGCGGGTGGCAGCCCGATCAGCAGCGAAGCCGCGCTATGACGCCCACCCTGCGCATCCTCGGCATCCGTGGCATCCCCGCTGCCCACGGCGGGTTCGAGACCTTTGCCGAGCAACTCTCGCTTCACTTGGTGGCGCGTGGCTGGCGGGTGGTGGTGTATTGCCAGGAGGACGGTGCAGGGCCGGTCGTGCGCGATGCGTGGCAGGGGGTGGACCGGGTGCGCATCCCCGTGTCGCTGGGCGGCGCCAAGGGCACGGTGCTGTTCGACTGGCGCTGCATCGCCGACGCCGCACAACACGGCGATCTCTGCCTGACGCTGGGCTACAACACCGCGCTGTTTTGCCTGCGGCTGCGGGCGGCCGGCATCACCAACCTGATCAACATGGACGGCATCGAGTGGAGGCGCGACAAATGGGGCAGCCTGGCCAAAGCCTGGTTCTGGCTCAATGACTGGGCTGGTTGCTGGATCGGCAACCACCTGATCGCCGACCACCCGGAAATCCAGGCCCATCTGGCCACCCGCACCGCGGCCCGGCGCATCACCACCATCCCCTATGGCGCGCTGCCGGTGGGCTATGCACCCACCGCGCCGCTCGCCGCCCTGGGCCTGACGCCACAGACCTACCTGACGCTGATCGCCCGACCGGAGCCGGAGAACTCGATCCTGGAGGCGGTGCGCGGCTTCTCGTGCCGGCAGCGTGGCGCAACGCTGGTGGTGCTGGGCAACTACTCCGACGATCAGCGCTACCACCGGGCCATCCAGGACGCGGCCAGCGAGGAAGTGCGCTTCCTGGGTGCCTTGTACGACCCGGCGCTGTTGACGGCCTTGCGCGCGCACAGCCTGGGCCATGTGCACGGCCACCAGGTGGGCGGCACCAACCCGTCGCTGGTCGAGGCACTGGGCGCCGGCAACCCCGTGTTTGCACACGACAACCGCTTCAACCGCTGGGTCGCCTCGGACGCCGCGCTCTATTTCCGGGATGGCATCGAACTCGACCGAATCCTGACGCCTGCCCTGGCCGACCCCGCGCAGTTGACCCGCATGCGCTTGCGCAGCAGGCAGCGCCACGCCGAAGCCTTCCGCTGGGAGGTCGTGCTGTCCGCTTACGAAGCGCTGCTGTTGCGCCACGCTGCCGGGATGTCCGACCGCACCACCCACCTCGCCGCAGGCAGGCCGGCAGGCCGTGCCATGCCCGGCGACATCAGCCCTTGACGCCGCCTGACCCCGACGCCCGCCCGCCGACCGCCGCCGCCGGCGCCGTGCTGCCGCCGATGCGCGGCCATGAGCGCCTGGGTCGAACCTTCTTCGGTGCGCCGCAGTCGGTGACCGGCCTGGTGTCCGCCGCGCTGGAGCCGGCGATCAGCGTGGCCTTGTTGCAGGGCCTGCTGGTATGGAACGGCACCGGACCGGCACGCTGGGCCACCGCCATGTCCTTGATGATCATTGCGCTGACCTTTCCCGGCCGTTATGGGGTCGATCTGTCAGCCTGGCGCGCGGCCGTTGACATCGGCCGCAACTGGGCGCTGTTGCTGGCGGTGCTGGCACTGTGTGGCCACGTGCTGGGCGCGCTGGGCGACGTCGACTGGCCGGTGCTGGTCGAGTGGGCGGTGGCCGTTCCGGTCGTGCACTGGGCCGCCCGCATGCTCTTGACCGCTGTGGTTCACCGCCAGGCCAGACGCGACGCACGGTGGCGCACGGCCGTGGTGGTCGGGGCCGGCTCGCTGGGCGTGCGCACTGCCCACGCGCTGGCCAGGCGGCCACAGGGCAGCGCCCGCGTCGTCGGCTTTTTCGATGACCGCTCGCCTGCCCGGCTGGACCCGTTGGCCCGGGACGGCCTGCTGGGCGACTTGTCGGCCGTGGGCCGCTATGTCGACAAGCTGGGCATCCGCGAGGTCTACATCACGCTGCCGATCGGTGCCCATCCGCGCCTGATCGCCCTGGTGGACGCGTTGCAAGCCACCACGGCGTCGCTCTATCTGGTGCCCGATGTCGTCAGCGCCCAGATCGTGCAGGGACGCTTGCAGGAGCTGGACGGCCTGGCCGTGGTGGGCATCTGCGAGAGCCCGTTCACCGGCACCAACGAGCTGATCAAACGCGCCAGCGACCTGGCGATTTCAGCCCTGCTGTTGCTGCTGGGCTGGCCGCTGCTGCTCGCGATCACCATCGCCATCCGTGCGTCCTCCCCCGGCCCGGCCTGGCTGCGGCAGCGCCGCAGCGGCCTGGACGGCAACGAGATCGTGATCTATGCGTTCCGCACGGCACGCACCGCCCAGCCCCGCCCCAATGACGAGGCCGGGTTGGCTGACAACACCATGCTCACCCCTATCGGACGGCTGCTGCAGCGCACAGGGCTGGACGCGCTGCCGCAACTGGTGAACGTGCTGCTGGGCCAGATGAGCATGGTGGGCCCCAGCGCCCATGCGGTGGCCGACAACAACAGCTACCGGCAACGGGTACGCGCCTACATGGTGCGCTACAAAGCCCGCCCTGGTTTGACCGGCTGGGCCCAGATCCACCATCAACAGATCGACCGTGAGCCGCTCGACGCGATGCGCCAGCGGATTGCACTCGACCTGGACTACCTGCGCCACTGGTCGCTGGGGCTCGACCTGCACATCCTGCGCAAGGCGGTGGGCGCCAAGTGGCCAAGCAGCAAATAGTCGGGCCGCAGCCCGCCGGCACGAGCCGTTCGGACCATGGCTGGCCAGCGCTGTCACCGAGGATTCACGCCCGCCTGGGACGCTCAGGATCATCAGGACTGCATGGCGATACCCCCGCCATCGCGTCCACCCACCCGAGGAGTTCCCATGCACATTCACCGCTTTGCGGCAGCCGGCGCGCTGTCGCTGATCACGCTGTTTTCTGCCGCCCAGGCCGCTACGCTGCCCGCTGATGGCAGCTGGAGCGGCTTTTCCGTCGACGCCAACCTGCCGCCCTACAGCGCTGGCTGGATCGACGACAACGGCGCCGCACTGCGCTTCGACTTCAGCATTGCCGCCGGCTTTGTCGGCACGTTGACGGTGGTCGATGCCGGCTTCTCCGGCGACCTGTTCCAGGTCCGCGACGGCGTGAGCGTGCTCGGCAGCACCGGTGCGGCAGTGGCGGGCGACCCCAACGGCGCGATCACCTTCGACCCGTCGGACGCGCTTGCCGACGCCCGTTTCAGCCGCGGCGTCTTCACGCTGGGTGCCGGCGCCCACAGCATCACCGGCAGCGCCACGCAGTTTCTGGCCGATGCCAACGGTCCGCTCAACGCCACCATCGGCGCGGTGCGTCTGGAGGTCTCACCCGTGCCTGAGCCGGCCAGCCTGGCCATGCTGCTGGCCGGCCTGTCGCTGCTGACCGTCGTGCTGCGCCGCGGCAATTCGAAGTAAACCCTGCCCGCCCCCGGAGCACATCCCCATGACCTCTGTCCGCCCCCTGATCCTGGCCCTGTCGGCCGCATTTGCCCTGGCCGCGGCGCCGGCGCTGGCCGCCGGCCCCAGCCGCGCGCCGATCAACGTCAAGATCGTCGGGTTCAACGATTTCCACGGCACGCTGGAATCGCCCGGCACCTTTGGCGCCAACAGCTCGGTGCCCACCGCGCAGCGTCCGGCCGTGGGCGGCGCCGAGTACCTGGCGGCCTATGTCGCCGCCATGAAGGCCAAGAACCCGAACACGGTTGTTGTCGGTGGCGGTGACTTCATCGGCGCAACGCCGCTGATTTCGGCACTGTTCTTCGACGAGCCGGCAGTCGAATCGCTCAACAAGATCGGCGTGGATTTCAGCGCGGTCGGCAACCACGAGTTCGACAAGGGCAGCACCGAGCTGCGACGGCTGCAAAACGGCGGCTGCAAGATGGTGGGCGGCATCACCGACCCGAACAGCTGCAAAGGCTTCGGCTCATCGGCGCCGGGCACCTTCGACGGCGCCAAGTTCAAATGGCTGTCCGCCAACGTGATCGAAACGGCCACCGGCCGCACCCTGCTGCCGGCCTATGGCCTGAAGAGTTTTGGCGGCGTCAAGGTCGCCTTCATCGGCATGACGCTACAGGGCACGCCTGGCATCGTCACCCCCACCGGTGTGGCCGGCCTGCAGTTCAGGGACGAGGCCGACACCGTCAACGCGCTGGTGCCCAAGTTGCGCGCCCAGGGCATCGAGGCGATCGTGGTGCTGGTGCACCAGGGTGGCTTCCAGAACTCACCCAGCGCGGCGGTGGTCAATGCCAGCGACATCAACGGCTGCATGAACGACCTGAACACCACCAGCGGCTCGGCCAGCGACATTGCCAAGGTGGTGTCGAGGCTGGACAACGCGGTTGACCTGGTGATCAGCGCCCACACCCATGCGGCCTTCAACTGCTCGAAAAACACCACCGACGTGAGCGGTACGTCGATCTCCGGCGGCGTGGTGGGCGGCACGATCACCACCACGGCGCGCTCGACCGGCCTGCCGAACAAGACCGGCCGCCTGGTGCCCATCACCAGCGCCAGCGCCTTCGGCCGGGTGTTGACCGAGATCGACATCAAGATCGACCCGGTCAGCCGCGACGTGATCGACGTCAGCCCGAAAAATGTGCTGGTCGACCGCAGCAACGCATCGATGACAGCGGCGATTGCCGCCGACCCGCAGGTCAAGATCCTGGTGGCGGCCTACAAGACCGCTGTCTCGCCGCTGGCGGGCCAGGTGATCGGCACCATCACCGCGGGCATGAGCAACACCGCGGCGGCCTCGGGCGAAATGCCCGCCGGCGACCTGATCGCCGACGCCCAGTTGCAGGCCACCCAGCCCGCAGCACTGGGCGGCGCGGTGATGGCCTTCATGAACGCCGGTGGTGTACGCAGCCCGGGCTTTGTCAAGCCGGCCGCTGCCAGCTACCCCTACGACCTGAGCTACGGCGAAGGCTTCACGGTGCAGCCCTTCGGCAACAGCCTGGTGACCCTGACGCTGACCGCCCAGCAGCTCAAGAACGTGCTGGAGCAGCAGTTCGCCAACTGCCTGGGCCAAGGCTCATCCAACCGGGTAATGCAGATCTCCAACGGCCTGAGCTACACCTGGACCACGGCCGGCGCCTGCGGCACGCGCATCAAGGACGTGGCCTTTACCCCCACCGACGTGACGGTGGTCCCGCCCTTGGTCACCGGGCCGACCGACAACCTGGTGATCGGCGGCGTGGTGCAGAACCCGGCCAAGACCTACCGGGTGACGGTCAACAACTTCATGGCGACGGGCGGCGACGGTTTCACCACCTTCATCGGCGGCACGGGCGTTCAAGGCGGCGCCCAGGACATCGACGCGCTGGTGGCCTACCTGGCCGGCTACAAGGGCGTGGCGCAGGCCTACGACCCGGCCAGCGCGGCCCTGAAGAAGCCGCGCATCAACACGGTCACCGTGGTCGGACCCTGAGCTTGATGGCGTGCACGCGGGCCTGGCCAGCCCTGGCTGCAACTGCGCTGGCGCTGTCGGGTCTGGCCGGCGAGGCCGGAGCCCAGACCCCGGAGGCAGCACCGGACTGGAGCCTGCAGGCGCGCCAGCGCCTTGCCGGCGTACCCGGAGCCAACCCCAACCAGGCCCTGGCCGAGCGCAGGCGCCTGCTGGACGAGGGCGAGCGGCTGCTGGCCGCTGGCCAACCGGGCCCGGCCCAGGATGCGCTGGACCGCGCCGCAGTGATGCTGCACGCCGCCGACACCGAGGCTGCGCTGGTGCGGGCCTACATGCAGGCCGGTGAGTACCGGCGCGCGCTGGCGTTTGGCGCCCATGCCGCCGGCGCGCACCGCCGCGACTGGCCGGCCGGCACGGCGCTGTACGCCTGGTTGTTGCAGGTGGGCGGCCAGCGCGTGGTGGCCCGGCGGGTGTTGGACGAGGCCCTGGCCCTGGCGCCCGACGACGCCGCCTTGCGGTCGGCCAGCCGCCAACTCAACATGCCCTGGCCGGAGGTCGATGCGGTGCTGCGGCAACCCCCCCTGCGCACGGCGCCGTACGCCTGGGGCGCTGAGCCACCTGCGGACAGTGAAGTGGTGGGCAGCGGGGTGCTGCTCGATGACGGCGTGTCGGCAGTCGTGCCGGCCACCGCACTGGGGCCCGAGCCCCAAGCAGCCAGCCCCGTCTGGTTGCGCAATGGGCTGGGCCAGACCGTGAGCGCCCGGGTGCAGGCCCGTGACGAGGTACACGGTCTGGCCACGCTGCGTCTGGACAATCCACTGCCGCGGGCTAGCCTGGCCGCAGCGCGCCGCGAACCGTTTGCCGGCAGCCCGGGCTACATGGTCGAATTCGCCCCCAGCCACACCGCGTCGGCCGCCTGGCCGTTGCTGCGCCAGGGCTTTTTCGCGCGACCGACCGCCGGCACCGGGCTGCGGCGGCTGGGCCTGGACGCACCGGCGGGGCCCAGAGGCGGGCCTGTCTTCAATGCCAGGGGTGAGTTCGCAGGCATCGCCGTGTCGGGTGCCGACGGGCTGGACCGGCTGGTATCGGCATCCATGCTGGCCGCGCGCACCGGTCAGCCGCTGGCGGCGCAGGGCGCTGCAGCCAGCCACCCGTCTGCAGCCGAGCCCACTGCACTCCCAAGCGCTGGCAACGCCGATGTCGATGCCCTCTATGAACGGTCGCTGTCCATCGCCTTGCAGGTTATTCGGGTCAAGTCACCGACCCGGCGTGAGATCGGGTTGGCGGCGGCGACCCCTGAGACTTGATTTTCTAGGCCCATTTCTTTTGCCGCCCGAGACAGGCGCGGCTCACGCTGGCAGCACCTGAAAGCCGTGCGTGGCATCACGGCCAAGCTGCGCCACCAGGCCAAACTCCCAGTCGAGGTAGGCCTGCATCGCCGCCCGCGGCGCGTCCGTGCCCTCGTAGGGCCGGCGGTAGCGGTCGATGCGCGGGCTCATCAGGCCGACCTCGCCCACCGCCAGCGGCCGGCCCTCTGCCGCCCAGGCCGCAGTGCCGCCGTCGATCACCGCCACCGGCAGGCGGGTCAGACGTGCCAGATCGGTGGCGACAAAACACGCCAGTGCGCCGTTGCTGCAGGTCAGGACGATGCGCTCGGCTGCTGGCAATTGCTGCAAGGCCAGGCCGAGTTGCGAGCGCAGCAGCCAGCGCGCGCCCGGGATATGGCCCAAGACATGGTGGGCGCTGGTCGCCAGATTCAGCAGCAGCGTGCCGGTCTGCTGCAACTGTGCGGCGGCCGCTGCCGGGCTGATCAGCGCGACGACCGGCAGCGGTGTGTGCGGCGGCTGCCACGGCCCGGTCTCGGTGAGCTGGGCTGGGTCGATGTCCGTCAGCCAGCCGACCTGCCAGCCCAACTGCGCCAGCCAGTGCGCCGTCATGGCGGCGCGCACGCCGTCGTTCGCTGCGCCGCCGTCGGCCAGCACGATACGCGCCCCGCGCACCGCGGCAAACACATCGGTCTCCTGCACCAACTGGCCGCCCGGCGCGCTGCCAAAACCCGGCAGATGGCCGGCGGCGTACTCCTCGGGGCTGCGCACGTCCCAGCGGTAAAGCGTGCGGCGGGCATCGGCCGCCCAGGCAGCCAGACCGGACCGGCCCAGCCGCAGCGCGCCAGCGCGGTCGGCCAGCGCCTGGGCGGCGCCTTTCGCGGCGCGGCGGTTCGTCTCGCTGGCAGGCAGAAAGCGGCGCTTCGCACCGTGGTCCAACGTCAAGCCGGCCAACAACCAGCCGATGGTGCCGTTGCGCAACGCTGCCACCGGGTTGGGTATGCCGGCGTTGATCAGGCTTTGCGCACCGATCAGGCTGCGGGTGCGACCGGCGCAGTTGACGATGACCTGGGTGGCGGGGTCGGGCGCCAGCTCGCGCACCCGCAACACCAGCTCGGCACCCGGAACGCTGGTGCCGCCGGGGATGCTCATGGTCTGGTATTCAGAGAACGGGCGGGCATCGAGCAGCACCACATCGGCACCGCTGTCGAGCAGCGCCTTGACGGCCTCGGCCGCAAGCGACGGGGTGTGGCGCTCGTGCTCCACCAGCTCGCCAAAGGCCTTGCTGGGTACATTGACGTCGCGAAACAGTTCGCCCGCCTTGCCCGCGTCGCCAGCGGGCACGCCCTGCTCGCGCCAGCCCTGCAGCCCGCCGGCCAGCAAATGCACGCCGCTGTAGCCCAGCGCCATCAGCGAGCGTGCTGCCGGCTCGGCCAGACCGTCGCCGTCGTCGTAGACGGCGATCAACACATCCCGTCGCGGCAACCGCCACGGCGCGTCCAGCTCGATGCGGCTGG